>NZ_JAABQC010000066.1 GCF_011391645.1 Rhodoferax sp. | reverse complement strand
GTGGCCAGCAAACGCTGGGGCAATTTTTGCGATCCGTCCATGGCGATCTGCGCGGTGCGGTGTTTGAGCGCCGGGTTGCAAAAGCGCAGCTTGAGCTGCTCGACATAATCCGCCGGATCAACCCCGGCCGGCGCCTTGAGCACCGCGCGCACTTCCAGCCACAAGGCGTCCAGAATGCCGGTGATCAAGGGCAGTTGCATGGCCTCAGCCACGGTTTCGCGCCCGGTCAACTGCCCCAGGTAGGCCAGGGTGGAGTGGGCGCCGTTGAGGCAGCGCAATTTCATGTCTTCCCAGGCTTCGATCTCGTTGGAGAACACCGCGCCGCCCAGGGTCCAGTCGGGTCGGCCCATGGTGAAGTTGTCCTCGATGACCCACTGCACAAACTGCTCGGTCACGATCGGCCAGGCGTCCGTCATGCCGAGTTGTTCGTTCACGTAAGCGCGGTCGGCGTCGGTGGTGGCGGGGGTGATGCGGTCGACCATGGAGCACGGAAAGCTGACATTGGCCTCGATCCAGTTGGCCAGGTCGGCGTCCACCTCGCGGGCAAAGGCCAGCACTGCCGCCTTGGCAGTCTTGCCGTTGCTGGGCAGGTTGTCACAGCTCAGCACCGTGAACGGCGGAACAGCGTTGGCCTTGCGGTGTTTGAGTGCCTGCACGATCAGGCCCAGAATGGTGCGGGGCGCGGCAGGGTTGGCCAGGTCGGCCTGAATGGCCGGGGCCTGCAACTGCAGTTTGCCGCTGGCCGGGTCCAGGTAATAGCCTTTTTCGGTGACCGTCAGGCTCACGATGCGGGTGCCGGGGGCGCACATGCGCGCCAGCACCTGGCCCAGGTCGGCCGCGCCGCCCAGCAGCGCGACGATTGAACCGATGACATGCAACTTCTCTGAACCGGCAGCGCGCTCCACCAGCGTGTACAGCCCGTCTTGCGGTGCCAGCGCGTCTTTGGTCCCGGAGGTCATCAGGCCGGCACCCACAATGCCCCAGCCCAGATCACCCGAAGCCAATACTGCGTCGGTCATCACCGCCTGGTGGGCGCGGTGAAAGGCTCCCACGCCCAGATGCACGATGGCGGGCACCACCTGGCTGCGGTCATACAGGGGACGCTGCACCGCGGCCGGCAGTTGGTTCAGATGTTGGTTGCAGAGATGCATGGGGGCGCTTTGGTCTCAGTCGGTCACGCCGGGAATGGCGAAGTAGTTCTTGGCATTGCGGTAGCTGATGTCCTGCACCATGGCGCCAAAGGTGTCGAAGTCGGGCGGGATCTCGCCGTTTTCAATCCAGCCGCCCACCAGCGCGCACAGCACCCGGCGGAAATACTCATGCCTTGGGAACGACAAAAAGCTGCGCGAATCGGTCAGCATGCCGACAAAGCGTGACAGCAGACCCAGGTTGCCCAGGCTCACCATCTGCTGGCGCATGCCCTCGATGTGGTCGTTGAACCACCAGGCCGAGCCCATCTGGATCTTGCCGGGGCTGGAGCCATCCTGAAAACAGCCCATCACCGTGCCCAGCACTTCGAGGTCGTTCGGGTTGAGCGAATACAAAATGGTTTTGGGCAGCAGGTTATCGCTTTGCAGCGCGTTCATGAAGGCCGCCAGCTTGGCCGCAATCTGCTCGTCGTTGGCGGCGTCATAACCGGTGTCGGGGCCCAGCTTGGCAAACATGGCCGAGTTGAGGTTGCGCACGGCGGCCAGGTGCAGTTGCATGGCCCAGCCGCGCTGGGCGTTCATGCGGCCCACGGCCAGCAGCACGGCCGTTTTATAGGCATCGGCCTCTGCGCTGGTCAGGGCGGTGCCGGCCAGCAGCTTGGCAAAAATGGTATCGAGTGCCTGCGGGCTGGCGAAAGTGGCAAAGGGTGCCGTCAGGCCATGGTCAGAGGCACGGCAGCCCAGGCTGTGGAACACCGCATGGCGCGCATCCAGCGCAGTCAGCAGCGCAGCAAAGGAACCAATCGACACATTGGCCGCGGCACCCAGCCGCTCGATATAAGTCTTCCAGACCGTCAGGTCGTCGGTGGCCAGCGCGCGGTCGGGGCGGAAGCTGGGCACCATCACGGGTTCACCCGGTTGACGCACCGCCGCGTAGGCGATATGGTGCTCCAGTGTGTCAGCAGGGTCGTCGGTGGTGCCGACCGCGCGCACGTTCATGCGCATCAGCAGCGAGCGGGCGCCGAACTCGGGTGTGACGATCTGGGCGTTGCAGGCTTCCCAGATGGCCGGGGCGGTTTTTTCCGACAGGGCTTCATGAATGCCGAAGTAGCGCTGCAGCTCCAGATGCGTCCAGTGGTAGAGCGGGTTGCCGACCAGCCGCGGCACGGTTCTGGCCCAGGCCAGAAAGGTGGTGTAGTCGGGTTCGTGGCCAGTGATGTCGGCCTCGGGCACGCCGTTGGAGCGCATGGCGCGCCACTTGTAGTGGTCGCCGCCCAGCCAGGCGTGGGCCATGTTGTGGAAGGTCGCGTTGCTGGCGATGTCGGCTGGCGGCAGATGGCAGTGGTAGTCAAGGATCGGCATTTGTGCCGCGTAGTCGTGAAACAGCCGCCTGGCGCAGTCGTCCGGCAACAGGAAATCGGCGTTCATAAAGGGCTTCATGGGGGCTCTGCTCCGTCTCTTTTGTAGGGCTGTCACCGGGCTGAGCGACAGTCGATGTGATCGATAGGTGCGGACTCTACACCAATTTGAAATTGATTTCAATAAAAATTAAAACAATGTTTTGATTTGATTAATGGCGATATAAACTCCCTGATCCATCTGCCATTGGGAAATTGGAATTACGTTTCAAAAATATTTCTTTAAATGAAATTTTGTCGTATATTCGCCCAACTTGCTGCCGACCTACCCTGGGCCAGTGCCCACCGCCTGAGGAAAACGACATGGCCCAATCGCCTTTCATCCGCTTGCACGCCAACGACGACGTGCTGATCGCCACCCGGCAACTGTTGCCCGGCACGACGCTTGGGGTTGAAAGCCTGGTGGTGTCGGACATGGTGCCACCGGGCCACAAAGTGGCGGCGCGCCAGATCAAGTCGGGCGCCGCCGTGCGCCGCTACAACCAGATCATTGGTTTTGCCACCGCCGACATCAGCGCAGGTCAACATGTGCATTCACACAACCTGGGCATGGGCGAGTTCGAGCGCGACCACGGCATCGGGCAAGGCGTGCAGGATCTGCCCAAGGTGGAACATCCGGCCACCTTCATGGGCTACAAACGCCCGAACGGCAAGGTGGGCACGCGCAATTACATTGCGGTGATTGCCTCGGTGAACTGCTCGGCCACCGTGGTGCGCGCCATTGCCAACCATTTCAACGCTGATCGGCTGGCGGCCTACCCCAACATCGACGGCGTGATCGCGCTGCCGCATCCGCTGGGCTGTGGCATGGGCGTGGTCAGCGAGGGCATGGACATCTTGCGCCGCACGCTGGTCGGGTATGCCAGGCACCCGAACTTTGCCGGAGTGTTGTTCGTGGGCCTGGGCTGTGAGCAAAACCAGATTGCACCCATGCTCGACATGGTGGGAAGCCACGAGGAAGGCATGTTGCAAAAGCTGGTGATGCAGGCCGAGGGCGGCACCACGGCGGCGATCAAAAAAGGCATTGTCCAGGTCAGCGCCATGCTGGAGCGCGCCAATACCTACCAGCGCGAACCCGCCTCGGTCAGCCACCTGATTGTGGGTTTGAACTGCGGCGGCTCGGACGGTTATTCGGGCATCACCGCCAACCCGGCGCTGGGCGGCGCGTCCGACCTGCTGGTGGCGCAGGGTGGCACCACCATCCTGTCGGAAACCCCGGAAATCTACGGTGCCGAACACCTGCTGACGCGCCGCGCCGCCAGCCCGGAGATCGCGCACAAATTGATCAGCCGCATCCAGTGGTGGAAGGACTACACCACACGCAACGGCAACCAGATGGACAACAACCCGTCGGTGGGCAACAAGGCGGGCGGCCTGACCACCATTCTGGAGAAATCCCTGGGCGCCGTGGCCAAAGGCGGCACCAGCACCCTCAACGGCGTGTACCTGTATGCCGAGCCGGTCCAGGCCAAAGGCTTTGTCTACATGGACACGCCCGGCTACGACCCGGTGTCGGCCACCGGCCAGGCGGCCGGCGGTGCGCAGATCATTTGCTTTACCACCGGGCGCGGTTCGGCCTTTGGCTGTGCCGGGGTGCCCACCATCAAGCTGGCCACCAACAATGCCTTGTTTGAACGCATGGGCGACGACATGGACGTGAACTGTGGCGACCTGATCACCGGCACGGCCATGCCCGTCATCAGCCAGCGCATTTTCGACGCGATCATCCGCCACGCCTCTGGCGAGAAGGTGCGCAGCGAAGTGCTGGGTTATGGCAACGACGAATTTTTGCCCTGGCAAGTCGGCGCGGTGATGTGAGCAGCGCCCGCGCCGCGATTGCCCTTGGCCCAGCGCGATGAAAGCGGGTTCACCGTACCATCCGGCTCCACGCCCTAATTTTTGAGAATCGCCCATGTCCGGTCCCAACGCCACCGCCGCTGATCCCCGCGCCCTGCTGCGCAGCCTGTTTGATGCGGCCGTCGCGGCGGCCCAGCCGGCGCTGTGCCTGCCGCCGCATTTGCCACCACCACCCAAAGGCCGCACGATTGTGATTGGCGCGGGCAAGGCGTCGGCGGCCATGGCAATGGCGCTTGAAGCCCATTGGCCGGGGCCGCTCGAAGGCCTGGTGGTGACGCGCTACGGCTACCAGCAGCCTTGCCAGCGCATCGAAATCATCCAGGCCTCGCATCCGGTGCCTGATGCCGCCGGTCTGGCGGCCTCGCAGCGCATCACTGCGCTGGTCACCGGCCTGACGGCCGATGACCTGGTCATTGCCTTGATTTCCGGCGGCGGCTCGTCGCTGCTGGTGGCGCCAGGCGAGGGGCTGACGCTGGCCGACAAGCAGGCGGTCAACACCGCGCTGCTGGCCAGTGGCGCCACCATTGCCGAGATGAACTGCGTGCGCCGCCACCTGTCGAGCCTCAAGGGCGGCCGCCTGGGCGCCCTGTGCCATCCGGCAAAGCTGCTCACACTGCTGATTTCCGACGTGCCGGGGGATGCCCCGATGGACATTGCCTCAGGCCCCACCGTGACCGATGCCACCACCTGCGCCGAGGCGTTGGACATCATTGCGCGCTACCGCATTGATGTCCCGGCACCGGTTCGCGCGCTGCTGGAAAGCGGCCGTGGCGAAACCATCAAGCCTGGTGACGCGCGCCTGCAAGACAGCGAGGCGCGCATGATCACGGCGCCGCAAATCGCGCTCGACGCCGCTGCCGGGGTGGCCCGCGCGGCCGGCATCACGCCCTACATTCTGGGCGACAGTCTGGAGGGCGAGGCGCGCGACGTGGCCAAAGTGCTGGCCGGCATCACCCGCCAGGTGGCGCTGCACGGCCAGCCGTTTCAGCGGCCTTGCGTGCTGCTCAGTGGCGGTGAAGCCACGGTCACGATCCGCAACCCGCAAGGCACTGGCCGCGGTGGCCGCAACGTCGAATTTTTGCTGGCCCTGGCGGTGGCGCTGGGCGATCTGGACAACGTGCACGCGCTGGCAGGCGACACCGACGGTGTGGATGGCATCGAAGAAATTGCCGGTGCCCTGCTCACCCCTGACACCATTGCCCGGGCCTGGGCAATGGGCATGAACCCGCGCAGTTACCTGGACAACAATGACGCCCACAGCTTTTTCCAAAAACTGGGCGATTCAGTCGTGACCGGCCCAACGCTGACCAACGTCAACGACTTTCGGGCGATTTTGGTGGCTTAATCTGCCTGGCGCATGGCCTGTGCCAGTGCCGTGTGGCCCCGCGCATCCAGCGTGTCGGCGGCACCCATTCGGTCCCGCACTTCCCGGTTCTGGCTGAGCTTGACCTTGCCCACCAGCGAGGTGAGCGTGACCTCAAGGCCCACAATGTTGCGCAGCATGGTGTCGATGTACTCCGGCGCCGAGTCCCCCATCTTCCAGGGCTTGGGTTCTGTCGCCTCGTGCCGGCGGGTCAGCTGGGCCACCACACGCCGCACAAAGCGCTCGTCGTCATGCACGGTGAGAATGCCGTGGGCATGCACCACCTCGTAGTTCCAGGTCGGCACCTGGCGATGCGACTCGTGTTTGCTGGGGTACCAGTTGGGTGAGATGTAGGCGTGTTCACCACGGAACACCACCATCACCGACGTGCCGGTGGGGCAACGCTGCCACAGCGTGTTGGCGCGGGCCACATGCGCGATGAGGACACCCTGTGTTCCCGCACTGGCATCCAGCTCAAACGGAATGTGGTCGGCGTCCAGCCCGGCGCTGCCGTGCGTGACCAGCATCCCCAGCGGGTGCTCGCGCATGATGCGGTGCAAGGCTTCGGGTCGGGTTTCGGCAAAGTGGGCGGGAATGTACATGGTGGGCTTTTGAATGGAAACCAGGCCACACTGTCGCCGATCAACGGCTCAACAGGAAGAGCCAGTTTTTGTATTTATGAATGGTCCAGTTACAACAACCGCCCGATGGTCAATGCGGCGCCATGAGTGCCGGACGCACTATGTATGACCTGTTGCCCGCCCAGATCGCAGACGGCGCCTTGCCTGCGGGGGCGCACTGGTCACCACCTGGGCCAGAGCGAGATGACCCAAAGTGACAAGTTCGTTACGCCGCACTTGTCCAAGGGTTGATGAGTTCAATGCCGGTGCCACTGAAATCCCTCACATTGCGTGTCGCCAGGATGAAGCCTTGGGCGCAGGCAATGGCGGCAATGGCACCGTCGGCAAAGCTGATGGGACATCCGGCTGCGCGCGCGCGGGTGTTGACTTTGGCAAAGCTGCGCGCCGCAGCCGGGTCAAAAGACAAGACACGACCCTCGAACAGCGGCAATATTCGTTCCAGCAGCGCGTCATGAAGCTCGCTTTTTCTGCGGCCAGCGGGCATGACGTCTGCCCCGGCAAGGCTGGAACCAATGGCCGCAAGCGCCGTGCCCAAGCCCAACGTTGGGCGGGTGGCGGATTCCTGTCAATTCACTCAGCCGCCGCACTGAAAAGTGGTTGGCCACGGCGACCCGGTTGCTGTCGGTGAAAATAGGCGTTTTTCACCTTGGCATCTTGCACCCATGAAACCCATCATTCGAGCCTTTTTCAGAACCCTGCGCATCGTGCTCGGCCCCTTCATGCAGCTATGGGAATTTGTGTCCCGGCCCAAGGGGGTGGTGCGAGCGCCCGGGTTGCAGCAGGCTGTTGACCAGCAGTGCCAGAGCCTGGCGCTGTACCAGTTCACCACCTGCCCGTTTTGCATCAAGGTGCGCCAGGAAATGCGGCGCCTGTCCCTGCCCATCGAGCGCCTGGATGCCCAGCACAACCAGCAAAACCGTGACGAGCTGCTCAAGGGCGCGGGCACCGTCAAGGTGCCCTGCCTCAAGATCACCGACGCAAAAGGTCAAAGCCAGTGGTTGTTCGAGTCGGGCGCCATCATCAAATACCTCCAGGGGCGATTCGCGGTGAACTGAGCCCAGGGGCCGCCCACCGTGGGGGCCACACCACAGTGCCGCGGTTCGGCCAATGCTGTTGGAATCAGGCATCAAGTTTAGGTCCCGGGCTTCTTCCATTTAACCGATACTGGGCTTTTGGGAGGTGCCCGCACCATGACAAGCTTACCCATGCCGACCTCGCCGCCAGACATCCATACCGCCAGAGAAATCACAGACTTGCGTTTTCAACAGCTGTTTGAAGACGTTGACGCCATTTCCATCCAGGGTTATCTGGTGGACGGCACCGTCATCTACTGGAATCGGGCCTCGGAGAATATTTATGGCTACAGCGCCGCCGAGGCCATGGGTGGCAACCTGCTCGACCTGATCATTCCGCCAGACATGCGCTCAACGGTGGAGGGCGCGGTGCATTGGATGTTCGAGAACGGCCAGGGCATTGCGCCCAGCCGCATGAATTTGCGTCATAAACTGGGCCACTTGGTACCGGTTTACTCCAGCCACACGGTGGTTGAGGTCAGTGGCCAGGCATCGGTGATGTTTTGCATCGACGCTGACATGAGCGCGCTGGCCAAAGCCGAAGAAGAGCTGCGCATTGCCGCAACCGCCTTTGAGTCACAACAAGGCATGATGATCACCGATTGCCGGGGAGTGATTCTTCGTGTCAACACTTCATTTACCGAAACCACCGGCTACAGCGCGGCAGAAGCTGTTGGGCAGTCGCCCAGTCTGCTGAGCTCGGAGCGACACCCCGCCGAATTCTGGTCATTGATGTGGCAGTCGCTGCAGACGGCGGGTTCCTGGCAGGGCGAGATCTGGAACAGGCGGAAAAACGGCGAAATCTATGCCGACTGGGTCATCGTCAGCGCGGTGCGCGATGCGGACGATGCGGTGACCCACTTCGTGTGTAACTTGACCGACATCAGCCAGCGCAAGGAGGCCGAGGGCAAAATCATCCAGCTTGCCTTTTACGACCCGCTGACCCACTTGCCAAACCGGCGCCTGATGCAGGATCGCCTGCATCAGGCCATTTCAGCCAGCCAGCGCAACCAAAGCTGCGGCGCGCTGTTGTGCCTTGATATCGACAACTTCAAGATACTCAACGACAGCGCCGGCCATGACATCGGCGACCTGCTGTTGCAAAAGCTCGCACAACGGTTGACAGAAAACCTCCGTGACTGCGACACCGTGGCTCGTTTTGGCGGCGATACCTTTCTGGTCATGCTGGAAGATTTGGGCGCTGATTCGGTGACTGCCGCAGCCAAGGCGCAGCTGACCGCACAAAAACTGCTGCAGGCACTGCGCCTGCCCCATCAGTTGCGCGATCAGGTCTACCATGGCAGCGTCAGCATGGGCATCACGTTGTTTGACGCGGACGGGGACAGTGCCGAGGCCTCGATCAAGCGTGTTGAACTGGCGATGTACCAGGCCAAGGCGGCGGGTCGCAATGCCCTGTGCTTTTTTGACCCGCACATGCAGGCAGTGGTCAGCGCCCGGGCCGCACTGGAAACCAGCCTGCGCGAAGCCATCGCCCAAAGCCAGTTTCTGCTGTATCACCAGGCCCAGGTCAATCAGCAGGGGCAGATTACAGGGGTCGAAGCACTGGTGCGCTGGCAAGACCCGCAGCGCGGCATCGTGGCGCCCGCCGACTTCATCGAGCTGGCAGAAGAGACAGGCCTGATACTGCCCTTGGGCGTGTGGGTGCTCGACACCGCCTGCAGGCAGCTGGTGCAATGGGCCAGTCAACCCGGGTTGGCCCACCTGACGATGGCCGTGAGCGTGAGTGCGCTGCAATTTCATCAGGAAGATTTTGCCGACCAGGTGCTGGCGGTGCTGGCGCGCACCGGCGCTCGGGCTCAGCAACTCAAGCTGGAACTCACCGAGAGTCTGCTGGTCAGCAACCTGGACGCGGTGACCGCCAAAATGCAACTGCTCAAGGCGAGCGGCGTCGGGTTTTCACTGGACGACTTCGGCACCGGCTATTCGTCGCTGTCTTACCTCAAGCGCCTGCCGCTGGACCAGCTCAAGATTGACCAGGGCTTTGTGCGCCATATTCTGGCTGATGCAAACGATGCGGCCATTGCCAAGATGATCATTGCCCTGGCCGACAGCCTGGGTTTGCAGGTGATTGCCGAAGGGGTTGAAACTCAGGCGCAGCGTGAATTTCTGGCCGCTTTGGGCTGCCACCACTACCAGGGCTACCTGTTCGGTAGACCTTTGCCGATTCAGGCCTTCGAGGCTTTGGCGCGCTGCCTTTAAACTTCAAGGATAGCCAATACTTACCTGGAGACCTTCATGCCACACCGCACCGCCACCCTTTTTGACCCCGTGCATGTCGGGGAACTGGCGCTGGCCAACCGTATCGTGATGGCCCCGCTCACACGCAACCGCGCCCCCGATGCCACCCCCAATGCCCTCATGGCGCAGTACTACACCCAGCGCGCCAGCGCCGGGCTGATCATCACCGAGGCCACCGCCATCAGCCAGCAGGGCCAGGGCTACGCCGACGTGCCCGGCCTGTATGCCGAAGAACAGGTCGAAGCCTGGAAAGACGTCACGCGCAGCGTGCACGCCGCCGGCGGCAAAATCGTTTGCCAGCTATGGCATGTGGGCCGGGTCTCGCACACCAGTTTGCAACCCCATGGCGGCCAGCCGGTGGCGCCTTCAGCCATCACCGCCAAAACCAAAACCGTGCTGCTGAAAGACGGTGTGCCGGTGTTTGTTGACACCTCCGAGCCGCGCGCCCTGCAAGCCTACGAGCTGCCAGACATCGTGCACACCTACGTGGCCGCCGCGCGCAACGCCATCCAGACCGCGGGTTTTGATGGCGTCGAAATCCATGCCGCCAATGGCTACCTGATCGACCAGTTCCTTAAAGCCGGCTCCAACCAGCGCCGCGATGACTTTGGCGGCAGCATCGAAAACCGAGCCCGCTTTTTACTGGAGGTGGTGCAGGCCGTGACCAGCGCGGTGGGGGCCGGGCGCGTGGGTATTCGCCTGTCGCCGGTGACGCCCGCCAACGATGCCTTTGACCCCGACCCGCAACCCCTGTTTGACTACGTGGTGCGCGAGCTGGCTGCCTTTGGGCTGGCTTATGTGCACGTCATCGAAGGCGCCACCGGTGGCCCGCGCGAGCTGCCTGACCGCCCGTTTGACTACACCGGCCTGCGCCGTGCCTACCGTGCTGCAGCCGGCAAAGGCGCCTGGATGGTCAACAACGGGCTGGACAAAAACCTGGCGCAGCAAGCCCTGGGCGACGGTGCCGACCTGGTGGCGTTTGGCCGCCCTTTCATTGGCAACCCTGACCTGGTCGAGCGCCTGCGCAAGGGCAAGGCGCTGGTGGAGAGCGACCGCAGCACCTGGTACGGCGGTGGTGCCAAGGGCTATACCGACTACCCCGCGCTCAAAGGCACCTGAGCCGGCCGGGGCGCAAAGGCATCTGGATCTTGTGGGCGCGGCGCCCTCGCCGCGATGGTGTTTGGCTCTTTGGCCCGCGCGACGCCTACAAACCAATACAGGCGCTCAAAGCATGCGTCTGGCCCGGCGCCAGGGTAATCTGGTCGGGCCCGGCGTTGCAGGTTTCCACGCACACCATCTGTTGGTATTCGCCCGCGGCCATGTCGGCAAAAACCTTGTCGCGCCCGGGGTTCCACACCACGGTGGAACTGCTGCCTGTTTTGCTGACCCGAATGTGGCGCTGCAGTGCCCGGTCTTCAATCACGCAGTCGGCCGTGGTGTTGACGTAAATGCGGTCGGTCTCGCCCTTAAATTCGACCGCTCCTGATTGTTTGGCCGAGGCAAAGTTTTGCACCTTGTCCAGGTAATCGCATCCGTCCAGCCCCTGCACCGTGGTGTGCGCGATGTCGCCCACGTAAAAGTAGCTGTGCAGCGCATCGGTGAGCGTGAAAGCTGCGGTACCCGTGTTGCGGGTGATCAGCGCCATGGTCAGGTTGATGCCGATGGTGAGCACCAGTTCCAGGTCAAAGGCATGGTCCCACAGCGCGCGGGTGCTTGCGTCGTCTTGCGTTCCCAAACGCAGCACCACTTGCCCGGCGGCGTCCCGGGTGGTCTCACGCGCCTGCCACAAACGGGTGCGCACAAAGCCATGCATCGGCAGGCCCTCACGCGCGCCAAACCAGGGCCAGCACACCGGCACGCCGCCGCGCACGGCCATGCCTGGTTCAAACACGGCAGCCTGGGAGACCCAGATCACAGGCTTTTGCCCCACCGGTTGCCATGCCAGCACCTGCCCACCTTGCAGCGCCACGCGCGCGCCGGCCTGTGGCGTCTGAATTGCAGCTTCCGGCAAACCCGCGCGGCCCAGCACAAAATGCAGCGCGCCAGGCAGGCCGAAACGTTGGTTGAGGGTGTCAATGTCAAGGTTCAAAATTTAATCTCCTGGTGACGCAAAAGCTCGGCAAACTGCGCGGCTGGGACCGGCCGACTGAACAAGTAGCCCTGAATTGCGTCGCAGCCCTGCGCGCGCAAATAGTCAAGTTGCACCTGGGTTTCAACCCCCTCTGCAATGGTCTTGAATCCCAGTCCGTGGGCCATGTTGATGATGGCGCACACGATGGCACTTTCATCATCGGCAGTTTTTAGCTCGCGCACAAACGACTGGTCAATTTTGAGTTTGTCGATCTTGTAACGGGTCAGGTAGCTCAGCGACGAGTAACCGGTGCCGAAGTCGTCAATCGACAAGGTGACGCCCATGTCATGCAATTTGCTGATCTGATCGGCCGTAAAGTCGGAGTCGGTCATGGCAATGCTCTCGGTCAACTCCAGCTCAAGCAAGCCGGACGGCAAACTGCTGTGGTGCAAGGTGGCGCCGATCGACTCGCACAGCGATGTCTGATGGAACTGGATGGCCGACAAATTCACCGCAACAGGCACCACCCCCAGGCCTTCTTGCTGCCACAGTGCGATTTGCGCCACCACGCTGCGCAACACCCAGTCACCGATCTCCATGATTTGCCCGCTGCTTTCGGCAATTGGTATAAAGCGCCCCGGTGGCACCAGACCCCACTCGGCGTGCTGCCAACGGATCAGCGCTTCAGCACCAATGATGCGACCGCTTTGGGCATCAATTTGTGGCTGGTAGTGCAACAGAAATTCGTTTTTAGCCAAGGCCTGGCGCAGCTGGTTTTCAATCATCAGCGTCTCATGCGCACGACCGTACATTTGGTCTGTGAAAAACCTGAAGCCGTCGCGACCATTCTGTTTTGACTGCACCAGGGCGGCGCCGGCGGATTGAATCAGTCGATCAAAATCACTGCCGTTTTCAGGGTAAACCGCAATGCCGATGCTGGCAGTCAGTCGCAACTCCTGGCCATCGCCCAGCGCAACGGGCTGCTTGATGGTGCGCAAGATGCGGTCCGCCACATGGGCGGCGCCATCGGCATCGGTGGCGGGGCACAGCACACAAAATTCATCGCCCCCCAGGCGGCAAACCGTGTCGTCGGCTTGCAAAATGCCGGTCAGCCGATCCGCGATGGCCTTGATGACCTGGTCCCCCGCGGTGCGGCCCAGTGAGTCATTGATATTTTGAAATCGGTCGATGTTGACGAACAGCATGACCACACACTTCCCCGCGCGTTTGGCCGTTGCCAGGGCGAGCGCGGTGCGGTCCTGCAAAATCTGGTGGTTGGGCAGCCGGGTCAGTTTGTCGTACCGGTCCAGATAGTCGATGCGTTCTTGCGCGGCCTTGCTTTCGGTAAGGTCTGCCAAGATGACAATGTGCTTGCTGATGGTGCCTGTTGCATCCCTGGCCGCGCTGATGGACAGCCACTGTGGATAGATTTCACCGCTTTTTCGTTGGTTCCAGAGCTCGCCCTGCCAATATCCCTGCGCTTGAATTTTTTGCCAGACCGCATCAAAAAAAGCCTGGTTCTGGCGGCCAGAACTCAGGAATTCGGGCGATTTTCCGATCACCTCGGTGGCCTCGTAACCCGTCATAGTGGTGAAGGCCTGATTGACCGAAACGATTTTGTTGTGTTCATCCGTGATCACAATGCCATCGCGGCCAAGATTGAACACCTGGGCATTCAATTGCAGCTGTTGGAGGCTTTCCTTGCGCTCCGTGATGTCACGCGAGATCACGATGAAGCGCGGCTCAGCGTCGCCAGGCGTATTTTTTCGGGCCACGGAAAGCTCGAACCAATACCATTGACTGCCAATCGGGAAATGAATCTCCTTGCCAAAAGAAAATCCGGTTGCATGGGCTTCCTGCAGTGCTGACAGACAAATGTGGGCGGCATCCTCTGGCAACACGTCAGAGACCAGTTTGCCCAGAAAAACCTTGGGTGGCGCCACCAGTTGGCTTGTTTTCAAGGTGCGGTATTTGAAATAGCGGCCATCCAAACCCACCTCAAACAGCACGTCAGGCATGGCGTCAAGCGTGGCCTCAAGGTCCGCCTGGACCCCGCGCAGTTCGCCGGTCATCTGGTTGGCCAGCGCCAGTGCGCGTTCCCGCCCGGTGGCCAAAAGCCAGGCGAGCCAGCCCAGCAACAGGCTCATGGCCAAACCAGTCACGGCAATTGGCAAGTGAGCCTGATCATTGTCAAAGCGCGCGCCAAAGGCGGGCAATGCACGCATGGCCAAGGTCCAGCGCCTGTCGCCAATGTCCAGCTGTCGCGTTAAAGCGAGTCCATAGGCGGTTGGGGTGCTGCTGGCAAGCGCGTCTGCAAATAGCTGGGAAGCCGTTGACATGGATTCGTCTTCAAAAATAGCCAGCGCCACATCATCAGGAAGCTGTTGTTTGACGCTGGCGATCATGTCACCGACCCGAAACGGCCCGCTCACCCAGCCCTGCAGGGCACCCTGACGATGCGTCACCGTGTCAGTCGGCATGGCCCTTTTGAAGATCGGCACGTACATGACAACGGCTGGCTGTGGCTGGCCCTCATCCTGAACCAGGGTGAGCTTGCCGGTGATTGCCACCTGGCCGGTGTCGCGGGCCCGCTCCAAGGTGGGAAGGATGTCGGGATTGGACGCAATATCGAAACCCGGCACTCTCAGATTTCGCCCCACCAAAGGCTCGATGACCGTGATCGGGGTGTAAAAACCTCGCTCAGCCAGCGGCTTGACAAGGTAATCAGGAATTCCCCGGCTGCGCGCGTCAGTGATGTGGTGGGCGAGCTGCTGCTGTGGCACATGCTCAACCAGCGCAACGCCCTGCAGGCCCGACTGGGTGACGTTTTTCTCGATGGCCTGGTAATACGCATGAAAGCTGTCGCGACTCACCACCTCGGCGCCCATCTGGAAGCCTTTGACACCATTGAGGATCAGCTCAAAATTGGACAACTTGCGCTGAATGCCGGCGGCCATTTGATCGGCAACACCGTCAAAAACATGCTGCCGAAAGGCCTTGAATTCACGCTCCTCGTTTTGCCAGTAGATGTAGGTCAGGCACAGACCGAACAAGGCCACCAGGGCAGGGACCAGCTTCGTCAGTTGCCATTTGAAAATCATGATCGGTTCAAGAGAAAGAGTGCTCAACTCATTCTAGCGACGCCACACTGCGAAGGCAGGGGATTTAATCGGGTGGCTGGCGTGCGCCGGGCTACTGGGCCACGTCACGCACACGCCCCGGCCTTCGTGGCATGATCTGGCATCCGTTTGACGCACCACGCAAGGACACTTCAATGAACGCACGCATCGCACCCTCGCTTTTGAATGCCACCCAGGCCCTGACGCAGGTCAGCCAAGCCTGGGACTCCGACCTGGTCAGGCAGCTCGCCGACTACATCGCCATTCCGGCCAAGTCGCCCATGTTCGACGCCGACTGGGCGCAGCATGGCCTGATTGAAAAAGTGGTGCAAAACGCCCATGAGTGGGTACTGGCGCAAAAGGTGGCTGGCCTGAAGCTGGAAATCATTCGCCTGCCCGGGCGCACGCCGGTGCTGTTTTTTGAAGTGCCGGCCTCCACTGGCAACACCAACCAGGCGGTGTCTGATCAGACCGTGCTGATGTACGGCCACCTCGACAAACAACCCGAATTCACCGGCTGGCGCTCCGACCTGGGGCCGTGGACGCCCAAGTATGAAGACGGCAAGCTCTATGGCCGTGGCGGTGCCGACGATGGTTATGCCATTTACGCCGCCATCACCGCCATTCAGGCGCTCAAAACCCAGCAAACCGCGCACCCGCGCATCGT
>NZ_JAABQC010000065.1 GCF_011391645.1 Rhodoferax sp. | reverse complement strand
ACAGCGCCTACGTGGTGGCGCGGGTGCGCGCGCAGGGCAGCGAGGGTGAGCCCCTGATGGTGAACCTGATCGCCTTTGATGACGCGCCCTGCACCGTCTTGCTGGCGCTGCGTGACGGCGACTCGGTGGCCGCCGCCGGCTCGCTCAACCCCAAGGTCTGGACCGACAAGCAGGGCAACACCAAGCCCGCGCTCGACCTGGTGGCGCACCGGGTGGTCAGCACCGAGCCGGGGGCCTAGACCATGTTTCGCTACCTCACCGTGCCCGTCACCGCCTTTGCCCAAAACTGTTCGCTGGTCTGGTGCGACCAAACGCTGCAGGCGGCCGTCATCGACCCCGGTGGCGACCTCGACCTGCTGCTCGAACAGGCTGAAAACCTGGGTTTGAAGCTGGAACAAATCTGGCTCACCCACGCCCACATCGACCACGCGGGCGGCGCCGGCGAGCTGGCTGAGCGCTTGCATCTGCCCATTATTGGCCCGCATCCGGCTGACCAGTTCTGGATTGACGGCCTGCCCGGGCAAAGCAAGATGTTTGGTTTTCCCCCGGCCAAGGCCTTCACACCAACGCGCTGGCTCAAGGACGGCGACACCGTGACCGTGGGCAACTGCACGCTGGCGGTGCGGCATTGCCCGGGTCACACGCCGGGCCATGTGGTGTTTTACTCAAGCGAGGCCAGGCGGGCTTTTGTGGGTGATGTGCTGTTTGCCGGTTCGATCGGCCGCACCGACTTTCCGCAGGGTGACCATGACACGCTGATTGCCAGCATCAAGAATCGCCTGTGGCCGATGGGTGACGACACGGTGTTCATCCCCGGGCACGGCCCCGAGAGCACGTTTGGGCGCGAGCGGCGCAGCAACCCATATGTGGCAGATCCGGCCTAAATGAGGTGCCGGGTTTTATGAGGCAACCTGGCCTTTTGTAAGCCGGGCGTTTTTTACCGTCTCCAGGGCTGCCGGGTAGTCAAAGTTGGCCAACTGCCTGGCCAGGGTCTGCCCATCGGCGCCCAAAGCGGCCAGCAGGCCGGCGCGGTGGGTGTCAAACAAGTCGGCTGAGGCGGTGTCAAAACGGGCCAGCAGGGGCTCGAGTTGGGCCAGCACGGCGCGCACGCTGTCGCGGTCAAAGGCTTCCACTGCCGGCGCTGCGGGTGCCTCGGGCAATGTGGCCAGCATCTGCTCGAGCGCGCTCAGGCTCATTTGCAACGCATCCAGTTCAGCGCCCAGCGCATCGGGCGGCCTCAAGTGCCCCGGCATCGGCTTGCCCGGCGGCCAGTTCAGTGCGCAAGCGCCGGCCATCGTCTGCATGCTGGGCGGAAAGCTGGCGCAGCAGGGCCAGGTACTTGGGCGTGTTGCCGCGCAGCACTGCCAGCCCTTGCCGGGTGTCCAACTGGTCAGATTGGGCCAGCGCCGCCGGCAAAGGTGACCACTCGGCAGCCACCGGGGGCTCCCGCATGACTTGAGTCGCTTTATCCGACCTAAATCAAGCTCAAGTTCAACTGTACACCCCTGGCCCCCACTTCTTCCACTGCCCGCCTCTGAGTTTGCCGCCGAGCGGCGTCAAGCCACGGCGGCGGTCGCGGGATCAGGCGCCAGCGCCGCGCTGGCCAACCAGGCTTGCGGCCTTATTTGCCAAAAATCAGGTCTGGCAAGAACAGTGAAATTTGCGGGATGTAGGTGACCATCACCAAAAAGATCAGCAACACCGACAGCCAGGGCAAGGCTGCCCTGGTCACCTGCACCAGGCTCATGCCGGTGACCCCGCTGGTGACAAACAGGTTCAGCCCCACCGGCGGTGTCACCATGCCAATCTCCATGTTCACCACCATGATGATGCCCAGGTGAATCGGGTCAATGCCGAGCTGGGTTGCAATGGGGAAGAAGATCGGTGCCAGGATCAGAATGATGCCGGTGGGCTCCATGAAGTTGCCCGCCACCAGCAGGATGATGTTGACCACAGCCAGGAACATCCACGGCGTCATGCCCATGCCGACAATCTGCTCGGCAATGGTTTGCGGAATGCGCTCGGTGGTGAGCACATGGGCAAACAGCAGCGCATTGGCCACAATGAACATCAGCATCACCGTGGTGCGCCCGGCTTCGAGAAACACATGCGGGATTTGCTTGGGTGCCAGGTCTTTGTAGATGAACACCGCCACCACCAGCGCATATACCGCCGACACCGCTGCCGCCTCGGTGGGCGTGAAGATGCCGCCGTAGATACCGCCCATGATGATGACCAGCAGCGCCAGGCCCCACATGGAGTCTTTGAAAGCCACCAACACCTCACCCACACTGGCCTTGGGGGGTGGTTTGATTTTGAGCTTGCCAGCGCGCCAATACACCGCCAGCATCAGCATGAAGCCCAGCATCAGGCCGGGAATGACACCGGCCATGAACATGCGGCCCACCGACACCTCGGTCACGGCGGCGTACACCACCATCACGATGCTTGGCGGAATCAAAATACCCAGCGTGCCGGCATTGCAGATGACACCTGCGGCAAACTCTTTTGGGTAGCCGTTTTTGACCATGCCGGCAATCACGATCGAGCCAATCGCCACCACCGTGGCCGGGCTCGAACCCGACACCGCCGCAAACAGCATGCACGCCAGAATCGACGCAATGGCCAGCCCGCCACGCAAGTGACCCACCGCGGCAATGGCAAACACCACCATGCGCTTGGCCACGCCGCCGGTGCTCATCAGCGCCCCGGCGAGCACAAAGAACGGGATCGACATCAGCGTGTAGTGCTCGCTGGTCTCAAACATCTTGATCGACATTGAGGCCAGAGAATCCTGCGAGAAGAAGAAGATGGTGAGCAGGCTTGAGAGCCCCAGGCTCACGGCAATCGGCATGCCGATGGCCATGCAGAAAAACAGGGCGGCAAATAGCAAAAGGGTATTCATGATGGGGCCTCTTCAGATTTGAGTCGCATGGCTTCAGCAGCCTCATCAGCCAGACGCAGGCTGTCGGTCTTACCGGTGATCAGGCCGACCAGGATTTGCGCGAAGCGCCAGCCGGTGAGCAAAAAACCGATCGGCATGATGATCAGCACCATCCAGCGTTCAATCGGCATGTCTTCAAATTCAATACCGACTTCTTTCATTTTCAGCACATAGATGGTGGAGCCGGTGAGCACCAAACCCACGTACAACAGGCTCAACAGCACCGCCAGAATGGACACATTGCGCCGGGTGTTGTGCGGCATCATCTTCACCAGCGCATCCACCCCGATGTGCGAACCGACGCGCACCCCGTAGGAGATGCCGACAAAAATCATGAAGGCAAAAAACACGGTGGTGAGCTCCAGCGCCCACGAAAAACCGCTGTTGAACACATAACGCATCACCACTTGCAAAAAGGTCAGACCGGTCATGGCGGCCAGCATCAGCCCGATGATCCACTCTTCCAGGTGATCAATAATCTTCATGGAATACTCCAAAAAAACCCCGGGCAGGCCCGGGGTGTTGGCGTCAATTTAAGGCAGCGGTTTACTTGTTGGCCTTGAGCGCGGCGTCGAGCAGGTCTTTGCCAATGTCGCTTTCAAATTTCTTCCACACCGGCTGCATGGCGGTGCGCCAGGCGGTCAGGTGCTCCTTGCTCATGGGCAGGACCTTGGCCTTGTTGTCGTCGATCACTTTTTTGCGGAAAACCACGTCTTCATCAAACGCCACCTTGTTGCCAAACTTGATGGACTCCACCATGGCCTCGGTGAGACCCTTCTGGATGTCGGGCGGCAGGCCAGCCCACCATTTGGCGTTGCCGATCACCATGTAGTCGAGCACGCCATGGTTGCTGTCCATGATGTACTTTTGCACCTCGTGGAACTTCTTGCTGTAGATGTTGGACCAGGGGTTTTCGGTGCCATCCACCACGCCGGTTTGCAGGGCCTGATAGACCTCGGCAAAGGCCAGCTTTTGCGGGTTGGCGCCCACGGCATGGAACTGCGCGTCGAGCACGTCAGACGCCTGAATGCGGAACTTCAGACCCTTGGCATCAGTCGGCATACCCAAAGGCTTGTTGGCCGAGAGCTGCTTCATGCCGTTGTGCAAAAAGCCAAAGCCCTTGATGCCTTTCTTCTCCATGGAGTTCAGCAAGCCCTGACCTGCCGGGCTGGCCTGAAAACGGTCCACCGCCTGGATGTCGGTGAACAGGAAGGGCAAGTCGAAGATCTGGATCTGTTTGGTGTACTTGCCAAACTTGGCCAGCGAAGGTGCCAAAATCTGCACGTCGCCGAGCAACAGGGCTTCCATTTCCTTGCCGTCGCCAAACAACTGGCTGTTGGGGAACACCTGAATCTCGACCTTGCCGGGCAACTTTTTCTCGGCCAGTTCCTTGAACTTCAGGGCGGCCTGGCCCTTGGGTGTCACGTCGGCCACCACGTGGCTGTATTTGATGATGAGCGGGGCAGCTTGCGCGCCCAAACCGAAGGCCAATAAAACGCCAGCCGCAACCAGTTTCAATTTCATGAGAGTCTCCTCGAGTAGTTGGATGTCTTGAACGACGCCTGAACTGTAAATACCTGCGCCTGCTGCGACAACTGTGGCGTTCAACAGCTAGGGTTTACCCTGAAATTCGGTTCAGGCCTGCCGTAACGCCTGCTGCAGATCCTTCATCCAGCGGGGCCCGATGCGGCGGGCCAGTTGCTGTTGCACCGGTTGCACGGCCTGACGCAGCCGCTCGCGTTGACCGCTGTTGAGGCTGTGAATGCGCGTGGTGCCCGCCTGGCGCAAGGCTTGCAGTGCCTGGTCGTTCTGGGTGTCGGCAATCTGGTTGGCAAAGGCCAGCGACTCCTGCAGCGCCTGGTTGATCAGGGTGCGGTCAGCGGGCTGCAGGTGTTGCCAGAAACGCTCGTTGGTGACCACCGCGTAGCCCAGGTAGCCGTGGTTGGTCAGGCTCAGGTCGGTCTGCGCCTCGTGCATGGCCTGGGTCCAGAAGTTGGACACCGGGTTTTCGGTGCCATCCACAACGCCGGCGGCCAGGGCGAGGCGGGTTTCGCTGAAAGCCAGCGTCACCGGCTGCGCGCCCAGGGCCCGCATTTGCGCAGCGATCACCCGCGAGGCCTGCACCCGCATGCGCAAGCCCACAAAATCCCCGGGCTCCAGCAGCGGCCTGTTGGCGCTCATCTGCTTGAAGCCGTTGTCAAAATACCCCAGGCCCACCAGGCCCTGGCGCGGCAAAGCTTGCAGCAGCTTTTGCCCCAGCGGCCCCTGGGTGATGCGCCGCACCGCGTTCAGATCGTCAAACAAAAACGGCAGGTCAAACAGCTCGAACTCGGGCAGGCCGATGCGGCCAAACTTGGACAACGAGGGGGCTACCAGATCCACCGCGCCCAGCTCCAGCGCCTGCATTTCGTCGTGGTCGCCATACAGCTGTCCGTTGGGAAATACCTGCACGCCAATGCGCCCGCCACTGCGCTGCTCGACCAGCACCTTGAAGCGGTTGGCGGCCAGGCCCTTGGGCGTTTCCTCGGCCACCACATGCGAGAAGCGCAGGGTGATATCAGGGCGGGTCGTCGCGCCAGAAACGCCTGGCAGGGCCGCGCTGCCTGCCAGGGCGGCAAGCCAGGTTCGGCGACTGACAGATCCAGACCGGGCGGGGATGTTCACAGTACGTGATTATGCGGGTGTGCCACTGGCCCAGGCAATCCGTGAGCCCAAACTGCATGGACTGCCGCGCTACGCTGGCAGTGACGAAGTCTCTGTTGCTGCTTCAGGCTGCGTATCAGGCCGATTTGGCAGGCCCGGTATGGCGCTGTGGTTCAGGTGCAAGGTCTGGGTCGGGAAAGCAAACTCAATGCTGTGCTCGGCAAAGCTGCGCACCAGTTGCAGATTGATGGCCTGCTGCACATCCATGAACACGTTGTAGTCGGGTTTGCGCACGTAGTACACGGCCTCGAAGTCAAGCGAAAAGGCGCCAAAGCTCTTGAAGTGCGCGCGGTCAAAACGGGCATCGGTTTGTGCTGTCACGGCTTGCTCGATGAGCTTGGGGATCAGCTCAAGTTTTTCTGCAGGGGTGTCGTAGGTGACGCCGATGGCAAACAAGGCGCGGCGCTCGTCCATGCGTTTGTAGTTGTGGATGCGGCTTTGCAGCAAGTCGTTGTTGGACATGATGATTTGCTCGCCACTGAGGCTGCGCAGGCGCGTGGTTTTCAGGCCCACATGTTCCACGGTGCCCATCTCGCTGCCCAGAATGATGAAGTCGCCGATGACAAACGGTTTGTCAATGGCAATGGTGAGCGAGGCAAACAGGTCACCCAAAATATTTTGCGCCGCCAGGGCGATGGCAATGCCGCCAATGCCCAGGCTCGCCACCAGCGCTGTGACGTTGATGCCCAGGTTGTCCAGCATCGACAGCAGCACCAGCACCCAGACCACCACCCGGCCCAAAAATGACAGCAGTGACAGCGTCATGGTGCGCGCGCCCTGGTCTACTTCTTCGCCCTGCGCGAAGTGGTTGCGCAACCAGAAAATCAGCCCGCGCGAGGCCCAGAAACCCACCTGCAGGATCAGCGCGATGATGAAGATGCGGTCCACCCACTTTTCCAGTGATGCCGGCAGGGTCAGAAAATGGCTGCCCAGGTACAGGCCAATGGCGGTTACCAGCAGGACGCGCGTGGCTGACAGCACGTCGAGGAGAAAGTCGTCAATGACGGTCTCGGTGCTTTTGGCAACCCGCTTCAGGTAGTGCAACACCAGCCAGCGCAGGGCCAGCAGCAGCAGCATGAAAGCAGCCGCTGCCAGAGCGGCGTAGGTCCAGTCGTTGAGGGTGTTGTTGTCGATGAGTTGTCGAAACATGCGTTTACCAGCCCCACAGCAGTCGGCGCGCGATCCAGCCCTTCAGGCCGCCCTCGCGCTGCACCCTGACCCAGTCGTTGCGGTGTTCCAGTGTGCGCAGCACCTCGCCGTGATCCGCCTTGCCAAGAATGCGACTGCGGGTACCGGGTGCACTGCGCACATTGGCCACGCGCGACTTGACCACCACATGGGGCGTTTTGCCCACCAGCGGGCGGAACACCCAGCCGGTGTCGTTTTCGAAGTCACGCACCTTGAGCCATTGACCCTGGCGGCCCGTCACCTCCAGCGGGTAGCCCCGGGTGAGTGTCCACAACGCGGCGGTTTGCGTGCCGGCACCTGCGCGCATGTTGATCTCTGTTCTGTCGACGCTCACCATCTCGCGAGCTTGCAGTGCTGCCGTTGACGCCACCAGCGTGAGTGCCGCCAGTGCGCGTGCCCATTTTCCTAAATTCAACATGAGAGTCCTTTGCTTTAAGTTGCATGGCATCCAGGTGACCTTTGCCATGTGAGACATGCAGGCGTCACTCGTGCGAGTGATGCGATAGAAAGGCGCGGTTTACGTGGCCTCTTCCGCCTTGGGCGGCACCATGGCGGCAATCAGGTCGTTCATCGTGATGCTGCCCAGCAACTTGCCGCGGCTGTTGGTCACGTTGGCGGCGTCCTTGCCCTCGGCGCTGAGCACGCGTGCCACTTCTTCGAGCACCATGCTGGCATCCACGCTGGGGCCGTCCACCGTGATGCCGGGGGTCATCAGCGTGCGGCAGCGGATGACGCGGCCGCGGTTCACGTCCTTGATGAAGCTGCTGATGTAGTCGTCTGCGGGCTTGAGTACGATCTGCTGCCCGGTGCCCTGCTGGATGACTTCGCCGTCGCGCAGGATGGCAATGCGGTCGCCCAGGCGCAGCGCTTCTTCGAGGTCGTGGGTGATGAAAACAATGGTCTTGCCCAGCTCCTGCTGCAAGTCCAGCAGCACCGACTGCATGTCGCTGCGGATCATCGGGTCGAGCGCCGAAAAAGCTTCGTCCATCAGCAAAATGGGCGCGTCGTTGGTCAGTGCGCGGGCCAGGCCCACGCGCTGCTGCATGCCGCCCGAGAGCTGGTTGGGGTAGCTGTCTTCGTAGCCTTTGAGGCCCACGCGCTCGATCCAGCGCGCCGCGGCCTCACTGCGTTTTTTGTGCTGGACGTGCTGCACCTGCAGGCCGTATTCGGTGTTTTCCTGCACCGTCAGGTGCGGAAACAGAGCAAAGTTCTGGAACACCATGGCGGTGCGTTCGCGCCGGAAGTGGCGCAGCTCGCGCGGGTTCATGGCGATCACATTTTGATCACCGGCCCAGAGCTCGCCGGCGGTGGGTTCGATCAGGCGGTTGATGTGCCGGATCAGGGTGCTTTTGCCCGAGCCTGACAAGCCCATCACCACCTGAATGCCGCCGCCGGGCATGTCGATGTTGATATCGCGCAGGCCCAGCACATGGCCGTGCACGTCACGCAGTTCCTGCTTGCTCATGCCTTGTTGCACGGCAGCCAAGTGCTTCGAGGGGTTGGGGCCGAAGATCTTGTACAGGTGCTTGATCGAGATGTTGACCGCATTGCTCGGCACGCTGTCCGACCCGGCTCTGGCGGCGGATGTGGGGGTCAGGTCCTCAGCCATGCACCACCTCCAGGTGTTTCTGCAGGCGCTTGCCATAGGTTTGCGACACGCGGTCAAAAATGATCGCAATGCCGACAATGGCCAGGCCGTTGAACATGCCCATGGTGAAGTACTGGTTGGCGATGGCCTTGAGCACCGGTTGGCCCAGGCCCTGCACGCCAATCATCGAGGCAATCACCACCATCGCCAGCGACAGCATGATGGTCTGGTTGATGCCGGCCATGATGGTCGGCAGCGCCAGCGGCAGTTGCACCTTGAACATTTTTTGCCACATCGAGGCGCCAAAGGCGTCAGCGGCTTCGAGCAGGTCGGTGCTGACCAGCCGGATACCCAGGTTGGTGAAGCGGATCACCGGCGGAATGGCATACACCACCACCGCGATCATGCCCGCCACCCGACCAATGCCCAGCAGCATCACCACCGGAATCAGGTAGACAAAACTCGGCATGGTTTGCATCACGTCCAGGGCTGGGTTGATGGCGCGCTGCAACCGATCCCAGCGGCTCATGGCAATGCCAATGGGCAGGCCCACGGCCAGCGCCACCACGGTGCAGACAAAGATCATCGAGATCGTCTTCATGGTGTCGATCCACATGCCAAAGTAACCAATGGCAAGCAAGGTGAGCACCGTGCCGAGTGTGATTTTCCAGGAGCGCGAGGCCAGCCAGGCCACCAGTGCAATCGCGCCGATGACCACCGGCCAGGGTGACTGGGTCATGAGGCGCTCCGAAAAGATCAGGAAATCGCGCAGCGGGTCAAACAGGCGTTCCAGCGTTTCGCCGTACTCGCGGGAAAAAGTCCTGAAACCGCCGTCAATGAAGCGCCGCAGGCTGCTAAGCTGCTCGGCGCCCATGGTGGGGAATTCGATCAGGGTGCTCATGGCGCTTAAAGACTGGCTTTGACTTTTTCGGCCACCTCGGGACTGACCCAAGTGGTCCAGATCTCGGGCTGCGATTTCAAAAAGTACTTGGCACCGTCTTCACCGGTGGCCTGGTTGTCGCTCATCCAGGCCAGCAACTGGTTGACGGTGTCGTTGCGCCAGCTGCGTGCTTCCAGGTAGCCGATGGCTGGGCCCCCGGCTTTCTTGAAGCGGTCTGTGATCACGGTAAAGACCTCGGCTTTGGCCCAGTCCGTCTTGACGGGTTTGTCGCAATCGGCCTTGGTATTGCAGCCTTCAAAACCTGCCTTGTCAAAGGGCACACCCGCGTCAAGCTTGACCATCTCGTACTTGCCCAGGATTGACGTGGGCGCCCAGTAGTAACCCAGCCAGCCCTGCTTGCGCTCATAGGCCTTGGCAATTGAGCCGTCCAGCCCGGCGGCCGAACCGGTGTTGACCAGTACAAAGCCTTTTTTGGCAGCACCCCAGGCCTTGAAGGCAGCGCCCGTGGTGAGTTGGCAGTTCCAGCCCGCCGGGCAGTTGTAAATGCCGCCCCGGTCCTTGACTTCAGGCGCCGGAAACAGTTTGGGTTGCTTCAGGGCGTCGTCGATGGTCTTGATCTCGGGGTGGGCCTCGGCCAGGTACTTGGGGATCCACCAGCCTTCCACGCCGCCGTCTGTCAGCGCTTCGGCGGCATAGTGCAGGCGGCCTTCTTTCACAGCAGCGTCAAGCGGCTGGCGCACGGCGTTGATCCAGGCTTCGGGTGCCACATCAGGCTTGCCTTTTTCCATCATGGCAGTGAGTGTGGGCATGGTGTCGCCGGGCACCAGTTCAACTTCACAGCCGTAACCTTTGCTCATGATGAGTTTGTCAATGTGGGCCAGCACTTCGGCCGACTGCCAGTTCATGTTGGCCACCGTCACCTTGCCACAAGCTTGAGGAGTGGTTGACGTTGCGGTGCCCGGGGCCACGGCCACTGGCGCGGTGGTTTCCTCATTTTTGCTGCAGGCGGCTAAAACGATGACAGCAGTAAGCACGGTCAATGCGAGTTGTGGCGAGTTTTTCATGAAGTCTCCTGATGAAATTAAAAAGTGTGTGCCGCAGCAAGAAATGCAACCGAGGTCCCAGACACGAAGTGAAACGGTTTTGATACCAACGCTCCGTCTGTTGGCGCACACTCAAGGCAATTTCGGCACAACTTGTGGCAGAGCGGCGCGGCATAAACCCGGGATTTAAGCACTTGGAAAAGTGCAGAAAAAAAGGGGCTAAAGCTGGCCGTGTCTGTGTTTAAAAGTAAAAAATAATTACATTTAAGCAAATGTATTATCGCCGCTTTTGAATACGATGTCAAAAAAAATAGAAAACTCAGTCGTTGGTCATTGACCGACACTTCTGGTCGCGCCAATTGCTTTTTGCGAACGAGGACAAAAAAAAGTCACTCTTGCTCAAAGCCAAAGGCAGCCGACTGGCTCCAAGCAGCCCCGCAACTTTAGGAATTCCCTTGCGAAATTTGTATCTGTCACTGGCGTCGCTTCTGAGCGGTGTGGGCCTGCTGGTGGTGGGCACCGGTTTGCTGTTTTCAGTGATTGGTGCCCAAGCTGGGTCCGCCAACTTTCCAGTGCTGGTCACCGGCCTGATCATGTCGGCCTATTTTGGCGGCTTCATTTTTGGCACCTACTGGTGCCCCGCCGTGATCCGGCGCGTGGGGCATATTCGCGCCTTCGCCGCCATGGCGTCCATCGCCTCCACCGTGCCGCTCTTGCATGCGCTGTGGCTCAATCCCTGGTTTTGGGGCGGCTTGCGCTTTGTCACGGGTGTCTGCCTGGTTGGCCTCTACATTGTGGTGGAGAGTTGGTTGAATGTGCTGGCACAACGCCACCAGCGCGGCAAGGTGTTTGCGGCCTACATGGCCATCAGCGGCGTCGCCATGGCGCTGGGCAACTGGCTGATTCTGGTGGGCGACCGGTTGGGCTTTGTGCCATTTGTGATGGTCTCCATCATGTTTTCGTTTGCCTTGCTGCCGATCACCCTGACACCAGTGGCCGAGCCAAAGCCCACAGCCGCTCCCAAGTTGGCTTTGCTGGCCTTGTATGCGACATCCCCCATCGGTGTGCTCGGTGCCGTTGGGTCGGGCTTGTTGACCGGCGCTTTTTACAGCCTGGGACATGTGTTCGGCCAGCGGGTGGGCTTTAGCGAATTGGGCATTGCCACGTTCATGGCCGCCACCATTCTGGGCGGGGCGGCGTTTCAGTGGCCAGTGGGGCATTTGTCTGACAAGCACGACCGGCGCTGGGTGTTGTTTTGGGTATGTGTGGCTGGCGCAGCAGTGGCTGTGGCCGGGTTTTATCTGGCGCTGAAATCCGAGGCGGCATTGATCGCCCTGGGTGTGGTCTATGGCGGCCTGACCTTCACGGTGTATGGCTTGAGCGTGGCGCACGTCAACGACCTGATCGACCGCAGCCGGGTGTTGCAGGTGACAGGTGGCCTGCTGCTGCTGCACGGTGTGGGTGCCACCGTGGGGCCTACATTGGCCGGCGGGCTGATGGACTGGCTGGGCCCGGGCAGCCTGTTGCTTTATTTCACCGGCGTACTGGTGCCGCTGGCTGCGGCAATTGTGTACTTTATCCATGCCAAACCGAAAAATCGGGGCGAGCCCGGTCAAAAAGACGGCTATTGGGCCATGGGCAGCAGCTCGCCCGCGTTGTTGCAACTTGACCCACGGGGTGAGCCGGCCGACACCGCGCGCGAGCCCTCTGCCTGAGGCCAGACCGATCTGAAGTGCGCGCGCGTCACTGGGGCGGCAGCAGAGCGAATTTGCCCACGTGGGTTTGATTGAGAAATTCGCGTTGCGCTTGCGCCATGTCTTGCAGTGCAAACGTCTTGACCAGCATGGGGCGAATCTCATCGCGCTCAATGTAGCTGATCAGGTTGGCAAAGACCGGCTCAGCCCAAGCGGTACAGCCCAGCAGGCTGATGTTGTTCAGATACAGGGTGCGTAAATCCAGGCTGACTTGTGCCCCGGCGACGGCCCCGGAGGTGACGTAGCGGCCGCCACTTTTGATCAATGTGAGCATCAGCGCAAAACCAGGTCCGGCCACGTTGTCCACCACAAGATCAGCCATGTGTGCGGGCAAAGCTGCCAAACCATCGTCGTCCCGAGCCAGCACGCAGTCGGCGCCCAAGGCTTCGACCTGCGCCGTCTTGGCGCGCCCGCAAATGGCGGTGACAAATGCCCCACGGCGTTTGGCCAGTTGCACCACGGCCGAGCCCACCCCGCCGGAGGCACCTGTGACCACCACGTGTTCACCGGCCACCAGATTGGCAC
The DNA here is from genome assembly GCF_011391645.1 of Rhodoferax sp. Taxonomy (GTDB): domain Bacteria; phylum Pseudomonadota; class Gammaproteobacteria; order Burkholderiales; family Burkholderiaceae_C; genus Rhodoferax. Next base: position 3,439 of record NZ_JAABQC010000065.1, on the reverse strand, counting down.
GGTGCAGCATGTTTTCTGCGGTACCGAAAGCACAAGGCATGGTGCCAAGTTCCGCATCGCTCCACGCGCTGTTCACCGGAAAAACCTCCGAGGCCGGCACCTTGACAAATTGGGCAAATGCGCCGTCAAAGTCAGACCCCAGCCAGACGTTGTCCATCGAGGCAAATCCCCGCGGTCGCATGCACGGGCGCACCAGCACGCGCAGCCCTATCAGGTGTTGGTGATCGGGGTTGGCCACTGCCAGGACCCGGCCACAGCAGTCAGTGCCTTGAATCAGGGGGAACGGGGTGGTGTGTTGCCAGCCGCCATCGCCATACCAGCCCACCCGGGTATTGATGTCGGTGTGGTTGACGCTGGAGGCCAGCACCTGCAACAGGACCTCGTCTGGCGCCAAACTGGGCAGCGGTACGTCGGTATAAACCAGCTTCTCATAGTCACCCTGACCTGTGGTGACAACGGCTTTCATGGCGAGATGGTCTGCGGTTTGGGTAACGCGAGGGCTTGCCTGCGCTTACAGGGTACGGGTAGCACCCGTGCCCTGGGGGCTTAGCCGGTCTTCCAACTCGCCAATGTAGGCGCTCAGTGAATTACCGGATTGCTCCACGCTGGTGCGCAAGCTGTTTTCCAATGCGTCCAGTCGGGCCACCAGCGCTTGCTGCGCCGCCTTGTCCTGCTCGGCATTTTGCTTCAGGCCGGATTCAAGAAAACCGCGCAGTTCGGTAAAGCGCGATGCTTCGGCCTTGTCAGCCAACTCGCGGTTGAGTTGGAGTTCGCGGGCGTTGCGGCGCGTGTCCATCAGCACATTGGACTGCAGGTAAAGCACGTACACCAGGCAATAGGCCACCACAAAAATCAGCAAACCCAGCATGATCAGACCCAGAGGCGCCTGCAGCGTGGCGATGCCGAAAGACAGCGTCGTGTTGGCCAGAAAGACACTCCAGTTGAGTACCGTGAAGGCGGCAATCAGTGTGATGACCAAAAGCAAAAGTAAACTTCGAATACGCATGGCAGCCTCCTGGCGATAGTTGTAATGGATGGCCGATAGGGTACACCAAAGACTATCATTCGGGCCACGCACCCACCTGGTTATCCATGACTCCCACCAATGCCTCCGCCGCCGACGCGTCGTTTGACTTTGCCCTGCTGCAACAGTCTGCCGCGCGCACGGGCAGCCGCAACCGGCGCGCGCTTTGGTGGCTGCTGGGCCTGCTGGCCTTGTTGCTGGGTTCGGTGGCCACCCTGGTGCTTTACCTGAACAACTTTGAGGCAGAAGAAGCGGCGCGCCGCCGCGCTGCCGATGCCCAGTGGCTGGAGCAAAGCGTGCAGTTTCACTTTCGGCGGCTGGAAGACGATTTGCTGGTGCTGGCGCGCCAGGCGGTGCAGCAAAGTGCCGGCCTGGGTGGCCCGTTGTCAGATCCGGCGCAGGACCTGAAGGCCGGCCTGCTGTGGCGTGAACCGGGTGTGATCTTGTCGAGCGGCTGGATCGGGGCCGGGCAGCTGAACGACCCGCGCGTGGGTCCAGAGCGCTGGCCGGTGGACTGGGACGCCCACCCTGAAAACGCCCAGTCGCTGGCGCTGATGCAAAGCACCAGCCGGGGATTGCGCCGCGCCGCCTATGCGGGTTTGATGCTCGACCAGGGCGGTGTGGCATCCGATGTGGTGTGGCTGGCGGTGCCGTTTTTTGACCGTGGCCAATTTACCGGCAACTATCTGGTGGCCATCTCCCTGAGCCGGGCCTTGCGTGCCTTGCTGCCGGGCTGGTTCATGCAGGACCACAGCGTGGAATTGCTGACCACCGAAACCATGGAGGCCGTTGAAACCGTTTACCGCGCGGGCTTGAACCTGCCCGGCACCGACCTGTTTGTGCGAGTGGCCCTGACCCAGGAGCAGCCCGCCACTGTGCCGCGTATTTTCTTTTTGGTGGCATTGGTGTTTTTGTCAGGCATGCTGGTCAGCCTGTATGCCCTGCGCCGCGACATTTTGAAGCGCCAGCAGGTGCAAGCCCTGCTGCAGGCCCAGGTGGCGCTGCGCACGGCCATGGAAAACTCGGTCACCATTGGCCTGCGGGCCTGGGATCTGGGCGGCAAAATTTTGTATGTGAACGATGCCTTTTGCCGCATGGTGGGCTTCAGCGCGGCCGAGCTGATTGGCCGCAGCATTCCGTTCCCTTACTGGCCTGCCGAGCAAATCGACGCCTTGCAGCGGGTCCACGACGGCATCATGTTGCAGGGCACCAGCGGCGAAGGGGTTGAGGTGCAGTTTCAGCACTCGGACGGCCACCTGGTTGACGTGCTGATTCACGAAGCGCCGCTCAACACGGCTGAAGGTGAGCAGATCGGCTGGATGAGCTCTGTGCTCGACATCAGCGAGCGCAAACGCGGCCAGCGCATGGCGGCGCAGCAGCAGGAAAAGCTGGAAGCCTCCGGGCGACTGGTGGCGGTGGGCGAGGTGGCGTCCACCCTTGCGCACGAACTCAACCAGCCGTTGGGCGCACTGATCAGCTTTGCCAATGGCCTGCTCAACCGGCTCAATGACGGCAACATCGACCTGGTCGAGCTGTTGCCGGTGGTGGCGCGCATGGCGCAGCTGGCTGAGCGGGCCGGCGGCATCATCCAGCGCGTCAATGCGTTTGCGCGCAAGCGCGAGCTGTCACCGCAGCGGCTGGACATGGTGGCTTTGTTGCAGCGCGTGCTGGTGCTGTTTGACGATGAAAAAACGACCATTCCCGCCTGGGCGCTGCCCGACCAGCCGGTCTGGGTGGAGGTGGACGAGTTGTTGTTTGAGCACCTGGTCAACAACCTGGTGGGCAATGCGCAAGACTGGGCGCCCCACGGCGGCCAGCGCGCGCAAGTGTGGGTTGGGCTGCGCGTGGACCAGCACCAGGGCATGGCCGTGCTGAGCGTGGCCGACACTGGTCCGGGCGTGAGCGATGAGGCCCGGGCCACCATTTTCAACGCCTTTGTCAGCAGCAAGGAGGGCGGCATGGGCATGGGGCTGGCCATTTGCCGCTCGATCGTGGAGGCGCACCATGGCAGCATCGAGGTGAGCCGCGACCCGCTGCTGGGCGGTGCCTGTTTTACCGTGAAGCTGCCGCTGGCCAAACCCCGTACAAGATAGGAGCTGCCATGAACCACCCCCGTGTGCACATTGTGGACGACGACCCCGACGTCCGTGACGGCCTGGCCTGGCTGTTTGACTCGCGTGGTTTCAACAGCGCCAGCTGGGACGGCGGCCAGTCGTTTCTGGAGGCGGCGCGTGCCTTGCAGGGGGACTGGGGCGAGGCGGTGGTGTTGCTCGACATGCGCATGGCGCCGCTGTCGGGCAGTGTCACCTTTGCCCAGCTCAGGGCGCTGGGCTGCCCGTGGCCGGTGCTTTTTTTGACCGGTCATGGCGATGTGGGCACGGCGGTGGCGGCTGTCAAACAGGGCGCATGGGATTT
>NZ_JAABQC010000064.1 GCF_011391645.1 Rhodoferax sp. | reverse complement strand
CATCATCCGTGGCGGGCACAACATCTATCCGCAGGAACTGGAAGAAGCCGCCTCCCATGTCGATGGCGTGCGTCGCGGTGGCGTCGCGGTGTTTCCCGCCACAGACCCGCGCACCGGCAGCGAGCGGCTGGTGGTACTGGCCGAGACACTTGAACGTGATGCCGAGGCGCGCAACCGCATCCTCGCGGAGATCAACCGCCTCGCGCTCGACCTGATCGGCCTGCCGGCCGACGATATCGTGCTGGCGCCGCCGCGCAGCGTGCTGAAAACCTCCAGCGGCAAGATCCGCCGCGCCGCCTGCCGCGAGCTCTACGAACGCGGCGCACTGATCACCACGCAACGCGCACCTTGGCAGCAAATGCTGCGCTTGTTCTGGGTCGGCTTGGCCGCGCGGGCCGAGCAAAGCATCCACCGCATCACCACTCTTGGCTGGCGCATCTGGGCCTGGGTGGTATTTGCCACCCTTGTGCCGCTGGCCTGGGTCTTGATCGCCCTGGCGCCAGGGCTGCTATTGCGGCGTCATGCAGCCAGGGCCTGCGCCCGACTGGCGTTGATGCTGACCCGACTGAGCCCCCAAGTGGAAGGGCTGACAACCCTCACTGCGAAGGCCGGGCACCCGCTGCTCATTGTGGCCAACCACGCCAGTTACCTTGACGGCCTGATCCTGACCGCGGTCCTGCCGCCCCGCTTCGCCTTTGTCGGCAAGCAGGAACTGCTGGGCAACCCTTTCGCCGCCATCCCGCTGCGTCGGCTGGGCGCGGCCTTCGTCGAACGCTTTGACGGTGCACGCGGTGTCGAGGACACGCACATCCTGGAAGCGCGTGTGCGCGAAGGCGAGTCGCTGGTGTTCTTCCCCGAAGGCACCTTTCGTGGCGAGCCGGGCTTGTTGCCGTTTCGCATGGGCGCCTTCCTGATCGCCGCGACCACTGGCGCAACGGTGGTGCCCGTGACGCTTACCGGGACCCGCGCCCTGCTGCCCGACGACTCCCTGCAGCCGCATCACAGCAGCCTGAAAGTGCTGGTGGGCGAACCACTGATGGCGCAGGGCAATCAGGACAACTGGCAGGCCGCGCTGCAGTTGCGCAATGCAGCGCGCAAGCAGATCATGAGGCAACTGGGCGAGCCCGATGCAGACGATGCATTTGCTGACGCAAAGCCCAAACCCGGCAGCTGAACCGATTCGATCAGATCAGGCCTCCAGCGCGGCCTTGATGTCTTTCTTCAGGCTTTCCGGCGTGTCGGTGGGGGCGTAACGCTTGAGCACCTGGCCGTCCTTGCCGACCAGGAACTTGGTGAAGTTCCATTTGATCGATTTGCTGCCCAGCAGGCCGGGTGCTTCAGCCGCCAGCCACTGGTAGAGCGGGTGGGCACCAGCGCCGTTGACCTCGATTTTGGCCATCATCGGGAAGGTGACGCCATAGTTGAGTTGGCAAAACCCGGCGATTTCACTGTTGCTGCCCGCGTCTTGCGCGCCAAACTGGTTACAGGGAAAACCCAGCACCACCAAGCCTTGCGGCCCGTAGGTTTCATGCAGTTTTTCCAAGCCGGCAAACTGCGGTGTGAAGCCGCAGGCGCTGGCGGTGTTGACGATCAACAGCGCCTTGCCCTGAAAATTTTTCAGTGCCACAGTCTTGCCGTCGATCGAGAGCGCTTCAAAGTCGTACACAGTCGTCATGAGTTCTCCAAACCAAAAAGTATTTATGACACCCCGTTGGCCATGAAATCAGCCATGGGCCTTGTCGTTGCGGGCAATCGCCAGCAGCCGGTCAACTTCCTCGCTGTGCTGTGCCAGGTTGCGGGCGTGCCAGCGGCGGATCAGCCACATGAAGCCGGCGATCACCACACCAAATCCGGTGATGGCGGCAAAGGTGGGCAAACCCAGCCCGGTTGACAGGCTGTAGAGCGCGCCCAGAAACAAGATGCACGCCTGCTCGTTGAAGTTTTGCACCGCAATTGAGCGGCCGGCGCCCATCAGGTTGTGGCCGCGGTGCTGCAGCAGCGCGTTCATGGGCACCACCAAAAAGCCGCCCAAAGCGCCCAGCAAAATGAGGAACGGTGCCGCCACCCAGACATTGGTGATGAAAATCAGGCCGATGATCAGTATGCCCATGACAATGCCCAGCGTGATCACACGCGGTCCATCTTCCAGCCGCATGCGCATGGAGGCCACCACGGCCCCGGCTGCCATGCCAATCGCCACCACGCCCTGCAAGGCAGACGCCTGCGTGACCGAGTAGCCCAGCGCCGCCGCCGCCCAGGCCAGCACAATGAAACGCAAATTGCCCGCCACGCCCCAGATCAGCGTGGTGGCAGCGAGCGAGATCTGGCCGAGCTTGTCACGCCACAAGCGGGCGTTGCAGGTCCAGAAATCGGGCAACAGCGCCAGCAGGTGCCGGGGCTTGGGCATGGGGCGCATCAGCACGCCCGTGAGCGGAATGTGGGTGTTGAACCAGGCGGCCACAAAATACACAAAAATAAGCACCGAAATCGCTGCCTCGGCCGGGTTGTTGATGCCGGTGTCAATGCCCGGGATGTCAATGGCCAGCAGATAGCGTGACAGATGGTGGCCCACCAGTTGCCCGCCCAGCAGCACGCCGAGAATGATCGAGCCAATTGTCAGCCCCTCAATCCAGCCGTTGGCCTTGACCAGTTGCGATGCTGGCAACAGCTCTGTCAGGATGCCGTATTTGGCCGGCGAATAGGCGGCGGCGCCCAAGCCCACCACGGCATAGGCCAGCAGCGGGTGGGTGCCAAACAGCATCATGAGGCAGCCCGCCACCTTGATGAAATTGCTCACCAGCATGACCCGGCCTTTGGGCATGGAGTCGGCAAATGCCCCCACAAAAGGCGCCAAAACCACGTAAAACAGTGCAAACATGGGCACCAGGGCGGCCTGTTGCCACTCCGGCGCTTTGCTGGTGCGCAGCAATTGCACGGCGGCGACGAACAAGGCATTGTCGGCCAGCGAGCTGAAAAACTGCGCTGACATGATGGTGAAGAAGCCGCGTTTCATCAATTGGTTTTTGCAAGCGCTCAGGGGTGGCGCTTTGGGGGGTTACATGTCTCCAAACGTTACGGGTTATAGCACGCCATTGCAGTGTCAAAATCAGCCCTACCCAATTTCCCCAGACCTTTTATGCCCCGCCCGATACTCGCCACCATCCACCCCGCTGCGCTGCAGCACAACCTGGCGCGCAACCGTCAGGCCGCCCCAGATGCCAAAGTGTGGGCGGTGGTCAAGGCCAATGCCTATGGCCATGGCATTGAGCGTGTGTTCGAGGGCCTGCGCAGCGCCGATGGCTTTGCCCTGCTGGACCTGGCAGAAGCCCAGCGCGTGCGCGATTTGGGATGGCGTGGTCCTATTTTGCTGCTGGAAGGGGTGTTCGAGCCGCGCGATCTGGAGCTTTGCTCGCGTCTCGACCTGTGGCACACGGTGCATTGCGACGAGCAGATCGACATGCTGGCGGCCTGCAAGACGCATGTGGGCCACCGGGTGTTCCTGAAAATGAATTCGGGCATGAACCGGCTGGGCTTTACCCCGGCGCGTTACCGCAGTGCCTGGGCGCGCCTCAACGCCTTGCCGCAGGTTGACGAGATCTCGCTCATGACGCACTTCAGCGATGCCGACGGCGGCCAGGGCGTTGCCGCACAAATGGCGTGCTTTGCCGAGGTCACCCGTGACTTGCCCGGCGAGCGCTCTTTGAGCAACAGTGCCGCCAGCCTGCGCCACGCCGACACGGTCACCTTATCTGACTGGATTCGGCCCGGCATCAGCCTGTATGGCAGTTCGCCCGACCACCCCGAGCACCTGGCAGGGGACTGGGGCTTGCAGCCCGCCATGACCCTGGCGGCAAAAATCATTGGCATTCAGGACATCCTGCCGGGTGCCAGCGTGGGTTATGGCTCGAAGTTTGTGGCTGAGGCACCCATGCGCGTGGGCGTGGTGGCCTGCGGTTATGCCGACGGCTACCCGCGCGTGTGCCCCACCGGCACGCCGGTACTGGTGGCGGGCGTGCGCTGCCGGCTGATCGGGCGCGTCAGCATGGACATGGTCACCGTCGATCTGACGCCGGTGCCCGAGGCCGGCATGGGCACCGAGGTAACGTTGTGGGGGCGTGCGGCCAATGGCGCGGTGCTGGGCATTGATGAGGTGGCGCAGGCGGCTGGCACGCTGGGCTACGAGCTGATGTGCGCGCTGGCACAGCGGGTGCCGGTGCAGGTGAGCGACTGATTCCTTGTGGGTCAGACCACTCGCGTAGCGACGAGCTCTGACCCCAACTAATTGGAGCGGCTTGCGGGTCAGACCACTCGCGTAGCGACGTGCTCTGACCCCAACTGATTAGAGTGCTCAGGGCAAGCTGCTCAAATGCGCTTGTGCGGCAATGGCCAGTTTTTCGTCAAAGGTGGCCAGCGGGCAGGTGAGTTCGGCGGCCAGCCAGAGGTAGGACGCGTCATAGGCGCTCAGCTGGTAGCGAGTGGCCAGCGCATAAACATCTAATGGCGATGTTTCAAACCGTTCAACGTCCATGTCGGCGTAGGCGAGCAGGCCTTCTTTCGCCAGTTCGGTAAAACCGGCTCGGTGTTTTTTGACTGCCACATTGGCAATTTCATGGTCCAGTAACCAGGGGGCCTTCAAGCTGTGCCCCTCAATGCGGGCTTGCGCTTGCACAAGCCAGTGTTCCTGAAACAAAAGCCCCGCTAGAACGCTGCAATCCACCACCAGGCTGGGGCGCACCAGATAGTGCTGCGGGGGTTCTGCCACATACAAACCGCGTGCCAGGCTGCTCATCTTGAATCCCGGTCTTCCCGAATAATGTCAACGCCCAGCGGTTGGCCCAGAACGGGCCCGTTGGGGTTCTTGGCTTTCAACTCTGCCGCAATTTGCTCCACCGTTTTCCAGCCCTGCCGTCGGCTGGTCAGGGGCTTGGCGGTATTTGCCAAAGGCAATGATTCTGGTTCGACCACGCGCTGGATCAGTGCCATGAGTTCACCTTGCAGCGAGCGGTGGTTGCGCGCGGCGCGCTCGCGCAGCGCTTGAGCCCAGGCTTCAGGCACGTCTTTGATGGAAAGGTTTGGCATAATGGCTCCAAAATGGATCTTGGTGCCATTATGGCGCCATTTTGTGTTTGAGTGCTTTCAGTAACTCAAACCACAGCACGCTGGCCAGGCCCAAACCGGCAGCGCTTGCCAGCCAGGCGATGGGCAACGGCTCGAACAAAAACAGGGAAGCCAACCACGGCACATAAAGCACCAGCCCGAGCAGGCTCAGGGCGGCTGCCACCACCCACCACAGCGTGCGGTTGGGCACCCACAGGCTGGCCCACAGCGAGCCGGCGCGGCTGCGGTTGGAAAAAATCAGCGCCAGGTTGGTGAACACCAGCACGGCAAAGGCCAGGGCGCGCGCGCTGCCTTCGGTCAATTGGGTGGCGCCCCAGGCGGTGGCCAGCATCACCACGGCCAATGCGCCCAGACCTTGGAGCAGCGCCAGCACCAGTGTCATGCCCCCAAATAGCGGCTGCGTCACATCACGCGGCGGGCGCTGCATCACATCTTTCTCGGCGGGTTCGTTCTCGAACACCATGGAGCAGGCCGGGTCAATCACCAGTTCCAGAAACGCGATGTGCAGCGGGTACAGCACGGTGGGCCAGCCCAGCAGCACCGGCAGCAGCGCCATGCCGGCGATCGGCACATGCACCGCCAGAATGTAGGACATGGACTTGCGCAGATTGTCAAAAATGCGCCGTCCCAGCCGCACTGCGCCGACGATCGAGGCAAAGTTGTCGTCCAGCAGCACGATGGAGGCGGCCTCGCGCGCCACGTCGGTGCCGCGCCCGCCCATGGCCACGCCCACATGCGCGGCCTTCAGGGCGGGAGCGTCGTTGACACCGTCGCCGGTCATGGCCACCACCTCGCCAGCCGCCTTGAGGGCCTGCACGATGCGCAGCTTTTGTGCGGGTGCAATGCGGGCGCAAATGCTCACTTCGCCCATGCGCTGTTGCAACTCGACGTCGGTCAAATTGGCCAGGGCATCGCCGGTGAGGAGTCCATCAGCCGCAAGCTTGAGGTCGGCCTGACGGGCTATCGCCAGGGCGGTGGCGGGATAGTCGCCGGTGATCATCACCACCCGGATGCCGGCGTTGCGGGCCTCAGCCACGGCTTGCGGGATTTCGGCGCGCAGCGGGTCGGCCAGCCCCAGCAGACCGATGAATTCAAAGTCAAAGTCGTGCTCGATCGCCGGCCAGTCCTGTCCTTCAAAACGGGCCCGCGCCACGCCCAGCACGCGCAGGCCTTTGGCGGCCATGGCGTCGACCGCGCCGGCAATGCTTTCCTGGGTTGGGCCATCCAGATGGCACAGGTCCATGATGGCCTCGGGTGCGCCCTTGGCCGCCACCACATGGGCATCACCCATGCGCGCCTGCCAGACGTGCGACATGGCGCGCAGCTCGGGTGTCAATCCGTAGGTTTGCATCAGCGTCCAGTCGCGGTGCAAATGTTCGGTGTCTTGCAGGAAGTGTTGCCCCAGCCGGTGAAAGGCCTTTTCCATCGGATCAAACGGGTCGGTCACGCTGGCCAGAATGGAATATTCCACCAGCGCGTGGAAGCACTCGTGCAAATCGATGGTGGCGCCGTAGTCAATCGCCAGGCTGTCAGCCTGCTCGCAAAGTTTGCTTTCGGTGGTGCCCGTGGCAGGCTGCGCCTGAGGTTGTGGCACGTAGAGTTCGCTCACCGTCATGCGGTTTTCGGTCAGGGTGCCGGTTTTGTCCACGCACAAGACGCTGGTGGCCCCCAGCGTTTCAATGGCGGCAATGCGCCGGGTCAGCACATTTTGTTTGGACAGGCGCCAGGCGCCAAGCGCCGGGATCACGGTCAGCACCACCGTGAATTCCTGCGGCAGCAGGGCCATGGCCAGCGCAATGGCCGCCAGCAAGGCCGCCAGCCAGTCGCCGCGCATCAGCCCATAGGCCGCCAGCAAAAACAGGCTCGCACCCAACGCCACCAGCGCCAGCACCTTGACGAGGCGCGCCATTTGTTGTTTGAGCGGTGATGTCTCTGTCGTCAAGCCGCCGAGCGCCTGTCCGATGCGGCCAATTTCGCTGTGCCTGCCGGTGGCGGTCACGCGCGCCATCCCCTGCCCGCGCACCAGCAAGGTGCCCGAGAACAGGGCTGACTCAGGCGAGACTTCCACGCCAGCTTTGGCAGACGCCGCCACCTTGTCCACAGGCAAAGGCTCGCCGGTGAGCAGCGATTCATCCACCTGCACCTCGGTGCCCTGAACCAGCACCGCGTCGGCCGGCACGCGGTCGCCCTCGGCGAGTATCAGCACATCGCCGACGACCACCTCGCGCCCGGCAATGCGCAGCGCAGCGCCTTCGCGCAGTACCAGCGCGCGCGGGCTGGTGAGGTCACGCAAGGATTCGATGGCGCGCTCGGTCTTGCCCTCCTGGTAAAGGGTCAGGGCCAGCACCACCAGCACCAGCCCGAACAGCACCAGTCCCTCCTGCAAGTCACCCAGCACCAGGTACAGCACGCCAGCGGCCAGCAGCAGGGCAAACATGGGGTCAGCCAGCGTTTCGCGCGCAATGGCCAGCAGACCCCGCTTTTGCGCGTCGGGCAATTCGTTGGGGCCATCGTCCTGTAGCGCCTGGGCTGCTTGCGCTGCGCTGAGCCCGACTGCCTCGTCGGGCCTATGTGTGGTGTCGGCCGGGTTCAAGCCTTTGTCCGGATTTGTCATTGAAGTTCGCAAGTTATCACAAGGTCAAGGACGGCGCCTTGCGATATGTCGCGCCCAGCGCACAAGGCGGGCACGCCCCATGAGGCCATGGCTTGATCCGTGAATGACGCGCAAGTGCGTTAGTTTTTCATCTTGTATCAGCAGAATTGTGACGGTTTGTAACTTTTGTTAGCGAAAACCCCTGGCATTAATATGTCTTAAGACTTTTAATATTCACATGTACGCATACCAAGGAGATTCAAATGCAGTGCCATCCATCCGTCAAACATTGGCTTTCCCGGCTTGCCAAGGTGACTTGTGTTGTCGGCCTCGGTCTGGCCTTCGCGGGCATGGGCCATGCTGACGACAAGCCGTCTGGCAAGCGCACCATCGCAGAACAGTTCATCCATGACATGAAAGAGGGCAAGATCAGCGAGGGCGGTGCCGATGACCATGTGGTGCAGGAGCTGATCATCAAGCGCAGTATTCCCATTACCTACAAGTACATCAACACCCTGATGAACACGCCCAATGCCTTTGGTCCCGGCGTGGCTTGCACGGTGTGCCATAACTCCAATGACCCTACCCAGAGTTACCGTGGGCTGGACTTGTCAACCTGCAAGGGCTTGATCGAAGGGTCCACCGAGTCTCCGAAACACGTGCTGTTCACGCCCGGTACCGACCCCAAGCGCGACATCCTCATCCGCCGCCTGCGCAACAACCGCATGCCCTTGGGTCAGGGTTTTGAGAATTCCACCTTCACACCGAACCACATGCTGGTCAAGCAATGGATTACCGATGGCGCCAAGAACGATGACAACTTCAAAAAGAAAGTCCTGCCGCTGTTCAAAAAAGCCAACGCCTTCGGCCCCAACACACCTGCCTGCACCGCATGCCACATGTCCAACCAGGAACCCCCGAGTTTTCATGAGTTGAACCTGAACACTTACGCCGGCATCATGCTGGGCGCAGACTCGGTGGCCAAGGGTGTGGACAAGGCCACCAAGGTCATCGTTCCTGGCGACCCCGCTGCCAGTTTTGTCTGGCAGCACCTGGCGGAAGACCGCATGCCACCCGGAATCGCACCCTCCGAGGCGCGTGACCACCCGAACACCACCATTCTGAGCGCCTGGATCAAGCAAGGGGCCAAGTGCGATTGATGGCATCTGGCAATTTGAGCCGCCGCCAATGTGTGGCGGCTCTTGCAGCCGCTGGGCTTTTGCCCGCTTCTGTTGTTTTTGCAGCAACCCAAAAACCCAGGGTGCTCAGGCGTTGGGCCACTGGCAACAGCACCTTGGTGCCTCTGGCTTTGCTGAACGGGCAGATTTTGTTCAGCGGCGACAAGACCTTGGGCCGCATTGACCCGCAGCGCAGGACGCCGGTCTGGAACGTGCCGCACCACCTCAGCAGCGACGCCGTTTACCGTCCGCGCGCGGCCGGGCTGTCGGTCATTACCGGCGGCCAGCAGGAGTTGGGGGCCTGGCAGGTCAAGGACGGCAAGCCGCGCTGGTTGCACAAGGCGCATATTCAGGTGGGCACGCCATTCGTCACACCCGAGAGAACCTATGTGGGCGACGGCCATGAATTGCTGGCCATCGACAACCGCACCGGTGCCATCGACTGGCGCTTTGCCGGAACCCCCGACACGCTGGCCAGTTATGCGCCCACCGTGGCGGGTGACACCGTGTTTTTTGGCCCGGGCAACGGCCTGCTGTATGCCTTGAACAAGGCGAACGGCGCGCTCAAATGGCAGCTCGACGACAGCAAGGAATGGCAATATATCCGCCAGATGTACGTCAGCGGCGAGGTGCTGGTGGCGGGCACGTACACCGAGTTGCTCTATGGCATCAACGTTGAAAGTGGCAAGATTCTCTGGAAATTCAAGGCCGGCAACTTCATCAACTCGCACCATGTGGCGGGCGAGGGCGCCTACCTGTGGTCGCCCACCGGATGGATTTACGCGATTGATGTGGGTAGTGGCAAAGTGCGCTGGCGCCACCAGACCACGCGCTACGGCAACCATGCGGACAATTGGGGTCACATGATGGCCGAACTGGTCACGTTAGAAGACAAGCTCTATTGCCTGGACATGAACCACGTGCTGCATGTGCTGGCGCTGGATGACGGCCGTGAGTTGCTGCGCATCCCGTTTGCGCACGACCTGCGACCCAGCGTGAGCCCGCTGCCAGGTTCACGCGCCGTGATGGCCTCCGAGTCGGGTGAGGTGCAACTGGTGCAGTGGTGAGGTGCTGGTTCGGCTGTGTTGTCTGTGGTTTTATCCAGTAACATGCCGTCATGGCCAAAGAAAAAACCCACTACGTTTGCTCCGACTGCGGCGGCACCAGTCCCAAATGGCAGGGCAAATGCCCCAGCTGCAATGCCTGGAACACGCTGGTTGAATCAGCGCCAGAGAGCGCTTCGCCGGTCAAAAACCGCTTTGCCTCGCTGGCCAAAACCGCCGAAATTGCCGTTCTGGGCGACATTGACGCGGTTGACATGGCGCGCACCCCCACCGGCCATGAGGAACTCGACCGGGTGCTGGGCGGCGGCATGGTCGAAGGCGGCGTGGTGCTGATTGGCGGCGACCCCGGCATCGGCAAATCAACCCTGCTGTTGCAGGCGCTGGACTCGCTGCAGCGCAGCGGCCAGAGCACGCTGTATGTGACCGGTGAAGAAAGCGGTGCCCAAGTGGCCTTGCGGGCACGCCGCCTCGGGCTGGACGGCTCACAAGTGAAGGTGCTGGCTGAAATCGGGCTGGACAAAATCCTGGCCACGCTGGAGGCCATGCAGCCTGACGTGGCGGTGATCGACTCGATCCAGACGGTCTATTCCGACCAGCTCACCTCGGCGCCCGGTTCTGTGGCCCAGGTGCGTGAATGCGCCGCGCACCTGACGCGCTATGCCAAAGCCAGCGGGCGCTCAGACGACAAGCCGCAGGGCCGGGCCACCAGCATTGTGCTGGTCGGCCACGTCACCAAAGAAGGCGCGCTGGCGGGGCCGCGCGTGCTGGAGCACATGGTCGATACCGTGCTGTACTTTGAGGGCGACACCCACAGCAGCTTCAGGCTGGTGCGGGCCATCAAGAACCGGTTTGGCGCGGTCAACGAGATTGGTGTCTTTGCCATGACCGAAAAAGGGTTGAAAGGCGTCAGCAACCCGAGCGCCATTTTTCTGAGCCAGCACCCCGAGCCGGTGCCGGGCAGTTGTGTCATGGTCACGTTGGAGGGCACGCGCCCGATGCTGGTCGAAATCCAGGCGCTGGTGGACAGCGGCGGACCTTCTCCAAGGCGCCTGAGTGTGGGGCTGGACAAAGACCGCCTGGCCATGCTGCTGGCGGTGCTGCACCGCCATGCCGGGGTGGCCTGCATGGACCAGGACGTGTTTGTCAACGCGGTCGGTGGCGTTCGCATCAGCGAACCTGCGGCCGACCTGGCGGTGTTGCTGGCGATCACGTCAAGTTTGCGTGGCAAACCGCTTCCCAAAGGCTTCTTTGCCTTTGGTGAGGTCGGCCTGGCCGGTGAGGTGCGACCGGCGCCGCGCGGTCAGGAGCGCCTGAAGGAAGCCGCAAAACTGGGCTTCAGTGTCGCAGTGGTGCCCAAAGCCAACCTGCCAAAAAACCTCAAGTCGAAAGACTTTGAAGGCCTGACCATTCACGCCGTGGAGCGCGTCGAACAGGCCATGGAAGTGGTGAGAAGCTTATAAGTTTGAGGGTCAGACCCAACTGATCAGTTACGCACCAGCCCGTCGCCTGACTTGCGCACTGCATCGCCGGACTTGAATCCGGGGTCCTGCTCGTAGTTGAATTCAGCCGTGCTGCCGTCGTTGTATCGCACACTCACCGTCCAGACCTTGGTGGCGTTCATATTCTCCTGGACCTTCTTGCCGGCATAAGCACCACCGGCCGCGCCGGCAATGGTGGCCAGAGTTTTACCTGTGCCGCCGCCAATCTGATTTCCCAACGCGGCACCAGCCACGCCGCCAGCAATCAGTCCAAGCGCATTGCTGTCACCGGCTTTTTCGGTGACCCGCACCGCCGTGACCTTGCCGCAAGTGGTGCACACAACCGGCTGCGTCGATGCCTTGGCAGGCGCGAGGGCGGCGATTGCCTTGTCATAAACCGTTTTGGCATCACGGCGGCACTGCAGCCGTGCCTCTGACGAGGCCTCCTCTGCGCAGAGTTTCTTGTCGGCCTCATAGCGCGCGGTAGCCGCTTGGCGCGGGGTAGGGTTCTGCGAATTATTGGAAGTCGTCTGTGCTTGCACGCCAAGGCTGCAAGCCAAGAGCAACAGGCTGCCGGTGGCAAGTGAAGTGCGCCAGCTGGTCATGTGGATCATGAAATTCTCCTGAAAAATCAGTAGTGTCCCATTGTTGTCACAGCGGAACAATGTAATTTTTTGCAATATTTGCCAAATTTGATGCTTCAGTTTGGGTTCTGAAATGCCTGAAGTTCAAAACTGCTTTTCTCAACGAGGGCGATTTGACAGTTGCCTGCGGATGCCAGGGAAGACTGCATAAGCGTCAAAGTGACTGAACGGTATTATAAATAACCATAACGTGCACAAGGATACGTTTGGGTATTTATCATTAAAGCCCATCATTTTTAACCCGCCAAAGCCTGTAAAGGCCTGGCAACTTAAGGAGTTCCACCATGCAGTCATTGGCCAAAAGAAACTTTTTGAAACTGTCCCTCGCCGCAACCGCCGCGGCTGCGCTCGCCGCTTGTGGCGGTGGCAATGACGCGATCCCTACGCCTGACATCGTGGGTGTGCTCTCGGCTGACCCGCAGTTCAGCATTTTGGTTGAAGCGGTGGTCGCTGCGGGCTTGGTGGAAACCTTGAAGAGCCCCGGCCCGTTCACTGTGTTCGCGCCGACCAACACCGCATTTGCTGCATTGCTGGTGGAACTGAAAATCACAAAGGATCAGCTGCTTGCCAACAAGGCCCTGCTGACCAGGGTGTTGACCTACCACGTCCTGGCTGCCAAGGTGCCTGCTGCCAGCGTGCCTGTGGGCAAGACCATTACGACGGTGGAGACCGGTGTGTTCAAGATTGAAAGCAGCGGGGGGCTCAAGATCACCGACGAGAGCAACCGTGTGTCCAACATCACCGCCACCGATGTGGCTGCCAGCAATGGCGTGATTCATGTGATCGACAAGGTTCTGCTGCCCTCCGACAAGGACATCGTGGCCATGGCTCAAAGCCTCGCGCCCGAGTTCAGCATCCTGGTCGAGGCCGTTGTTGCCGCCGGCCTGGTCAGCACGCTACAGGGTCCCGGCCCGTTCACCGTGTTTGCCCCGACCAATGCGGCCTTCGCTGCAGCGTTGACCGAGCTCAACGTGTCCAAGGACGATCTGTTTGCCAACACCGCACTGCTGACCAAGGTGTTGACCTACCACGTCGTGGCCGCCCGCGTGCTCAAGGCTGAGGTTCCCATCGGCGCGCCGATCACATCGGTGCAGGGCGAAACCTTCACCATTGATGCGTCATTGAAGATCACTGACCAGCGTGCCCGGGTGGCCGGCATCAGTGCGACCGATGTCTTTGCCAGCAACGGCGTGATTCACGTGATCGACAAGGTGATCCTGCCGAAGGCTTGACAGGCTTGAACCGGGCCGCGACCAGCAGCAGGTTGTGGCCCGGTGATTGAATCAAACTCTGAAAAATCTACTGCTGCAACTTGTACTGGGCGATGGCACCCGCCAGGTCAACGTATTCCTCGCAGGTCTTGTTACCGCAAATTCTCTCCAGATCAGCCAGATGTTTCTCGGCCTCGGCCGGTTTCTTGTCCATCAAATAGGCTTCGCCGATGTATTCGTGCGCGCCCTTGTGGTCAGGGTTGAGTTTGAGCGCCGTGCGGTAGTGCTCAAACGCTTTCGCCAAATCCGGTTTGGCCTGCTTGCGAAAACTGTAGGCCAGCAGGTTGTGCGCATCGGCATTGCGGGGTTCCTCCTTCACGGCGGCTTTGAATTCGGTGATGGCGACCGACCATTTTTTGGCTTCGATCGCGTTGCGGCCTGCCTCCATGCGCTGCGCCGCCGAGGGTTCGGGCTCGGTGGGCGTGTCGGCAGCAAATGCGCTGGCGCAACCAAACAACAGGCAAATCAGCATTGACCTCATACCATGGGCTCCTTGAAAAACTATGAAAAACGCACCTGACTTTAGTGGCAACGGGTGGCCAATTCAAGCTCAGGGCTTTTGCTGGAGTCATAACAGCAGTGCCTAACGCCTGCGCGGCCCGGTCGTGGCCTTGCGCTGGCTGGTGCGACCAGCAAAATCCTGAATTGTCCGAGCGGTGGTTCGCGGGGCCCGTAAAATCCCAATCTTGCCGCCTGCCCCTAATTTGAAGGAACAACCGATGACTCCCCTGCCCCCCGACTTGTCTGACCGCGATGGAAAAATCTGGATGGATGGCCAGATGGTGGAATGGCGTGATGCCAAGATCCACGTGCTGACCCATACCCTGCACTACGGTTGTGGTGTGTTTGAGGGGGTGCGCGCTTACAAAACGGCCGACGGCACCGCGATTTTCCGGCTCGAAGAGCACACCCAACGCCTGCTCAACAGCGCCAAGATTTTGCGCATGGCGATTCCGTTCAGCAAAGAGCAAATCATGCAGGCGCAAGTCGATGTGGTGCGTGCCAACAAGCTCGAGTCCTGCTACCTGCGCCCCTTGAGCTGGATCGGCAGCCGCAAGCTCGGCGTCAGCCCCAAGGGCAACCACATTCACCTGATGGTGGCGGCCTGGGCCTGGGGCGCCTACCTGGGCGACGAAGGTATGACGCGCGGCATCCGCGTCAAGATTTCAAGCTACACCCGCCACCACGTCAACATCACCATGACGCAGGCCAAGGCGGTGAGCAACTACACCAATTCCATCCTGGCCAACACCGAGGCGCTGGATGACGGCTACGACGAGGCCATGCTGCTCGACGCCAACGGCTTCGTCAGTGAGGGCTCCGGCGAAAACGTTTTTGTGGTGAAAGACGGCGTGGTCTACACGCCTGATTTGTCCGCCGGCGCGCTCAACGGCATCACCCGCAACACCGTGCTGCACATCTGCAAGGACCTTGGTATTGAGGTGGTGCAAAAACGCATTACCCGCGACGAGATATATATCTGCGACGAGGCTTTCTTCAGCGGCACCGCGGCCGAGATCACGCCCATTCGCGAGCTGGACCGCATCGAGCTGGGCAAGGCCGGCTATGTGGGCACCCGCGGCCCGATCACCGAAAAAATCCAGAGCGCGTTCTTTGACATCGTCAACGGCCGCAACCCCAAATATGCCCACTGGCTGACCAAGGTCTGAGACAGCGCCATCCCGGACCAATCAGGAGAATAAACATGACAACTGCAACCGTAGAACTGCTGGCCAAAGACCTCAACCCTCAAGGCGGCGTGTATTGCCCCAGCCCGCTGGCTGACATGAAGCTGTGGAACAGCCACCCCAAGGTGTATCTGGACGTGGCCCACAGCGGCCAGGCCAAGTGCGCCTATTGCGGCACGGTGTACAAGCTCAAGGAAGGCGAGCATTTTCACGGCCATTAATTGGGGTCAGATCCCAATTAATTTCAGCCTTTGAACGGCTTGAAGCGCTCACTCATCATCGCTCCGCAGTGGATTGGCGACGCGGTGATGACCGAGCCGCTGCTGCGCCGCCTGCACGCGCGCGGTGAACGGCTCACGGTCGGGGCGCTGCCCTGGGTGGCGCCGGTGTACCGCGCGATGTCGCAGGTGGCAGACGTCATTGAATTCCCATTTGCCCACGGTGGTCTGCAATGGCGGCAGCGTTGGCAGCTGGCCCGGCAGATCAAGGACCAGTTTGACAGCGCCATCATCTGCCCCAACTCTTTCAAGAGCGCGCTGTTGCCCTTTTTGGCGGGCATTCCTGAACGGGTCGGTTATCTGGGTGAGGCGCGCGTCGGGGTGTTGACGCGGCGCCTGAAAAATCCGGCCAAAGGGGAGCGCCCGCCGATGGTGGCTTTTTATTCGGCCTTGAGTGGCGATGCGGACGTGGCGGGCGACCGGCCGCAGTTGCACCTCGCAGCGCAAGAAGTGGATGCCGCCTTGCAGGCTTTGCGTCTGACACGCATGGGCTACCACGTGTTTGCGCCCGGTGCCGAATACGGTGAAGCCAAACGCTGGCCCGCCGCCCACTTTGCCACGCTCGCAGAACAACTTGACTTGCCGGTGGTGCTTTTAGGGTCCGGCAAGGAGTTTGCCCTGTGCGCCGCCATTGCCGACCCGGTCAACGCTCGGCGACCGGGCCACTGCATCAATCTGGCAGGAAAAACCACCCTGGCACAAGCCCTGGCCGTGATTTCAGCCTGCAAGAGCTTGGTGAGCAATGACTCCGGCTTGATGCACGTCGCGGCTGGCTTTGGGGTGGCGCAGGTGGCGATTTTTGGTTCCAGCAGTCCGCTTCACACACCACCGCTCAATGACCTGGCGAAGGTGCTGTGGCTCAAGTTGGACGCCAGCTACCAGCCACCGCTGGACTGCGCGCCCTGCTTCGAGCGCGTTTGTCCGCTGGGCCACACGCGCTGCCTCAATGACGTCCTGCC
>NZ_JAABQC010000063.1 GCF_011391645.1 Rhodoferax sp. | reverse complement strand
AAGCGCATGGAAAGCGCTGACGGCGACCCGGTGGCAGTGGCGCCAGGCAGCGGCCACACCGTGTGGCTGGCGCTGCCAGAGAGCGCGGTGGGTGCATTTGTGGCGCGCTACGTGCATGCGCCAGAGGCATTGGCACTGTCGTGATCGAACCCTTGCACGTCCCAGAAGACGAGGTGAGCTTAAGCGCCATCCGGGCCCAGGGCGCGGGCGGGCAGAATGTCAACAAGGTGTCGAGTGCAATCCATTTGCGCTTTGACATTGCCGCATCCAGCCTGCCCGACGACGTCAAGGAACGGTTGCTGGCGCTGCATGACAGCCGCATCACCAAAGAAGGTGTGCTGGTGCTGAAAGCGCAGCAGCACCGCACCCAGGAAATGAACCGCTTTGACGCGCTGATCCGCCTACACGAGCTGGTCAACAGTGTGGCGCAACCACCCAAAAATCGCAAACCGACCAGACCGACACAGGCCGCGGTCAAGCGGGTGCGCCAGGCCAAAACGCAGCGCTCCGAGGTCAAGGCCACGCGGGCCCGCGTTCAGCATGAGCATTGACGGGCTGCGGCTCCAACTGGATCGATAAAAACATGGCAATTCAATGGTTTCCAGGGCATATGCACCTGACGCAAAAGGCTATTTGCCAGCGCATCAAAAATATCGATGTGGTGATCGAGTTACTCGATGCGCGCCTGCCGGGCTCCAGCGCCAACCCGATGCTGGCTGAACTCACGCAGGGCAAACCGGCGCTCAAGGTGCTGAACAAGCAGGATCTGGCCGATCCGCAGCGCACCGAACAATGGCTGGCGCATTACAACGCCCAAAGCGGCACCCGTGCCATCGGGCTGGATGCCAGCATGGCCGCGCCTGCCAAGGCGCTGATCAAGGCCTGTTTTGAACTCGCGCCCAACCGGGGTGGCATGGTCAAGCCGATGCGGGTGCTGATTTGCGGCATTCCCAACGTGGGCAAATCGACCCTGATCAATACCTTGACGGCCAAACGCGCCGCCAAGACGGGTGATGAAGCCGGCATTACCAAGCTGGAGCAGCGCATCAGTCTGGCGCCTGACTTCTATCTGTACGACACACCGGGCATTCTCTGGCCGCGCATCATCGTGGCCAAGAGCGGTTACAACCTGGCCGCCAGCGGCGCCATTGGCCGCAACGCGTTTGACGAAGAGGAGGTGGCGCTGGAACTGCTGGACTATTTGAAAACGCATTATCCGGCGCTGCTGGAGGCACGCTTCAGGCTGGAAGGTGTTGCCGCCCTGACCGACGAAGCATTGCTGGAGGCCATTGGCCGTCAACGCGGCGCGCTGCAGGGTGGCCAGAAGATCAATTTGCAGAAGGCTGCCGAGATTGCAATTTACGATTTTCGCTCGGGTGTGCTGGGTCGCATGACGCTGGAAACGCCTGAGGAGTTTGCCAAGTGGCTGGCGCTGGGGAAAACCCTGGATGCCGAGCGTCAGGTTAAAAAAGACGCCATTGAACTTGACCGCAAGATCAGGTTCAAGAAAATCCCGCGCCCTGACTTGCGTCCATCACGTTGAAGTCAAAAGGCTTCGTGGCGCAGCACCACGTCCGAACAGGGAAAAGCCACGCAAGGCAGCACAAAGCCTTCGTCCTTTTCGTCGGCGCTCAAGCCTGGCCACTCGATGTCGTAGTGCACCTGCCCACTCTCAAGCTTGCTGAAACAGGTGCGACAAGTGCCGTTGCGGCATGAGCTTGGCCAGTCAATGCCGCCCTGTTCGATGGACAATAGCAAGGGCTGGTTGGACCAGGCATCAAATTGCTGGCGATCGGGTTCGGCGTGGCCGATGAACAGCTTCGGTGTGTCGTCATTACTCATTATTGGATTATATGAAGCATCAAAATAGCCATTTAACGCTGTTGCGTTTGCACTGAATGCTATCAATACTGAACTGTAAAATCCACGATGAATCAACCACCTCGCTATGAAAACTATATTGCCCCTGAATCTGCTGATCAAACCTGATCGCAGCGATCCCCAGCCACTCATTCTGTACCACGGCCACAATTGCCCGGACGGTTTTGCCGCAGCCCTGGCGGCTTGGCTGTATTACGAGGGTAAAGCCGAGTTTTTGGGGCTGGATCATGGCGATGTCAAGTCGGTGGATGATCTGCCTGCGCTCGGCGGGCGCGCCGTTTATATCCTGGATTTTTCGTTTGCGGAACACATTCTGCGCGCCATTGAAGAACGCGCGGCCAAACTGGTCATGCTGGACCACCACCTGAGTGCGGCGGAAAAGCTGACTGGTTTTCGCTGCCGCTGTGGCGTGGTCCACTTTGACATGAAAAAGTCAGGGTCACACCTGGCCTGGGAGTTTTTTCAACCTGAAAAACCAATGCCGGCGCTGATCCGGTTTGTCGAAGACCGAGACATCTGGCTCTGGCGTTACCCGGAAAGCCCTGCATTTCTGGCGGCGCTGGACATGGAGCCGTTTGAGTTTGAGCGCTGGCACCAGATTGCCGAGTTTGATGCCCGGCAACTGGAGCACTTTATCGAGCGCGGTCATGCCATGGATGAGAAATTTTCCAAACTGGCCGAACTGATCGCCGAGCACGCCAGCCCTCTGGTGTTCAATGGCGTCACCGGACTGATGGTCAATGCGCCTGGCGTCTTTCACAGTCTGGTGGGAGACCTTCTGTGCCAGAAGTCGGGCACATTTGCATTGCTCTGGAGTGTGGATAAGAACCAGATGGTCAAGTGTGGCTTGCGCTCCAAGTCCGGCTTCAATTGCATCCCCCTGGCCGCCAGCATGGGCGGTGGAGGTCATGCGCAAGCCTGCGGCTTCAAAATGGCGGTTGATCGCCTGCCCGAGCTGCTCAGAGGAACCTTGACCTCAAGCGCTCTTGTGGCGCTGGCGTAATCAAGGTCGGCGACAAAACCCAGACAAAAAAAGGGCCGATCTTGCGATCGGCCCTAAGGAGTCCCTGAACCTGAAGGTTTCGAAAGGACCCGAGGAGACAACTGGTGGAAAACTTTCGCTTTCAATGTTTCAAATCATACCAAGCAAGTCAGGGTTTCCCCTCGGTATTAAAGTCAAGACCCTAAAAAACGAGGAGGGTACCGACTTGCCGGTGTCAATCAATTAACGCTTTTTAGTGGCGGTCTTGGCTGCGCTGGTTGCGGAAGAAGCCATGGTGTTGAAGTTGGCTTCAGCGACGTCGGTTGCTTGCTTGACAGCTTTTTGCACGGATTCAAGGGCGTTGGTAGCGGCAGCCACCGAGCTCTTCATCATGGCAACAGCGGTTTCCGAGCCGGCCGGTGCGTTTTTGGCAGCGGCGTCAACCATGCCTGCAAATTGTTGCTGGGCTTCGGCAGTCTGGGCTTCGAAAGCCTTGGTGAACTCGCTGGAAGCGCCCGTGGCAATCTCGTACAGGTGACGGCTGTAAGCAGCAGTCTTTTCAGCCAAGGGTTGCAGCAGGCTGGATTGCAGTGCCAGCAACTCTTGTGCGTCTTTCGCGCTCAGCATGGCCTTGGCGGTGTCGCCGGTTTCAGCCAGAGCGGCTTTGGAAGCGCTCAGGTTGAGTTCAACAATCTTTTCCACGCCTTCGAAGGCTTTGGAAGTGAGGCCCAACAGGGTTTCGACGTTGGCTTTTTGTGAGGCCATGACTTGTTCTACGGTCAGCATATTCAATTCTCCAGAAGTTAAAGTAAAAGGGTATCTGCGCCGAAACTGGGTGGATCCCGGTTCATGTTGCAGTGCAGCATGGGTTGAATTATAGGGTTATCCCGGGTCTGCGCAAGTCTTTTTTGTTGCATTGCAGCAATTTAGAGACGCTTTCCTAATCAGTTGGGGCATGTCGCTGCGCGAATGGTCTGACCCGCAAGGTCTCAAAATGCCGGCTTTGTCATCAAGCCAAAATACCGCCATGCAAGCTTTTTACTCAGACCATTTCGTTTTGCCGTTACCACCGGGGCATCGCTTCCCGATGGCCAAGTACGCCATGCTGCATGAGGCCATCGCACAGCAGTTGCCCGCTGTGGCGCTGCTGGAGGCGCCCGCTGCCAGCGACGGTCAACTGGCCCTGGTGCACACACCTGAGTACATTGAAAGCCTGGTGAGCGGCGGGATCAGTGCGGCGGCCATGCGCGAAATCGGTTTTCCCTGGAGCGAATTTATGGTGGCGCGGGCGCGGCGCTCGGTGGGTGCCACGGTGGCGGCAGTGCGTGCAGCGCAGCAAACCGGCGTGGCCGCCAACTTGGCTGGCGGCACCCACCATGCCTATGCCGGCAAGGGCGGTGGCTTTTGCGTTTTTAATGATGTGGCGGTGGCGGCGCGCCTGGCGCAAGCGGAGTGGCAGCGGCACAACCGGCTGCCACTGAAAGTGGCGGTGATTGATCTGGATGTGCATCAGGGCAATGGCACGGCGCACATATTCCAGAGCGACAGCAGCGTGTTCACGCTGTCACTGCATGGCGACAAGAACTTTCCGTTTCGCAAGGAAACCGGCGATCTGGATGTGGCCCTGGCCGATGGCTGTGGTGATGCGGATTACCTGGCTGCGCTGGAGCAGGCGCTGCTCGAATTGAGCCAGCGCTTTGAGCCCGGCCTGGTGCTGTACCTGGCCGGCGCAGATCCTTATGCGGGCGATCGCCTGGGACGCCTGGCCTTGACCCAGGATGGACTGGAGGCGCGCGATCGGCGGGTGTTTGACTGGTGTTTTCAGCGTCGGATTCCGGTGGTGTTTGTGATGGCGGGTGGCTATGGCAGGCAAATTGAAGAGACTGTCCAGATTCAATTGCGCACCTTCCGTGCGGGCCTGTCCTATGCCCAGCGCTGGCAGTAGACCGGATGCAGCGCAGCGCCATCCGGGAACCGGGGCATTGACTGCCGCCCGGCAATTGAAATTATTAAAAAGTCAACAATGCGAATATCACAAGAACGACGCGGCTAAATGTTTCACAATCCGCTTCTGCCTGCCAAACGCATGCAACAACGAGGAGACTGATTCATGGCGACGACCACTTTTGAAGCGCGAACTTACCCGCAAAAGCCGACCGATGTATACCTGTTTGCCACCTGCCTGATTGACCAGTTCACGCCCGAGGCGGGCCTTGACACGGTGAATCTGCTGGAGCGCGAAGGTATCCGCGTGCACTACCTGGAAGCGCAAACCTGTTGCGGTCAGCCAGCCCACAGCAGCGGCTTCCCGGATGAGGCGCGCGCCGTGGCCCTGCAGCAACTGAACCTGTTTGTCGAGTCCTGGCCGGTGGTGATTCCGTCGGGCTCCTGCGGCGGCATGATCCGCAAGCATTACCCGCACCTGTTTGCCGACGACCCGGTGTTGCACGCCAAAGCCGTGGATCTGTCAGAGCGGGTGTATGAGCTCAGTGAATTCCTGGTGCATGTGGTGAATTTCAGCCAGCCCGACCTTGGCGCGCCCTGCACCATCGCGCTGCACACCTCGTGCCACGCGCGCCGCGAAATGGGCGCGCACGAGACCAGTGTGGCGCTGCTCGACAGCATGGCCCAGGTGACGGTAAAGGAGCAGGTGCGCATTGAGGAGTGCTGCGGCTTCGGCGGCACCTTTGCCATGCGCTACCCCGACATTTCCGAGGCCATCGTCAACGACAAGGTGGCCGCCATCCGCGACACCGGCGCCGGGTTGGTGGTGAGTGCCGACTGCGGCTGCATGCTCAACATCACCGGCCGCGCCGCCAAGCAGGATGAATTGGCGGGCTTGCCCAAGCCCACCCTGCCGGGTGAGCACCTGGCGAGCTTTTTGTGGCGCCGAACGACGCAGCAAACCACCACTGGAGACGCCGCATGAACGCCAGCTTGAACCCCACCGGCGCGGCCGAAGCCAACGCGCGCAGCAGCATCCTGGCGCGTCTGCGTGCCCCGGCCACGCCAGCGCCACTGCCGCTGCCTGATGTGAGCGCCTGGTTTGAAGCGCGCCAGCGCCACGAAGACACAGCCCAGCGCGTGACCCGACTGCGCGCTGCCCTGGAAGCCGTCAAAACCGAGGTGCATGACACCACAGCTGCCGACTGGCCCGAACTCTTGCTGCGTTTGGTCGCCGCCAAGGGACTGCGCAATCTGCTGATTGGCGCCGACACACCACACGGTGCCGAACTGGAGGCGCGCCAGCCCGTCAACCTTGAACTCAAGCGTTATGCCGAGTCCATCGACTCCTGGCGGGATGTGCTGTTTGATGAGGTGGATGCCTCCCTGACAATCGCCAAAAGCGCCATTGCCGAGATTGGCAGCCTGATCCTGTGGCCCACGCCCGCAGAGCCCCGGCTGATGTCGCTGGTGCCGTCGGTGCATTTTGTGCTGCTCGACCCGGCAACCATCCATTCTGATTTTTATTCGGCAATGACGTCCGAGGGCTGGAACGACAACCTGCCCACCAATGCGCTGTTGATTTGCGGTCCGTCCAAGACCGCCGACATTCAGCAAACGCTGGCCTACGGCGCCCATGGCCCGCGTGAGCTGGTGGTGCTGTTGTGCCACGCCGATCCCTTCCAACCAGGAGCAGCCGCATGAGCCAGGTCATCAAAATCCATCCGATGGAAGACTTCAAGGAGCGCAGCCGTGACGTGCTCAATGATCTGGGGCAGCGCAAGAATTTCCGCGGTGCCATGGACTTTTTGCAGGCTAAGCGCCGCGCCCAGTTCCCGGACCAGGACGAATTGCAGGGCCTGCGCGAGCTTGGCTCACAAATTCGCCGCTACAGCCTGGCCCACCTGCCGGCTTTGCTGGAGCGGCTCGAAGACCGGCTCACCGCCAATGGCATCCAGGTGCACTGGGCGCAAAACTCCGAGGAAGCCAACGCCATTGCGCTGGGCATTGCCCGCCGCGTCAACGCCAAGCGTGTGATCAAGGGCAAGTCGATGGTGAGCGAGGAGGTGGGTTTCAACCACGCCATGGAAGCCGCCGGCATCGAGGCCCTCGAGTCAGACATGGGCGAGTACATCGTGCAACTGGCCGGCGAGGCGCCGTCGCACATCATCATGCCGGCCATCCACAAGACCAAGCAGGCCATTGCCGAGCTGTTTGCCAAGGAAATTCCGGGTGTGGCCTACACCGAAGATGTCGATGCGCTGATCCGCATTGGCCGCCGGGTGCTGCGGCGCAAGTTTGCCGATGCCGACATCGGCCTCTCTGGCGTCAACTTTTGTGTGGCTGATACCGGCACCTTGTGTCTGGTGGAAAACGAGGGCAATGGCCGCATGTGCACCACCGTGCCCAAGGTGCACATTGCCATCACCGGCATCGAAAAAGTGGTGGAGAAGCTCGAACACGTGGCCCCGCTGTACAGCCTGCTGTCACGCTCGGCCACGGGTCAGGCGGTCACCACCTACTTCAACCTGATCAGCGGCCCGCGCAAGCCCGGTGAAAAAGACGGGCCTGAGGAGGTGCACCTGATCCTGCTCGACAATGGTCGCACGCAAGCCTATGCCGACGAAGAACTGCGCGAAACCCTCAAATGCATCCGCTGCGGCGCCTGCATGAACCATTGCCCGGTGTATGCCCGCATTGGCGGCCACGCCTACGGCACCACCTACCCGGGCCCGATTGGCGCCATCATCTCGCCGCACATGCTGGGCCTTGACGCCACCTATCCGCTGGCCTTTGCCTCCACGTTGTGCGGCGCTTGTGTCGAGGTGTGCCCGGTGAAGATCCCGATCACCGACATCCTGGTGCGCCTGCGCAACGAATCGCAGGTCAAGCCCGAAAGCGAAGACGCCACGCTGCGCGGCAGTGGTGCCGGGCGCACGGCAGCCAGCACCGCGGTCTGGAATGTCTGGGCGCAAGTCTACGGTCGCTCCGGGCTGTACAAGCTGGCGTCGTGGTTCATGAGCCGCGGCCGGGCCTTGTCGCCCTCAGACCAGGGTGCCTGGACGCGCAGCCGCACGCCGCTGGTGCCCGCACCCAAACGCCTGCGCGACCTGCTGAAAGAGCGAAAATCATGAGCATCAAGCCCGCACAACAGTTTTGGAGAAATGCCTTTGGCCACTGAAAATTTGCCTGACTCAGACCTGCACGTCGCCACCGTCGATACCGCCATCACGTCGCGCATGTCAGTGCGTGCCTTTACCCAGGAACCCGTGCCGCGACAGGCCCTGCAGGATATTCTGCAGGTGGCGAGCCGGGCCCCGTCGGGCACCAACACCCAGCCCTGGAAGGTCTATGTGCTGCAAGGCCAAAGCCGCGACACGCTGGTGGAAAAGGTCTGCGCCGCCCACGATGCGCTGCGTGCCGACCCGGCGCTGGCCGCCCGGTACCGGGAAGAATATGACTATTACCCAGAAAAGTGGGTCAGCCCCTACATCGACCGGCGCCGCGAAAACGGCTGGGGTTTGTACAACCTGCTCGGCATTGGCAAGGGCGACAAGGACAAGATGCACGCGCAGCACCAGCGCAATTACAAGTTTTTTGACGCGCCGGTGGGCCTGATGTTCACCATCGACCGGATCATGGGGCGCGGCTCGCTGCTTGATTACGGCATGTTTTTGCAGAACATCATGGTGGCGGCGCGCGCCCGTGGCCTGCACACCTGCCCGCAGGCGGCCTGGAACGGTTTTGCCAGCATCATCCTGCCGCACATTGGCGCGGGCGCCGATGAAATGCTGGTGTGCGGCATGTCGCTGGGTTACGCGCAAGCGGGCGAGCCGGTGAATGGCTTCCACACCCCGCGGCTGACAGTGTCAGAGTTCACCCACTGGCTGGAGTGAGTCAGCGACGTCATTGCGAACGCCAGGTTCGCCGTGACGGTCGCCTTTTCTGTTACTTCAGGTCTTCCGCCAACACTTTGACGATGCGTTGCGCGTCGGCAGGCACCGCGGCGCTGCCGTCGGCGTTTTGCACCGACACCGTGCTGGCGCTGTCCACGCTGACCACCGAAACCCTGAATTTTTGTGGCGCATTTCCCGGCTTGGAGCCACCAAAAAGCTTGCCAAGGAAGCCGGGTTCCGCCGTGTCGGCATTGGGCGCAACATAGCGCACAAAATAGATGCCTTTGCTGCGGTCGCGGTCTTCCACGGTGAAGTTGGTGCGGTCCAGGGCGAGGCCGACCCGGCGCCAGGCGCGGTCAAAGCCCTCCTCCAGGCGCACCACGGGTTGACCGTTGATGGTTTCAATCTGGGCGCTTTTGCTGGTCGCGCCAGCGGCTACCAGGGCTTTGGATTGCTCTTGGGAGACACCCAGTTTGACCATCAGGCGGCGCAGAAACTCGGCTTCAAGTTCGGGGTCGGCGGCGCGGGGCTGCCACACGGTCTGGTCTTTGGCCGTGCTGCTGTAGACCTCGATCATGCCGCGGTGGCTGATGAAAATGTCGGTGCCGCCGCTGGCATTGCGCTCCAGCCGGGTGCGAAACTTGTCACGCTCACCGGTGGAGTACAGGGAATCAAACACCTTGCCAATCGTGCTGCGGATGATGTCCTGCGGAATTTTGGCCCGGTTCTCGGCCCAATCGGTTTCCATGATGCCCAGATTGGCCTGATCCATCACCAGCAAGAAACCATTCTCCTGCCAGAAGTCCTTGACGGGTTCCCACAGTTTGTCGGCGGGCCGGCTGATCACCAGCCAGCGCTGGTTGCCGGCACGTTCCACGCGCACATCGCCCAATGAGGTGGTCGCAGTGGGTATGGTCGGATTGCTGGCCTGGCCGATCTGATAACCAGACGCGGTGACAGCTCCACCGGGCACCACATAGCGCGATTCGCGCGACAGCTGGGTCATGTCGGGTGGAACCTCAAGCGAAGGTGTTTTGCCGGCGGCGCTCTTGTAGTCGACCTTGTCGCCCTCCAAGGCGGTGATGCTGCAGGCACCCAGGGTCAGGCTCAGGCCAAGGAGTGCAAGTCTGGAAATAGGGTTCACAAAAATTCCTTCGGGTCAAATGTTGTTTCAGCGAGAGAAAGCGGGCCAGCCTGGCATCAAAGCAGGCCAACGTCGCGCAAGGCAGCCTCGACCACCGGCACACTGGCCGGGGTCAGTTCGGTCATGGGCAGGCGCAGCGTACCACCGCACAGGTTCATGCGCGCCACGGCCCACTTCACCGGAATGGGGTTGGCTTCGACAAACAGGTTTTTGTGCAGCGGCATCAATTTGAATTGAATTTCCATCGCGCGTTTGACATCACCGGCCAGTGCCGCCAGGCACAACTCGTGCATCAGGCGCGGGGCCACATTGGCCGTCACGCTGATGTTGCCATGCCCGCCGCACAGCATCAGCGCCACGGCGGTGGGGTCGTCGCCAGAATAAATGGCGAAGTCGCTGGGGGCTTCACGAATCAGCCATTGGGCGCGGCCAATGTCGCCAGTGGCTTCCTTGATGCCGACAATACCGGGCACCTGGGTCAGGCGCAGCACGGTGTCGAGTGTCATGTCGGCGACCGTGCGTCCGGGCACGTTGTACAGCACCATGGGCAGATCAACGGCTTCGGCAATGGCCTTGAAGTGCTGGTATTGGCCTTCTTGCGTTGGCTTGTTGTAGTAGGGCACCACCTGCAACTGGCAATCGGCTCCCACTTTTTTGGCGAACTTGGCCAGTTCAATGGCCTCGGCTGTGCAGTTGGAGCCGCAGCCGGCCATGATGGGCACGCGCCGGGCGGCTTGTTCAACGGCCACCCGGATGATTTCGCGGTGTTCTTCCACGCTGACGGTGGGCGACTCGCCGGTGGTGCCGACCACGCCAATGCAATCCGTTCCCTCGGCAATGTGCCAGTCGATCAGCTTGCGCAGCGCCGGGTAGTCCACACTGCCGTCAGGATGCATGGGGGTGACCAGGGCAACAATACTGCCGGTGAGGCTAGGCTTTGAATGTGACATCTTTTGCTGGGTAAATGAATTAGCCGCTCATTTTAGCGAGAGTGGGTAACGCGCGGGTTGGCGTCCTGCTGGCCCAGCATCAGCCGCCTGGGGGTTTGGCTTGATGGCGGCAATGCGCTGCACAAAGCGTTCGGGGTTGGGCAGAAAACCATCTTCAAACGCGACAATGCGCAGGCCATTGCAAAGTTGAAGCAATTCGCCGGTTTGCAGCAAAAAATCGGGCCGGGACGGCTTGCCCACAGTCTCGTTACCCTGCGCAAAAGTCTCATAAAGCAAAATGCCGCCGGGTGCCAGGCTTTGCAGCAGCACTGGGAACAGCGGTCGCCACAGGTAATTGGTGACCAGCACCACGTCAAAGGTTTGCGGCAAACCGTTTTTAATCAGGGGCCAAGGGCCGCCTTCAATGTCCGCCTGAACCGCATGGCCGTAGCGGCTGGCTGCTGCCAGCGCCTCAGCCGAACGGTCGATGCCGGTGCACACAAGACCCTTTTGGCTCAGCCAGACCATGTGGCGACCCGAGCCGCAGGCCACGTCCAGCACGCGCCCGCCCGCAGGCAGCAAATGTTGCCAGCGTAGCACCCAGTCGGAGGGTTGACTCACATGGTGATCAGGCACTAAAAGCAACCCCAAACCTGGTTGGCCAGCGTCATGACAAAGTCGGGCCGCGTGTACATGGCAAACACCAGCCCCAGCACCACAGCCAAGCTGGTGTAGAGCAATATTTTCTGGACCGGCTTCATGGTGTCAGGCCCCCTGGGGCACCGGTGTGCGCACAATCGGCGCCTCTTTGATGGGCAGGTTGACCAGCGCGGCCAGCACGCCCAGTGCAATCGCGATGTACCAGACGATGTCGTAACTGCCGGTGCGGTCAAACAAGTAGCCGCCCAGCCAGACGCCCATGAACGAGCCGATCTGGTGGCTGAAAAAGACAAAGCCGCCGAGCATGGAAAAATGCGCCACGCCAAAAATCTGCGCCACGGTGGCGTTGGTCGGCGGCACGGTGGACAGCCACAACGTGCCCATCACCGCAGAGAACCCATACACGCTCATGGGCGACAGGGGCACCAGCAAGAAGATGCTGATGACGACGGCGCGCGACAGGTAAATGAAGGCCAGAATGTTTTTTTTCTGCATACGCTGGCCCAGCACGCCTGCGGCGTAGGTGCCAAACACATTGAACAGGCCGATCAGCGCCAGCGAGATGCTCGCCACATTGGATGCCAGCCCCTGGTCTTTCAGGTAGCTCGGCATGTGCACGCCAATGAAAACCACCTGGAAGCCGCAGACAAAATAACCGGCCATCAGCAACTGGAAGCTGCGGTAGTGAAAGGCCTCGCGCAGCGCCTGCATGATGGACTGCTCGCGAAAATGCCCGGCGCCAGCCCTGAAATGCGGCTCACGCAAGCCCCAGGCCAGCGGCATGATCAGCAGCGCCGTCAGCGCCAGCGCCACCAGGGCCTGCTGCCAGCCCAGGCTGTCAATCAAAAAACCTTCGGTCGGCACCATCAGGAACTGGCCAAACGAGCCCGCCGCCGCCGCCACACCCATGGCCCAGGAGCGCTTGCTGGCGCTGATGTTGCGGCCAATCACGCCGTAAACGATGGCGTAGGTGGTGCCCGCTTGCGCCATGCCAATCAGCACCCCGGCGCTCAAGCTTAGCATCAGCGCGGTGGTGGCATGGGCCATGCCCAGCAGCCCCAGGGCATAAAGCAAAGCGCCACCCACGAGAACGCGAAAAGCGCCAAAGCGGTCGGCCAGCATGCCGGCAAAAATGCCGGTAAAGCCCCACACCAGGTTTTGAATGGCAAAGGCAAAGGCAAAGGTTTCGCGGCTCCAGTTCAGCTCTTGTGTCATGGGCTGCAGCCACAGCCCAAAGCCGTGCCGGACGCCCATGGAAATGGTGATGATGGCGGCGCCGCACAGCAGGACCTGGTTCATGGAAAGCGTTTTGGCGGGATGCGACATGGCTGGAATATACCGAACTATGCCAGCCCTTCACCCGCCGGGCATTGAACCTCAGTGCTCTGCGCGCACGTTGTCCTTGTACGAGTACAGCGTCACGGCGGGAACCGTCAGCTCGTTTTTCGGGGTGAAGGCGATGTTGGCGGTGATGCCCTTGAGCTTGGTCTTGCCGATGAACGGGGTGTAGACCGTGGGCTCGACGGATTGGGCGCGCTTCATGGCGTCCACCAGAACAAAGGTGGCGTCGTAGGCATACGGGCTGTAAATCTGGAACTGGCCAGGAAAGCGGGCGTCGTATTTCTTCTTCCAGGCCGCGCCGCCCTGCATTTTTTGCACCGAGGCGCCGCCGGTGGCGCAGGTCGCGTTTTTCAAGGTGGTTGCCTTGCCGGAAAGCTCGGCCAACTTCTCGGTGCACAGCCCGTCACCGCCAAAAAACTTCATATTGACCATGCCCAGTTGCGCCATCTGGCGCAGCATGGGGCCGGCCTGGGAGTCGAGGCCGCCATAGAAGATGGCATCTGGCTTCTTGCTCTTGATGTTGGTCAGGATGGCCATGAAATCGGTGGCCTTGTCGGTGGTGAACTCTTCGGCCACAACCTGCATGCCCTTTTGTTTGGCGGTGGCCTTGAAGACATTGGCCAAACCCTGGCCATAGGCCGTGCGGTCATCAATGACGGCAACCGTCTTGAGCTTGAGGCTGTCACTGGCATACACGGCGAGTGCCGCACCCAGCGCGTTGTCGTCGGCAATCAGGCGAAAAGTGGTGGCGTAGCCGCGCTTGGTCACGTCGGGGTTGGTGGCTGCCACCGTGATGTGCGGCAGATCGCACTTGTTGTAGATGGAGGAGGCGGGGATGGTGGTGCCCGACTGCAAGTGGCCCACCACGCCAGCCACTTTGGAGTCGCACAGCTTTTGTGCCACGGCGGTTGCCTGGCGCGGATCACCCGCGTCGTCCTCGGCCGCCAGTTCAAATTTGATTTTCTTGCCGCCAATCACGATGGCCTGGGTGTTGAGTTCGTCAATCGCCATGCGCACGCCGTTTTCGGTGTCTTTGCCGATGTGGGCGATGCCCCCCGAAGTCGGGCCGGCGTGAGCGATCCGCACGGTCTGCACATCCTGGGCGCTGGCAAGGGCCGAAGTGAGCCCCAGCACCGCACAGGCGGTCAGGCGAAGCGAAAAATAGTGGAAGGAATTGGATTTCATGGTCAAGGGTCAATGGACAGGGTTTCAGGTAAAAAACGAAGCGATATCAGGGTTTTCCCTGATGTGCTGATGTTACTCCCCGGCCACGAACTGGCGCAGCGAGGACATTACCCGGGTGGCTGATAGAACCGGATCGCATTGCGGCCGGCATTTTTGGCTTGGTACATCGCGGTGTCAGCCCGCTTCATCAGGTCAATGGGTGTCGCCCGCTGGCCCATGAACATGACCACGCCGATGCTGGCGGAGCAGTGGTAGTCAAGGCGTTGCTCCGTCTGCCCGCGGTCACTGACGGCAAGCGTGTAGGGCCGGGCGATGCTGGCCCTGATTTTTTCAGCAATGACGCCCGCCCGCTGGACAGAAGCCGCCTGGTCCGCGTACAAGTCACTGAGCAGCACCACGAATTCATCACCGCCGAAGCGTGACACGGTGTCAATTTCACGCACACAGGTCTTCAGTTGACTGGCCACCTGGCGCAACAGCGCATCACCAACGTCATGCCCATGGCTGTCGTTGACGACTTTGAAATTATCCAGATCCAGAAACATCAGGGCGCCATAACGGCCGCTGCGTTTGCTGGCTGCCAGGGTTTGGCTCAGGCGGTCCTCGAGCAGACGCCGATTGGGCAACTGGGTAAGCGGGTCATAAAAGGCAAGTTGGAATACCCGTTCTTCCATCTGCCTGCGCTCGGTGGTGTCGCGCTGCACGGACACCCAATGGGTAAAACAGCCTTGCTCGTTGGCCACCGGCACAATCTCAAACTCATTCCAGTAGGACGTTCCGTCCTTGCGGTAATTCAACAATTCTGCGCGGATGGGCTGCCATTTGGCAAGCGCCTCGCGCACCCGGTCAAGCGTGGCGCGGTCGGTGCCCGGCCCCTGCAGCATGCGCGGCGTGTTGCCAATCACCTCTTGCGGGCTGTAGCCGTTGCGCTCATAAAAAATCTTGTTGACCCAGACAATTCGCGGGCCGGGGGTGCTGATGGGGTCTGCCTCGGTGATCACGATGGCATCGTTCATGTGGTCGAGACACACCTCTATCAACCCCTGCAAGTTGGGTATCTCATGCTGCAACAGCGCGTGGCTGGCAATGACTTTGAGTGTACTCATGAGCGTTCGCCGATGATTATGCTTCAAGGACCAAAAGGTGAGCCAAGCCCGGCCCGCGCACTGTCCACGAGAGCTGATGATTCATCCAGTTGTTTGAATGCTGCCTGATTACAATGCCCGGCTATGGCCACCAAACCCTCCACCACCAATCCTGAATATTCCGAGAACTCGATCCGTGTTCTGAAAGGGCTGGAGCCCGTCAAACAGCGCCCGGGCATGTACACCCGCACCGACAACCCGATGCACGTCATTCAGGAAGTGCTCGACAACGCGGCTGACGAAGCGCTGGCCGGGCACGGCAGGAAGATCAAGACCATCGTGCACACCGACG
This sequence comes from Rhodoferax sp., assembly GCF_011391645.1. Lineage (GTDB taxonomy): Bacteria > Pseudomonadota > Gammaproteobacteria > Burkholderiales > Burkholderiaceae_C > Rhodoferax. Next base: position 1,229 of record NZ_JAABQC010000063.1, on the reverse strand, counting down.
GTTCGATCACGGTGGAAGACGATGGCCGCGGCATCCCGTTTGGCATGCACCCGACCGAGCACGCGCCGGTGATCGAACTGGTGTTTACCCAGTTGCATGCGGGTGGCAAATTTGACAAGGGCAAAGGCGGTGCCTACAGCTTTTCCGGCGGTCTGCATGGCGTGGGTGTGAGTGTGACCAATGCCTTGTCGCTGCGTCTGGAGGCCACCACTTACCGCGAAGGCCAGGTGGCACGGCTGGTGTTTGCCGGCGGCGACGTGATCGAGCCCCTGATCGTGCGCCCGGCAGGCGAGGGCGAGCGCAAGTCGGGCACCACGGTGCGGGTCTGGCCCGATGGCAAATATTTTGAGTCGATGGTCTTGCCCATGGCGCATCTGGAGCACCTGCTGCGCAGCAAGGCGGTGCTGATGCCGGGCGTGTCGGTGACCCTGGTGCAGGAAAAGTCCAAAGAAACCCAGACCTGGCTGTTCAAGGGCGGCCTGCGTGACTATTTGACGCAAACCCTGACCGGCGAGCCGGTGATTCCGCTGTTTGAAGGGGATGGGTTTGCCGATGCCCAGCATGACAGTTTTGCCGAAGGCGAAGGCGTGGCCTGGTGTGTGGCTTTTACCGAAGACGGCCAGCCGGTGCGCGAGAGCTATGTCAACCTGATCCCGACCCCGGCTGGTGGCACCCACGAGTCGGGCCTGCGCGATGGCCTGTACACGGCCGTCAAGAGTTTTGTGGAAATGCATTCGCTGCTGCCCAAGGGCGTCAAGCTGCTGCCCGACGATGTTTTTGCGCGCGCCAGCTATGTGCTGTCCACCAAGGTGCTGGACCCGCAGTTTCAGGGTCAGATCAAGGAGCGCCTGAATTCGCGCGACGCGGTGAGGCTGGTGTCCAACTTCGTCCGGCCGGCGCTGGAGCTGTGGCTGAACCAGAATGTGGAATACGGCAAAAAGCTGGCCGAGATCGCCATCAAGGCCGCGCAATCACGCCAAAAAGCCGGCCAGAAGGTCGAAAAACGCAAGGGCTCGGGCGTGGCGGTGTTGCCGGGCAAACTGACCGATTGCGAGAGTCGCGACATTGCCGAGAACGAGGTGTTCCTGGTCGAGGGCGACTCGGCCGGTGGCAGTGCCAAGATGGGCCGCAACAAGGAAAGCCAGGCGGTGCTGCCCCTGCGCGGCAAGGTGTTGAACACCTGGGAAGTCGAGCGCGACCGCCTCTTTGCCAACAATGAAATCCACGAC
>NZ_JAABQC010000062.1 GCF_011391645.1 Rhodoferax sp. | reverse complement strand
GCGCACCGCTGCCCATGAGCTACCCGGCGCTGATTTTGGTGAACCGCCTGAAAGTGCAGGGCTTCATTGTGAGCGAGCACATGGCGGTCTGGCCCGAGGCGCTCAAGGAACTCGGCACCCTGGTGGCCACCGGCAAGTTGCGCGCCAGGGAGTCCGTTGCGCAGGGCCTCGAGGCCGCGCCGGAGGCCTTTTTGGGCTTGCTCAAGGGCAGGAACTTTGGCAAGCAGTTGGTCAAATTGCATCTGCAGGAGCCGGCATCATGACATTCAAATTTTGGTCGGTGGGATCGTCAAGGGCCCGTGAAACGGACATGCCGGTGTGGCGCCTGATGTCGTTTGATGATTTGCGGGTGGGCGAGTTGTACGAGGTGTTGCGCCTGCGCAGTGAGGTGTTTGTGGTGGAGCAGCAGTGCATTTTTCAGGACCTTGACGGCCACGACCTTGAGGCCATGCATTTGCTGGGCGTGCAAGGCGAAGAATTGAAGGCGTATGCGCGCTGCTTTGGGCCGGGTGTCATGTTTCCCGAGGCCAGCATTGGCCGGGTCCTGATACGTCAGTGCGCCCGCGGCACCGGGCTTGGCCACACGCTGATGGAGCAGGCAGTGGCGGCCGTCAACCAGGTGTGGGGGCCGCAGGCCATTCGCATTGGTGCCCAGGCGCATTTGCAGGAGTTTTATGCCAGGTATGGCTTCAAGGACGTCGGCAAGCCTTACGTCGAAGATGGCATCCCGCACCTGGAGATGCTGCTGGAGATCTGACAGGCGCTGCCCTGTGGCACACTCGCATCCTTGTATTTTTTTCAGCCAGCCGGGCGCTGGCTTTTCATTGCCACATGCAACAAATCATCACTCAAATAGCGCAAGAAATCAGGGTGCAGGCGCATCAGGTGGTGGCTGCTGTGGAACTGCTCGACGGTGGCGCCACAGTGCCCTTTATTGCCCGCTACCGCAAGGAGGTGACCGGCGGCCTGGACGACATCCAACTGCGCGAACTGGAGGCGCGCCTGGGCTATCTGCGCGAACTGCGCGACCGCTTGCAAACCGTCATCAAGGCGATTGACGAGCAGGGCAAGTTGACGCCCGCATTGCTGGCGGCGCTGCATGCCGCGGCGACCAAGCAGGAGCTTGAAGACCTGTATCTGCCGTTCAAACTCAAGCGCCGCACCAAAGGCCAGTTGGCGCGTGAAGCCGGACTGGAGCCACTGGCCGATGCGCTGTTTGCCAACCCCGGCCTGGTGCCGGCCGATGAAGCGCGGGCTTATGTGATTCCGATGCGCCCGGTGGTGGAGGGCGAAGACAAACAACCCGATTTTTCAAGCGTGCCGGCGGTGCTGGACGGCGTGCGCGACCTCCTCAGCGAGCGCTGGGCCGAAACCCCGGCGCTGGTGCAAAACCTGCGCGAATGGCTGTGGACCGAGGGGCTGCTGCAATCCAGGCTGATGGCCGGCCGGGACGAGAATCAGGCCGAGGTGGCCAAGTTTCGCGACTACTTCGACTACGACGAGCCCATCAGCCGGGTGCCGTCACACCGGGCGCTGGCCGTGTTTCGCGGCCGCAGTCTTGAGATTCTGGATGCCAGGCTGGTGCTGCCCGAGCCCCTCGTTGCGGGCGCCACCCGCACGCCAGTGCCGTCAGATTCGCCCAAAACCCGGGCCACGCCCGCTGTGTCGCTCGCCGAAGGGCGCATTGCCCTCAAGCTGGGCTGGAGCCACCTGGGCCGCCCGGCTGACGATCTGATCCGCAAGTGTGTGGCCTGGGCTTGGCGCGTCAAGCTGAGCCTGTCGACCGAGCGCGACCTGTTTGCCCGGCTGCGCGAAGAGGCTGAGCGTGTTGCCATCAAGGTGTTTGCCGACAACCTGCGCGACCTGTTGCTGGCCGCGCCCGCCGGACCGCGCGTGGTGCTGGGGCTTGACCCCGGCATTCGCACCGGGGTCAAGGTGGCGGTGGTTGATGCCACCGGCAAGCTGGTCGATACCAGCACGGTTTACCCGCACGAGCCACGCAAAGACTGGGACGGCTCACTCCACATCCTCGCCAAATTGTGCGAAAAACACGGCGTTAACCTGATCGCCATTGGCAATGGCACCGCCAGCCGCGAGACCGACAAATTGGCTGCTGATTTGATCAAACTCATGGCCAAGTCGTCCGATCGCCCGATGGAAAAGGTGGTGGTTAGCGAAGCCGGGGCGTCCGTGTACTCCGCCAGCGAATTTGCCTCGCAGGAGATGCCTGACGTGGACGTGAGCCTGCGCGGCGCCGCCAGCATTGCCCGGCGCCTGCAGGACCCGCTGGCCGAGCTGGTCAAGATCGACCCCAAAAGCATCGGCGTGGGGCAATACCAGCATGACGTGAACCAGAGCGATCTGGCCAAAACGCTGGAAGCCGTGGTGGAAGACTGCGTGAACTCGGTCGGGGTGGACTTGAACATGGCCAGTGTGCCGCTGCTGAGCCGGGTGTCGGGCCTGAGTGCCAGCGTGGCCAAGGCGGTGGTGCGCTGGCGTGAGGCCAATGGCGCCTTTGCCAGCCGCCAGGATTTGCTGAAAGTCAGCGGTTTGGGGCCGAAGGCGTTTGAGCAAAGCGCCGGTTTCTTGCGCATTCGTGGCGGCGCCAACCCGCTCGACATGACCGGTGTGCACCCCGAAACCTACCCGGTGGTCGAGCAAATCATGGCCAGGACCGGCCAGCCGGTGGCCACCCTGATGGGCCGCGCCGACATGCTCAAAACGCTGCGCCCCGAGCTCTTTGCCAACGAAAAATTTGGTGTCATCACCGTCAAGGACATTCTGGTCGAGCTGGAAAAGCCCGGCCGCGACCCGCGCCCCGACTTCAAGGTGGCACGCTTCAACGACGGCGTGGAAGACATCCGCGACCTGAAAGAAGGCATGGTGCTGGAGGGCACGGTGAGCAATGTGGCGGCTTTTGGCGCCTTTATTGACCTGGGGGTGCATCAGGACGGTCTGGTGCATGTGAGCCAGCTCAGCCACAAGTTTGTCACCGATGCCCGCGAGGTGGTCAAGACCGGCGATATCGTCCGGGTGCAGGTGGTCGAGGTGGACGTGGCGCGCAAGCGCATTGCGCTGACCATGAAGCTGGGTGCAGCCCCGGCGCGCAGCGGCAGTGCCGGCGACAACCGTTTTCAGGGCGCCAATGCCCAACAGCGCGCGCATGCGCCACAATCCACAGCCATGTCCTCTGCATTTTCCAAGCTCAAACCCCTGGGGCGCTAGCCGTTATGGAACTGGCTGAACTGCTGGCACACCCAACCCCGTTACCGAGCAGCCCGCGGGTGCTGGCCTTGCTGCTGACCGAGCTCAAACAGGTGCAGCCCGACCTGCGCCGCATTGACCAGTTCATCAAGGCCGATCCGGTGCTGAGTTTGCGCATGTTGCAGGTGGCCAACGCCCCCTTTTTTGGACTTTCCGGCAAGGTCTGCAGCGTCTCTGAGGCGTTGGCGCTGTTGCGGCTGGAGCAGGTGCACAGCCTGGTCGGCCAGGCGCTGGTGCAGACCACTTTCAAGGCCGGTGCGGGCTTGCCCCTGATGCAGTTCTGGGCTTACAGCCACGATTGCGCGCGTGTGGCTCGCGCGCTGGCTGGCCTGTTGCAGCAAAACCAGCAGGCGGCTTATGTGGCGGGGCTGATCCATGCGCTTGGCGAACTGGTCATGCGGGCGGCGCTGCCGCGGGCCCTGGTGCTGGATGAAATTTGTCCACCCCTGGACTTCAGGCGTGCTCGCGCCGAACGCCAGCTGTTTGGTTATTGCTACACCGAGCTTAGTTCGGCCATGGCACAAAAGGCGAAGTTGCCAGAGATTTTGTGCGATGCGCTGGCCAATGCCCATGCCCCGTTTGACCACGATGCATACGAGCCATTGGCCGGGGTGCTGCACTTGGCGCAATGGCGTGCCCGTGCCAACCAGCAGGGCTTGCAACACAACGCCCTGACAGTCACTTTCCCGTCGCTGGTGGCTGAAATTTTGGGGCTCGACATCGACATGGTGCTGCAGCAAGACCCCATTGACTGGTCGCGCCAGGTGACTGGCAGCGTGTTGCCAAGCCCCCAATCCTGATCTGTCTGCGATACGGGCGCCTGACATGCAAGCCGGCCCGTTTCTTCACCCCACGGGATCCCTGTTTGGTGTTGCCCGCGGCCTGATTCCGGCGCTGCTGGGCATCTTGCTGGGCAACGCCCTGCAGTTGCAGCAGTCGGTGCTGATGTCTGCCACCGATAACCTTGTCGGGGTGTTGCTGGGTTTGCTGGCTTTGGTTTTGAGCCTGCGCGCGCCCTGGCCCGCCCTGCGTTGGGGCTTGCTCATGGGCGCCTTTGCTGCGCTCGCATTTGCCAGCACCGGCTGGCGCGCCCAGGCATTTGGCAGCCATGCCCTGGAGCCGGCGCTGGAGGGGCGCGACATCGCCGTGACCGGAGTAGTGGCCGCCATGCCCCAGCACTTTGAGGGCGGTGTGCGTTTTCTTTTTGATGTCGAGTCTGCCAGCCTGGACGCGGCACCGCTGCGCTTGCCACCAAGGCTGGAACTGGGCTGGTATGCCGGTGTTTATGCCCGGGGTGATGGCCCTGGAGAATTCATGGGTGAACTGCAACGCAAGCCGGCGCTGGTGCAGGCGGGCGAGCGCTGGCAGCTGACGGTGCGCCTCAAAGCGCCGCACGGCGCTGTCAATCCGCACGGTTTTGACTACGAGCTGTGGCAGTGGGTGCAGGGCGTGCAGGCCACCGGTTATGTGCGCGCCGGCCCGCGTGATCCCGCGCCCTCGCTGCTGGCGTTTACCTGGCAGCGCCCGGTGCAGTGGGCGCGCGGCCAGGTGCGCGACCAGATCTTTTTACACCTGGCTGATACGGATGCCGCCGGACTCATCGCCGCGCTGGTGGTGGGCGACCAGGCAGCCATCGACCGCGCCGACTGGGATGTTTTCAGGGCCACTGGCGTGGCGCACCTGATGAGCATTTCGGGTTTGCACATCACCATGTTCGCCTGGGCCGCGGCGCTGGCGCTGGGCTGGCTGTGGCGGCGCTCGGCCTGGCTCTGTTTGCGCGTGCCGGCACCGACTGCCGCCTTGCTGGGCGGCATGGCGCTGGCCACGGCCTATGCCCTGTTCAGCGGCTGGGGCGTGCCGGCGCAGCGCACCGTGCTGATGCTGGCCACGGTGGGTGCCTTGCGCTTGCTGGGGGTGCGCTGGCCCTGGCCGCAGGTCTGGTTGCTGGCCTGCGCGGTGGTGGTGCTGGTGGATCCATGGGCCTTGCTGCAGGCTGGTTTCTGGCTGAGTTTTGTCGCGGTGGGCGTGCTGTTTGCGACCGACGCCGGTGTGTCCAGGATCAGCGGTTCGGCGGTCAAGGCTCGCTTCTCAACCCTGATGCGGGAGCAGTGGATGATCACGCTGGCGCTCACGCCCTTGAGCTTGTTGCTGTTTGGCCAGGTCTCGCTGGTCGGGTTGCTGGCCAATGCGCTGGCGATTCCGTGGGTGACCCTGGTGGTGACGCCAATGGCCATGCTGGGCGTGCTGCTGCACCCGCTGTGGGACCTGGCAGCCTGGGCCATTGGCCTGATGGCGGCGTTGTTGCGCGGTCTGGCGCAGTGGCCATGGGCCAGCGTGAGTCTGGCGCAGGCGCCGTGGTGGGCTGGCGTGGCCGGCGTGCTGGGTGGCCTGCTGCTGGCGCTGCGCCTGCCGTGGGCATTGCGGCTGGGCGGTGCGCCGCTGCTGTTGCCCGTGCTGTTCTGGCAGGTGCCACCCATCCCGGCGGGTGAATTTGAGCTGTTGGCGGCCGATGTGGGTCAGGGCAGTGCGGTGCTGGTGCGCACCGCCCACCATGCCCTGCTGTACGACGCCGGCCCGCAGTACAGCCGGGAAAGTGATGCCGGGCACCGGGTGCTGGTGCCGCTGTTGCGCGCCTTGGGCGTGCAGCTTGACACCCTGGTGCTGAGCCACCGCGACACCGACCATACCGGGGGTGCCAAAGCCGTCCTCAAAATGCAACCGCAGGCCCAACTGCTGAGTTCGATTGAAGAAGGGCATGCGTTGCAGGCGCTGCGACCGGTCAAGCGCTGTCTGGCGGGCCAGCGCTGGCAATGGGATGGCGTCGATTTTGAAGTGCTGCACCCGCTGGCCACCGACTACGGTGATGCGCGCAAAACCAATGCGATGAGTTGCGTTGTGCGCATTGCCAATGGCGCGCAGGCGGTGCTGCTGGCGGGCGACATCGAGCAGGCGCAGGAGGCGCAACTGGTGGCGCGCAGCCAAAATGGCGCGGCCAGCGCGGACCAGCCGCCGGGGAATTTGCGTGCCGATGTGTTGCTGGTGCCGCATCACGGAAGCAAAACCTCCAGCAGCGACTTGTTTCTGGATGCAGTGCAACCGCGCCAGGCCTGGGTGCAGGCAGGCTACAGGAATCGCTTTGGTCATCCTGTCAGCCCTGTTTTGGTGCGTTACGATGTGCGTGGAATCAGGCTGATCGACACGCCTCATTGTGGTGCAGCAAGTTGGCAATCCTGGCACCCGGACCGGGTACAGTGCGCGCGCGAGGTGCAAAAACGTTACTGGCATCATTTGGTGCCTTGAGTGGTTTTGGCCTAAAGTTTGCTAAGTGAGTAGAAGGAGTAACAGATGATGCAGAAATTTGACGAGATGTACACCAAGCTTCCCTATGAGTTTTTCACCCATGGGGATCAAATTCGGGATCACTACAAGATTTACGACGAGTGGCTGGCGCGTCAGCCCGGCAACATGATGGCCAAACGGCGGGAAGAGGCTGAAATGATCTTTCGCCGCGTCGGCATCACATTTGCCGTTTACGGCGAAAAAGACGAGGAGGGCGCGGGCACCGAGCGCCTGATTCCCTTTGACCTGATTCCCCGCATCATTCCGGCGCACGAATGGCGCAGCATGGAGCGCGGTCTGGAGCAGCGCGTCACCGCCCTGAACCGCTTCTTGCACGATGTTTACCACGACCAGGAAATTCTCAAGGCGGGCCTGATCCCGCGCGAGCAAATCGAGCAAAACTCCCAGTTTCGGCCGCAAATGATGGGCATTGACCTGCCCAACAATGTCTATTCCCAAATTGCCGGCATCGACATCGTGCGCGCGCCGGATGCCAAGGGCAAGGGCGAATACTACGTGCTCGAAGACAACCTGCGCGTGCCCAGCGGCGTCAGTTACATGCTGGAAGACCGCAAGATGATGATGCGGCTGTTCCCCAATCTGTTCAATGCCCACCGGGTCGCGCCGATCGCGCATTACCCCGACCTGCTGCTGGAAACCCTGCGTGAAAGCAGCCCGGCCACCACCGCTGAACCCACCGTGGTGGTGCTCACGCCCGGCATGTACAACAGTGCCTACTTCGAGCACGCCTTTCTGGCGCAGCAAATGGGGGTGGAGTTGGTCGAGGGCCAGGACCTGTTTGTCAAGGACAACTTTTGCTACATGCGCACCACCCGCGGCCCGCAGCGGGTCGATGTGATCTACCGCCGCGTCGATGACGATTTTCTCGATCCCGACGCGTTCCTGCCCACCTCCACCCTGGGCTGTGCGGGCTTGCTCGAGGTGTACCGGGCCGGTCACATCAACATTTGCAACGGTGTGGGCACCGGCGTGGCAGACGACAAGTCGATCTACCCCTACGTGCCGAAGATGATCGAGTTTTATCTGGGCGAGAAACCCATTTTGAACAATGTGCCGACCTACATGTGCCGCAACAAGGACGAGTTGTCTTATGTGATCGCCAACATGAAAGACCTGGTGGTCAAGGAAGTGCATGGCGCCGGTGGCTACGGCATGCTGGTGGGGCCGGCGTCCACCAAAGCCGAAATCGAAGAATTCAAAAAAGCCGTGCTGGCCAACCCGAGTGGCTACATTGCCCAGCCCACGCTGAGCTTGTCGAGCTGCCCGACTTTTGTTGAAAGCGGCATTGCGCCGCGTCACATTGATTTGCGCCCCTACGTGCTCAGTGGCAAGTCGGTGCAGATGGTGCCGGGCGGCCTGACCCGGGTGGCGCTGAAAGAGGGCTCGCTGGTGGTCAATTCGTCGCAGGGCGGCGGCACCAAAGACACCTGGATTCTGGAGGACGAATTGCCCGCTGCCGTCGCTGCGGTGACCGAAGTCCTGGCTCAGGCCCAAAAACAGGGCCGCGACCTGTGAGCCCGCGCCAAATGGCACTCCAAGGCCAGTCCTTCCATTAAATTATCAGAAAGCCCCCCATGTTGTCACGTACCGCCGACCACCTGTTTTGGATGAATCGCTACACCGAACGCGCTGAAAACACGGCGCGCCTGATCGACGTCAACTACCAGACTTCGCTGCTCCCCCAGTCTGAGGCAATGGCGCTGTTGGGCTGGCAGGGGCTGCTGTCGATCAGTGAGCTCAGCGCCAGCTACAAGAAAAAGCATGGTGAGATTCGCGTCAAGGAAGTGATGGACTTCATGGTCAAGGACGAAAGCAACCCGTCTTCGATCGTCTCGTGCCTGAGCGCTGCCAGGGAAAACGCCCGCGCCGTGCGCGGCACGCTGACCACCGAGGTTTGGGAAACCCAAAACCAGACCTGGCTGGAGGTCAAGAGAATGATCAAGAACGACGAGTTTGAAAAAGACCCGTCGCAATTTTTTGAATGGGTCAAGTTTCGCTCGCACCTGTCACGCGGCGTCACAGTGGGCACCATGCTGATGGACGAGGCCCTTTACTTCATGCGCCTGGGCACTTTTTTGGAGCGTGCCGACAACACCGCGCGCCTGGTCGACGTCAAGTTCCACGCCGTCGAAAATGACTTTTATGGCGCGGCCAATGGCAAGGACCAGGAATATGACTTCTACCACTGGAGCGCCATTCTGCGCAGCGTCAGCGGGTTTGAGGTGTATCGCAAGGTCTATCGCGATGTGATCCGGCCCGAGCGCGTGGCCGAGTTGCTGATTCTGCGCCCCGACATGCCGCGCTCCCTGCACGCCAGCCTGAATGAGGTGGTGGCCAATTTGGGCATGGTGGCCAATGACCAGTCCAGTGAAACCCAGCGCCGTGCCGGCAAACTGTGTGCCGAGCTGAAATTTGGCCGCATCGACGAAATCCTGGCGACCGGCCTGCATGCCTACCTGACCCAGTTTCTGGACCGGGTGAACGATTTGGGAGCCCACATCAGCAGCGATTTTCTGGTGCCTGTGCCGGTTTGACGGGCTGCGCTTAGGGGGGCATGGCCTGGGCCACGGACTGGCCAAGTTCGATCACGGCCAGGGCGTAGTAGCTGCTCCAGTTGTAGCGGGTGATGGCATAAAAATTGTCAGTGCCCGCCACGTACACCGGGGCGGCGTCGCCCATCTGCAATTCGATCAAGGCCAGATTGCCGCTGTGTGCCAGCGCCTCGCCGCCAAGCATCGCGCCCTTGGCCTGAAAACTCTCCACGCTGAACGTGGGCAGGATGTCAGGGGCCATGAGTGTGTTCATGTCGAGCTTTTGCGCATCGAACCTCACCGGGAAGTGGGTCGCCAAACCGGGTTGCCAGTTGAACGACTTCAAATAGTTGGCCACCGAACCAATGGCGTCGGCCGGGCTGCCAAACAAATCCACGACACCGTTGCCGTCAAAGTCGACCGCGTATTTGTGCCAGCTTGACGGCATGAACTGGGGCCAGCCCATGGCACCGGCATAGCTGCCCTTGAGGGCCAGCGGGTCTTGTCCGCTGCGCTGCATCCAGCTTAAAAATTGCTCCAGCTCTTCCTTGAAATAGGCGCTGCGCTGTGCCGCCCGCGGGTGGCTTTCCGGAAAGTCAAAGGCCAGCGTGGCGAGTGCGTCGAGCACCCGGTAATTGCCCATTTGCTGTCCGTAAATGGTTTCCACGCCAATGATGCCCACCACGATCTCAGCGGGCACGCCGGTCTCAAGTTCGGCGCGCTTGAGCGTGTCGCGATGGGTTTGCCAGAATTCAACGCCGGCGCGAATGCGTATGGGTTCGACAAAGCGGCTGCGGTAGAGCTGCCAGTTTTTGGCGACGCCCACCGCCGGCGGGGTTACCGCCTTGGCAATGGCTGCCACATAGCGCGCCTGGCCCAGCGTCTGGCGCACCCAGGCCGGGTCCAGGTCACGGCGCTGTGCCATGTCGTCGGCTGCTCGCATGGCATCAAGCCGCTGGGCATAGCTGGGGCCGGGTACCACGCTGGCACTGACGGCGGTTTTGGCCTTTTTGTTGATGTGCTTGCCCGCGAAGGCACTGACGGAGAGCGCGCCAGCAACCATGAAAACAAGCATTTTCAGGAGCTTGTGGTGTTGCCGTTGCCTTGAAAAGAGGAATAAGTTCACTTGGGCCAGTTCAGGTGTTTGAGTTCGCTGCGCAGTGTAGCGAGTTGGTGCTTGAAGTGTCTGTGCTGCCCATCGGCAGGCGTGGCATAACGCAGGGCCTCAAGCTTGAGCAACCAGTCCTGCCAGGCAAGCCGCGCCCGGTCCGGCTGTGGTGAAGGACGCGCAGCGCCGGCCAAAAGTTGCTGCGCGACCTGGCGCGGCGTGCTGTTGGATGCCAGCGGTACGCCTGATGCCTGCAGTCGCTTGATGGCACGGTGCAGCAGGCGCAGCCAGGGGTCCTGGTGATGGCGTTCCCAGGCGCTCCAGCCGGCCCCGCCCAGGCTGGCCGCCACCACCAGCGCGATCAGCACATAAATGAGGTCCTGCCAGTCGGGTTCGTTGAAACCGATGTTTTTCAGCAGGTCAAGTTGTTTGGTTTGGGTGTAGTCCAGCACCCATTGGTTCCAGCGGTTGTTGACCGCCTCCCAGGCAGCGCGCAGATTGAGCGCCAGCGCCGGGTCGACGGTTCCAAAAATGGCATTGGCGATCGCGCCGCGTGGCGGGGTCAGGCGCTGCAGCGTGCCGGTGCGACCCGGCGCGACAGCCGAGGTCGGGTCCACGCGTTGCCAGCCCTGGCCTTCAAGCCACACCTCGGTCCAGGCGTGGGCATCGCTTTGGCGGACGGTCCAGAAATCGTCGACCGCGTTTTTCTCTCCGCCCTGGTAGCCGGTGACGATGCGGGCGGGCACGTTCAGGGCCCGCATCAGAATGACGAAGCTCGACGCAATGTGTTCGCAAAAACCCGCCTTGCGGTCAAACCAGAATTCGTCGGCGCTGTGCTGGCCAAATACACCGGGCTCCAGCGTGTAGCGGTAACCGTCGTTGCGCAGGCGCTGCAGCACGATGTCCACCCATTGGGCGCCGTCTGACCGCGCATAACGCGGATCGCGCTGCAGCTCGGCGGCCAGTTCCAGGGTGCGCGGGTTGAAGCCGCCGGGCAGCACCAGGTACTCCTCCAGGCCCGGCATGCGCTGGCGCGGGCCATGCTGGAAATTGGGGTAGCTCTGGACATCGTAGCGCAGCAGGTCAGTGACGGGCTGGTCAAGAATCCATTGCAGTTCGCGTGTCATGCGCGCGGTTTTTCCCACCAACGCCGGGGCTTGAGGCGTGGCATCAAGCACCAGCAGCCACGGTAGTCGATTGGGCTCCAGTGTGATTTGGTAACGAACCGGGTCGCCTGTGACCTGCAGGTTGGCTGGCAACCGGAACCGCTCGGGCAAGGGCGATGGCCTGGCCTGCCAGGCGCGGCCGTCAAATTGCGACAGCACCGGGCCACGAAAGTACAGCGCCGACTGTGGCGGTGCCGCGCCCTCAAAGCGCACCCGCATGGCGACGCTGCCGTCCAGCGCCAGGCTGGCAATGTTGCCCACTGTCATGCTGGCAGACAGTCCGCTGCGTCCGGTCATGGCATCGCTGGGCAAGCCCCACAGCGGCGCCATGCGCGGAAACAGCACAAACAGCAGCACCATGATGGGCGCGCCGAGCAGCGCCATGCTGCCGGCCATTCGCGCCGCCTGCCACAGCGGGGGCTTGCCCACCGGCATGTGGGCGTTGACCAGCGCCGTCAGCAGGCCCAACAGCGCGACCAGCATGGCGGCGGCGGTGAGCAGCGACTGTGAGTAGAAAAAGTGGGTCAGTATCAGGAAGAAGCCGAGAAAAAACACCACAAAGGCATCCCGGCGCGCGCGCAGCTCCAGCGTCTTGAGCGCCAGCAGGACCACCACCATGGTGACGCCGGCGTCGCGGCCCAGCAGCGTCTTGAAGCTGATCAGCGTTGCTGCCAGGCAAACGCCCAGCAGGCCCAGCAGCCACCACTTGGACGGCAGGGGTTGGCCACGCCAGGCCAGCATGCCGCGCCACCCGATGAGGGCGGCGCTCAGCAGGCTGCACCAGAGCGGGAGTTCCGGGGCCAATGGTGCGATCACCCAGGCGATCACCGCGAGCACAAACAAGGTGTCGCGGGTGTCGCGTGGCAGGTGGCTCAAGCTTGGTAGCGTCATAAGGTGGTCAGGCCAGGGCGAGGGCCCGCAGGCAGCGTTGCTTGTGGGCCAGGCCGCTGGCGGGTGCGATGTCCTGGTTTTTCAGGCGCAGCCCGTAGATCAGGCCCAATTGGTCGGCCTGCAACACCCAGGCGCACAGGCGGCTGAGTTGCGCCTCAGGCTGGCTCAGGCCGGTCTGTTGCTGCTCCAGCCACAGCGTTTGCTGTTGCAGGGTCTGGCTGTCACGGCTGACCAGTTCGCCGGTCTTGGCAGCTTTTTTCCAGACAATGGTTTTCAGGGCATCGCCCCGGCGATAGCCGCGCAGGCCATCGGGCTCACCCTGCACCGCCGTGACGCTGGCGTGGGCGCTGCCCTCGTGGGCCTGGCCGGCAGGCAGGGGCGCCGCGGGCGCTTCGGGCGCCGGATAGACCAGCACCTGGGCGGCCGGGCGCCACACCGTCCAGACCCGAAAAGTGCCCAGCGGAAAGCGGGTTTCGGCCGTCAGGGTTGGCAGCCGGTGCAGGCCCCGCCGCTCGGGCAGGTAAGCCAGCTGCACCGTGCTGTCGGCCTGGCCCGCCACATCGGTCCAGGCCCATTGCCCGGCGTCCAGCACCGCCAGCCCGATGCCATAGCGAGCGCGCTTGCGAGCATTGTGCAAATGGACGCTGAACATGGCTTTGGCGCCTGCGTGAATGGCCTCGGGCGCTGTCAGGTTCAGGTTGAGCCCGCGCAGGGTGCCGTGCCCCACGTGCATGCCCACCAGGGCGCTGCCAGCCAGCAAGAAGGTCAGCAAATAGCCGAGGTTGAGCTGGTAGTTGATCGAGGCCACCAGCAGCACCAGCAATGTCAAGCCCAGCATGAACCCGGCGCGGGTCGGCAGAATATAGACATTGCGCTGCGTCAACGTGACGCTGTCGTTCAGCGGCAGACGGCTCTGCCACCAGCGCGCCAGCCGCGCCTGCGCATGGGCCCAGGGGTGGCGCAGCGGATGCGGCAAAAGGTTCACAGGGCAAGCGTCTTCAGGGCGGTCATGGCAGTGGCACGGCTTCCAGCATGGCGCGCACCTGTTCAGTGGCACCCCGGCCGGCCTGGCTCAGCGGCAGCAGTCGATGGGCGATGGTTTGCGGCAGGATGGCCTGCACATCGTCAGGCGCCACATAGCCACGCCCGTTCAGCAGGGCACGGGCCTTGGCGGCGCGCAACACCGCGATGCCGGCGCGCGGGCTCAAGCCCTGCATGAACCACTGCCCGGAGCGGGTTGCCTGGATCAGGTCCTGCACATAGTCGAGCAGCGGGCCGGCGGCATGCACCGCCAGCACCTGGCTTTGCAGGGCGTGCAATTCTTCCAGGGTCAGCAGGCTTGGCAGTGCCTCTACAAGCTCGCGCCGGTCACGCCCCATCAGCAAATCGCGTTCGGCGCCGCGGTCCGGGTAACCCAGCGAGATGCGCATCAGAAACCGGTCCAGTTGGGATTCAGGCAACAGGTAGGTGCCCAGCTGGTCGTGCGGGTTTTGTGTGGCGATGACAAAAAATGGCACTGGCAGGGGCCGCGTTTCCCCTTCAATCGTGACCTGCTTTTCTTCCATCGCCTCCAGCAGGGCGCTTTGCGTCTTGGGGCTGGCCCGGTTGATCTCGTCGGCCAGCAGCACCTGGGCAAACAGCGGCCCGGGGTGAAAGATGAATTGTTCCAGACCCCGGTCATAGACCGAAACCCCCGACAGATCGCTGGGCATCAGGTCTGAGGTAAATTGAACCCGGGAAAATTGCAGGCCAAAAGTGCGTGCCAGCGCGTGTGCCAGGGTGGTTTTGCCGACTCCGGGCACATCTTCGATCAGCAAATGCCCGCCAGCCAATAAACATGCGACACAATCTTGTGTCTGATCAAATTTGCCAACAATGACCGTGTTAAGCTGATCGACTAAAGATTTAAGTTTAAGTTGTATGTCCATGGACTGCACCATATCAAAAAACTAACGAGGAGACTCTTTCAAATGACGATGACCGGATACTTTACTCACCCAAGTTGCCGCAAACATGAAATGATGCCGGGTCATCCCGAATCCCCCGAGCGGCTTGATGCCATTGATGACCGCCTGCTGATCTCCGGCCTGGACGTGGCGCTGGACCGGCGCGAAGCCACGGCGGCGGCGGTGTCGGACATTGAACTGGCCCACGACCGCATGTATGTGGCCGCCATTCGCGGTTTGAATGCCGAGCTCCAGGAGCAAATTGCAGCGGGTGGCCATGATCAGCTGCAGATAGACCCCGACACCAGCATCAATGTCCACACCTGGGAGGCCGCCCTCAATGCCGCCGGCGCGGCCATCGACGCCACCGACGCGGTGATGGCAGGCGAGATGAAAACGGCATTCTGCGCGGTGCGTCCGCCGGGCCACCATGCCTGCCGCAGCAAGGCCGGCGGTTTTTGCTTTTTCAACAATGTGGCCATTGCCGCCAAATACGCGCTGGAGCGCCACAACCTGCATCGTGTGGCCATCGTCGACTTTGACGTGCACCACGGCAACGGCACCGAAGACATCGTGGCGGGTGATGATCGCATCCTGATGGTGAGCTTTTACCAGCATCCGTTTTACCCGATGGACTGGGTGCACTCCGATGCCAAAAACCTGGTCAATCTGCCAGTGCCAGCCTATACCAAGGGCATGGACATTCGCGACATGATCGAGGCCGCCTGGATCCCCCGGCTCGAGGAATTCAAGCCTGAGATGATCTTTATCAGCGCCGGCTTTGACGCGCACCGCGAGGATGACATGGGCCAACTCGGTCTGGTCGAGCAGGACTACGCCTGGATCACCAGCCGTCTTGTGGATGTGGCGCGGCGCCATGCCGGTGGCCGGATTGTGAGTTGCCTGGAAGGCGGATATGTGATGAGTGCGCTGTCGCGCAGCGTGGAGGCACATATCCGGGTTCTGGCGGATGTCTGAACCGGCGATCACTGACCTGCAAGATTGGCTGGCGGCCCTGAGCCAGACCAGCGTGTTGATCGAGTTGGGGGTGCTGCTGGCTTGCGGCCTGCTGTCCTGGCTGTTGGTAAGACTGGTGTCCAGGGCCTTTGTTGAGCGCGAGCACAACTCGATCATGTTTGGGCGCCGTGTTGTCGACGGCGTGCTGTTCCCGGCGCTGTGGCTGTGCCTTGCCTATGCTGCCCGTCACCTGCTCGCGCACATCGTGCCGCTGGCGCTTTTCAAGCTGGCGATTCCTGTGCTGATTTCCTTGCTGGTGATCAGGCTTGGCGTCAAGGTGCTGCAGGCAGCCTTCAATGACACGCCCATCATCCGCTTGCTGGAGCGCAGCATTTCCTGGATCGCCTGGGTTGCCATGGTGCTCTGGGTCAGTGGCTTGCTGCCACTGCTGATGGAGGAGCTGGACCAGATCAGTTGGACGGTGGGTGGCGCCTCGTTGTCGGTGCGCAAAATCATTGAAGGCACCCTGACGGCCGGACTGGTGCTGATCATTTCGCTGTGGATCTCGGCGGCCATTGAAGCCAAATTGCTGCGCAAGGCGACCGGTGGCGAGCTGAGCTTGCGCAAGGCTTTCAGCAATGCCGCCAGGGCGCTGCTGATGTTTGTCGGCCTGCTGCTGGCTTTGTCGGCGGTCGGCATCGACCTCACGGCCTTGTCGGTTCTGGGTGGCGCCATTGGCGTGGGCATTGGCTTTGGCCTGCAAAAGCTGGCCGCCAATTACGTCTCGGGCTTTGTCATCCTTGCTGAGCGCAGCATGCGCATTGGTGACAGTGTGCAAGTGGACAACTTCACCGGTGTCATCACCGAGATCAATGCGCGTTACACCGTGATCCGGTCGCTGGCCGGGCGCGAATCGATTGTGCCCAACGAGATGCTCATCACCAGCCGGGTCGAGAGCCTGTCATTGGCTGACCCCAGGGTTTGGCAGTCCACCAGCGTGTCGGTGGCGTACGACAGCGATGTTGACCTGGTGTCGCGCCTGCTGCTGCAGGCGGCTTCAAATCAGCCCCGGGTGCTGACAGAGCCTGATCCCTCCGTGGTGCTGCTGGCCTTTGGCGCTGATGGCCTGGAGTTCAGGCTGGGTTACTGGATTGGCGATCCCGAGAACGGCAGCGACAACCTGCGCTCACTGATCAATCTTGAGATATTGCAATTGCTGCGCGCCCACCAGATTGAAATACCTTATCCGCAACGCGTCATTCACCAGCGCCCGCCCTGAGCAGCGCTTGCCGGCGTGCGTATAATAAAAGCACGATCGTTCTTTTAAGCGTTTTTTGAAGGAATGTCGTCGCGACGACCAAGCTGAAAGATGGGGGCGCATAGAATGTTCAAGTTGACGCGCACGTCAACT
>NZ_JAABQC010000061.1 GCF_011391645.1 Rhodoferax sp. | reverse complement strand
AGTTGCGACACTTCACGGTGGTGCCACTGCCATCGGGCAGCGCTTCTTCGCGCACATAGCTCGGAATGATCGGCAGCTTACCCAGGCCGCCCAGGCCGTCAACGATGAAGGTCGGCACGGCCGGGCCGCTGATCCAGCCGCGCAGGCCTTCGTAGAGTTCAAGCATGCGGCGGTGCGGCACGATGAAATGGTGGGCGCCTTCGACCATGTCGGTCGAGTACACGTAGTAGGGGCGCACCCCCATCTCGATGGTTTGCATGAACAGTTCGCGCATCACCTCGACGCTGTCATTCACACCTTTCAGGCACACAGTCTGCAGGCCCATCATGATGCCGGCCTTTTGCAGCAGCTTGACGCGCTTGCGCAGCAGCGGCGTGATTTCCTTGGGGTGGTTGATGTGGATGTTGACCATCTGCACCCGATGCTTCTCCAGCACGGCGCACAACTCGGGCGTGACGCGGGTGGGCAACTGCACCACCATGCGCGAGCCGATGCGCAAGAAACGCACATGCGGCGCCCGGCTGCGGATCATGCCCAGAATTTCATCCAGACGCTCGTCGGTAAAGGTCAGCGGGTCGCCGCCGGACAACAACACGTCGTCAATGTTCTTGTTGTTGGCAATGTAGTCGATCGACGCCTCGATCTCGTCCTTGTGCACCGAGCCCGAGGGCTGCGACACCATGCGCTTGCGGGTGCAGAACCGGCACAGCGTGGCGCAGGTGTTGCTCACCAAAAACAGCACACGGCGCGGGTAGCGGTGCACGATGCTGGTGCCGGGGATGGTGTCGCCTTCTTCGCCCAACTGATCCAGCATGGTGGCAAAACCGGGCTTGGTTTCTTCGTGAAACGAGGGCAGGTACTGCATGCGGATCGGGCAATTGGGGTCATTGCGATCCATGAGCCGGGCCATATAGGGCGTGATGGCGATGGCGAACTTGTTGTAGACGGTCTCATTGACGTCTTCCACATGGTTCAGCACACCTTTAAGTTGCGCGTGGTGGGTATAGCGCCGGGCGAACTGCTTTTGCCAGCTCTCGGACTCCGGGTCGTAGGCCTGCAGTTCGTCATAACTCATGAAAATTTTGGGGGTGGCGAATTCAACGGTTTGCAGCATGGGAGGTCTCCTCGGGTGATTGTTAAAGTTTATGGACGCACGCCGCCGCTGAAAACAAGCAAACTGCCTGAAATTAATGTCAAAATTCAGTCATATTGCCGACATTTAAAACACTATGGCCAATTCACCTCAAAAACCCAATCTGGACGCGCTCGACTACCAGTTGATCGAGTTGCTCAAGGTCAATGCCAGGCTGCCCATGGTCAACATCGCCCGGGCGCTGGGCTGTGCGCGCAGCACCGCGCAGTTGCGGCTCAAAGCGCTTGAAGATGCCGGTGTCATCACCGGCTACACCGTGGGCGTGAGCAGCCCGCGCGCGTCCCGCGGCCTGCGGGCCATGGTGCTGATCTCGATGGAGTCGCAAAACGAGCCCGAGGTGGTGCGTGCGCTGGCCCGGCGCCATGAGATCACCAAGCTGTACTCGGTCAGCGGACGTTACGACTTGTGCGCCATGCTGATCACCGAATCGACGCAGGAACTCGATGCCGTGCTGGACAAGATCCGCGTGATCAAGGGCGTGGTGGACACGTTTTCGACCATCATGCTGTCCACCAAGCTCGACCGGCCCGAGTAACCCCCGCAAAGTCACTAAACGGCATTTTTATCTATCAAAGTGTTAACTTTTTGGCTATTTTTAGCTAATATTGCCGATTTACATTGTCACGGCGTCTTGAGATACTTGTTTCCATACAACGGAACCATCAGATCATGAAACTACCTCAACTCGTCCAAACCCAATTCCTCAGCGTCCAGGACGTGGCCACCATCATCCACAAAATCGGCCTCAAAACCGTGTTCACACGCATGGCAGACTACATCCGTGAAGATTACCTGCGCTGGAATGACTTTGAAAAATGCGCCCGCGTGGCCAACCATTCCAAGGACGGGGTGATTGAACTGATGCCGATTTCGGACGCCAAGAGTTACGCTTTCAAATACGTCAACGGCCACCCCAAGAACACCGTGAACGGCCTGCCATGCGTCATGGCCTTCGGCGTGCTGGCCGATGTGGATACCGGCATTCCGGAATTTCTCAGCGAACTGACCCTCAGCACCGCCCTGCGCACCGCCGCCATGTCGGCGGTGGCGGCGCAGGAACTGGCACGCCCTGACAGCAAAACCATGGCCTTGATCGGCAACGGCGCCCAGAGCGAATTTCAGGCGCTGGCCTTCCACTACCTGCTGGGTATTGAGGAAATCCGCCTGTTCGACACCGATCCCAAGGCCACTGAAAAGCTGATCGCCAACCTGCGCTCAACCAGCCTGCGCCTGATAATTTGCAGCAGCATTGCTGACGCCGTGCGTGGCGCCGACATCGTGACCACCGTGACCGCCGACAAAACCAATGCCGCGATCCTGATCGCTGATCACATCGAACCTGGCATGCATATCAATGGCGTGGGCGGTGACTGTCCGGGCAAAACCGAGCTGCATGCCGACGTGCTGCATCGCAGTGCGGTGTTTGTCGAATACGAGCCGCAAACCCGCATCGAGGGCGACCTGCAGCACTTGCCCGCTGATTTTGCCGTGACCGAGCTCTGGCAAGTGCTGGCGCGCCAGGCGCCCGGCCGGCGTGACGCAGACCAGATCACACTGTTTGATTCGGTCGGCTTCGCGCTGCAGGATTACTCGGCGCTGCGTTACATGCGCGATGCCGCCAAAGAACTGGGCCTGGGCCAGGTGGTGTCTTTGATCCCTGAACTGGTGAACCCGAAAGACCTGTTTGTGTTGATTCACCCCGACAGCCATGCCGCCGCAGGGCAGGCAGACGCGCCGACCCAACGCGCCATCCAGGCGCTGCTGGCCGACAACCTGGCTGTGCCGGCATGAACAACCAGCCTGCATCCGGCACCAGCGGTGTCAGCCTGATTGGCGTGCCCACCGACATTGGTGCCGGCACCATGGGCTCGCGCATGGGGCCGGAAGCGCTGCGGGTGGCCGGCATCCATCAGGCCATCGCGCAATTTGGCCTGGACGTGAAAGACTGCGGCAACCTCAATGGCCCTGCCAACCCGTGGCAGCCGGCCGTCAACGGCTTTCGGCACCTGCCCGAGGTGGTGCAGTGGAACCAGTTGCTGCATGACGCCACCTATGCCGAACTGGCCGCCAACCGGTTGCCCATCATGCTGGGCGGCGACCATTGCCTGGCGATTGGGTCGATCAGCGCGGTGGCGCGCCACTGCCGCGAGCACGGCAAGAAGCTGCGCGTGTTGTGGTTTGACGCCCATGCCGACTTCAACACCGCCACCATGACGCCCAGCGGCAACATCCACGGCATGCCGGTGGCCTGCCTGTGCGGGCAGGGGCCGCAGGCGCTGATTGAAATTGGCGGCCATGTGCCGGCGCTGCGCTCCAAAGAAATTCGCCAGATCGGCATTCGCAGTGTCGACGCCGGCGAAAAGCGCCTGGTGCACGACATGGGCATCGAGGTGTTTGACATGCGTTACATCGACGAAATGGGCATGCGCCATGCCATGGAACTGGCGCTGGCCCTGGTCGATGGAAACACCCACCTGCATGTGAGCCTGGACGTTGACTTTCTGGACCCCAGCATTGCCCCCGGCGTGGGCACCACCGTGCGCGGCGGCCCCACTTACCGCGAGGCGCAACTGTGCATGGAAATGATTGCCGACACCGGGCGGCTGTCTTCGCTGGACGTGGTGGAACTCAACCCGGCGCTGGACCATTGCAACCAGACCGCCGAGTTGGCGGTGGACCTGATTGAAAGCCTGTTCGGTAAAAGTACACTCATGCGCAGCTAAACCCGAAAAACCAATCATTTTGAACAACTGGCTCCACACCGCCATCGCCCTCATTGAAGCCGATTACCAGCGCAGCGCCGACACGCACCTGATCGCCCTGCCTCTGCCCGCTTTTGCCAGCCATGGCATTGACCTGTACCTGAAGGACGAATCCACCCACCCCACCGGCAGCCTGAAACACCGCCTTGCCCGCTCGTTGTTTTTGTACAGCCTGTGCAACGGCTGGCTGCATGAGGGTTCGACCGTGGTGGAGTCATCCAGCGGCTCCACGGCGGTGAGCGAGGCCTACTTTGCACGGCTTTTGGGCCTGCCGTTCATTGCCGTCATGCCGCGCAGCACCTCGCCTGAAAAGATCGCCCAGATTACTTTTTATGGTGGAAAGTGTCATTTGGTGGACAGTGCCAATGCCGTGTATGACGAGGCCCGTGCCCTGGCCGCGCAAACCGGCGGCCATTACATGGACCAGTTCACCTATGCCGAGCGCGCCACCGACTGGCGCGGCAACAACAACATTGCCCAAAGCATGTTCCAGCAAATGGCGTTTGAGCGTTTTCCGGTGCCGCGCTGGGTGGTGGTGGGCGCCGGCACCGGCGGCACCAGCGCCACCATTGGCCGCTTTGTGCGCTACCAGCGCCAGGACACCCAGGTCTGCGTGGCCGACCCCGAAGGCTCGGTGTTTGGCGACTACCACCGCAGCGGTGACGCCACAGTGACCGGCCCCGGCTCGCAAATTGAAGGCATTGGCCGCCCGCGCGTGGAAGCCAGTTTTATCCGCACGCTGGTGGACCGCATGATCACCGTGGCCAATGTGGATTCGGTGGCGGCGATGCAACTGCTGTCCGGCATTTTGGGACGCAAGGTCGGGCCATCCACAGGCACCAATTTGGTTGGCATGCTGGTACTGGCTGGCGAAATGCATGAACGCGGCGAGCAGGGTTCGATCCTGTCGCTGCTGTGTGATGCCGGCGAGCGCTATCTGGGCAACTACTTTGATGACGCTTGGGTGGCGCAGCGTTTTGGTGACTGCGCGCCAGCCCGCGTGCGGCTGCAGACCCAACTCAACTGCAGCGCATGAAACGCCGGCAGTGCGTGGCAGCCGGCCTGAGCCTGCCGCTGTGGCCCTGGGCCGCGCAAGCGCAGGCCCGGCAGCCGTTGCAGTTCCCGCGTGACTTGGGCAGCCACCCCGACCATGCCATTGAGTGGTGGTACATCACCGGCCAACTCCAGTCAGCGCAGCGCCAGTTTGGCTTTCAACTGACTTTTTTTCGCTCGCGCGTTCCCGTCACGCAAGGCATGACTTCCGCCTTTGCCGCCAAACAGTTGATCTTTGCCCATGCCGCCGTGACCGATGTTGCGGGCAAACGCCTGCTGCACGACCAGCGCATTGCCCGCGCGTCGGGTAATCCACAAATCGACCTGGCCTCAGCCAGTGAATTGGACACCGCCGTGCAAATGGGCGACTGGTCGCTTCACAGAGACGGCTCAAGCTACCTGGCAAAAGCGCGCGGCGCAGACTTCTCGTTTCAACTGACCCTGCGTGAAACCCAGCCGCTGCTGCTGCAAGGCGACCAGGGCTGGTCGCGCAAAGGACCGGAGGCGCATCAAGCCAGCTACTACTACAGCCTGCCGCAGTTGCAGGCCAGCGGTCAACTCAATGTGGGCGGGCAAACTCTGCCGGTGCAGGGTCAGGCCTGGCTCGACCACGAGTGGAGCCAGTCGCTGATGCACCCGGATGCGGTGGGCTGGGACTGGATTGGCATGAACCTGCTGGACGGCAGCGCGCTGACAGCGTTCAGGCTGCGCACCAAAGCAGGCGCGGCGCTGTGGGCAGGTGGCTCCATACGATCAGCGGGCGCCAGCAACGCCGAGATTTTTGGCCCCGACGATGTCATCTTCACGCCGCAGCGCCTTTGGAAAAGCCCGGCCAGCGGAACCAGCTACCCCGTGGATTGGTCGGTGCAGGTCAGGCGCGGCCTATCTGCAACGCGTGAACCGGTGGTGGAGCGCTACACCGTTAAGGCTGTCATCGACATTCAGGAGCTCGACAGCCGCCAGTCCACCGGCGCCATCTACTGGGAAGGCTTGAGCGCACTGCTGGACAGCAACGGCAAACTGGTGGGAAGTGGCTACCTGGAGATGACAGGTTACGCGAGCCCGTTGCGGCTGTAAATCATGAGCACCCCCTCCCCCAAAACCGGCAACCCCAAATCGCTCTCAGGACTGCTGCCGTTCCTGAAACCCTACCGCGGCCGCATTGGCCTGGCGCTGCTCTTTTTGGTGCTGGCCGCCATGGCCACGCTGGCTTTTCCGCTGGCCTTGCGCAGCCTGATTGACGGCGGCCTGGTGCAGACCGACCGGGGCGCGCAGGTGATGGCCATGCGCCAGCACTTTGTCGCGCTGTTTGGCGTGGCGGTGGCACTCGGGCTGTTTTCTGCGGCGCGCTTTTACATGGTGAGCTGGCTCGGGGAGCGCATCACCGCCGATGTGCGCAATGCCGTTTATGGCCATGTGCTGCAGCAGAGCCCAGCATTTTTTGAGACCACCCAGACTGGCGAGGTGCTGTCTCGCCTGTCGGCCGACACCACGCTGGTGCAAACGGTGGTGGGCTCATCGCTGAGCATGGGGTTGCGCAATCTGGTGATGGGCATCGGCGCGCTGGCCGTGCTGGTCTGGACCAACCCGATGGTGATGGTGCAGGTGACGGGCGTGCTGGTGCTGATAGTGTTGCCAGCGGCCTGGTTTGGCCGGCGGGTGCGCAAGCTGTCACGCGCCAGCCAGGACCGTGCTGCCGATGCCAGCGCCATTGCCGCCGAGGTGCTCAACGCCATTCCGGTGGTGCAAAGTTACACCGCTGAGGGGCGCGAGGCGGCGCGCTTCAACCAGGCCACCGACAGCGCTTTCGAGGTGGCGGTGCGCCGCTCCCGGGCGCGCTCGGTGCTGGTGGCGTTCATCATCATTGCCACGTCGGCCGCGCTGCTGTGGGGCCTGTACCAAGGCACACAGGCGGTAATGGCCGGGCGCATCAGTGCCGGGCATCTGGGCCAGACCGTGCTGTACGTGATCATTCTGGCCAGTGCCTTTGCCGTTCTGGGCGAGGTTTATGGCGACCTGTTGCGTGCTGCTGGTGCCACCGAGCGGCTGATGGAGTTGCTGGCCAGCCAGTCGCCCATTGCCTCACCGGCTCATCCGGTGGCAGCCCCGTTGCCCACGGCAGGCAGCGCCGTTCAGTTTGAGCACATCACGTTTCACTACCCGTCGCGGCCCGGGCAGGCCGCGCTCAGTGATTTTTCATTGGGCATCGCCCCCGGCCAGACCGTGGCCCTGGTGGGCCCCAGTGGCGCCGGCAAGAGCACGGTGTTTCAACTGCTGCTGCGCTTTTACGACCCGGCCACCGGGCGGGTGCTGAAAGATGGCGTGCCAACGCGTGACCTGGCGCTGACCGACCTTCGCCACGGCATTGGCATCGTGCCGCAAGACGCGGTGATCTTTTCCAGCAGCGCACTCGAGAACATTCGTTACGGCAAGCCCGACGCTAGCGACGCCGAGGTCAAGGCGGCTGCGCAAGCCGCTTTTGCCGACGAGTTCATCAGCGACCTGCCCCAGGGCTATGACACGTTTCTGGGCGAGCGTGGCGTGCGCCTGAGCGGCGGCCAGCGCCAGCGCATTGCGATTGCCCGCGCCATGCTGAAAAACCCGCCGCTGTTGTTGCTCGATGAAGCCACCAGCGCGCTCGATGCCGAGAGTGAACGCATGGTGCAGGCGGCGCTGGAGTCGGCCATGCGCGGGCGCACCACGCTGGTGATTGCGCACCGGTTGGCCACCGTGGTCAAGGCCGACCTGATTGTGGTGCTCGACCAGGGCCGCGTGGTGGAACAGGGCACGCATGCCGAACTGCTCGCCGCCGGCGGGCTCTACGCCGGGCTGGCGGCCCTGCAGTTCAACAACGAGTAAACCTTGCGGGTCAGACCACTCGCAAAGCGATGTGCTCTGACCCCAACCGATTACCTTCCGTCAGGCCAGGTGGCGCAACTCGCGCAGTGCTACCGACACCGGTGCCAGGTCAGCGTTCTGGGTGCTGATGGTTTGCAGCAATTTGCACAAACGCTCGATGCTGGCCGCATTGGTCTCAGACCAGGCGGTCACCCCGTCAAACTTCTGCAGCACACTCAGGCAGATCTGGTTGGCTATGGCATACACATCCTCGCGGGCGCTGCCCCGGGCCTGGTTTTGCCACAGACTGTCGGTGGGCAGGCGGTTGATCTGGACGCGCCAGGCACTCAGGCCCAGCACGCTGTCCACACCAAAGTAGGTTTGCGCCGCCTGCGCCAGCGTGGTGTTGGCCTGCTCGGTCAGATCCACCAGATCGAGCGCCGGGAAAATGAATTCCAGTGCACTGAGCTTGCGCGCCAACTCGGGGGCCACCCCCGCCTGCTCCAGCTTTTGCGTGGCCTGTTCCCAACTGGCCAAGGCGCTGGCGGGCAACCAGTTTTCAAGATTCGCACGCAGCTCTCGGGCGCCTGGCTGGTAACGCGCGATCAGGGTTGGCAAATCGGACGACTTGGAGCGCGCGCGCAGCATCCAGCGTGAGGCGCGCTGGGCAATGGCGATGAGCTTGCTCAACAGGTCAAGCTGCAGGCTGCTGGCCACGACGCCGTCGAGGGCGTCGATCTGATCCCACAAGGGTTCAAGATCAAAGATTTCCCGCGCCAGCGTATAGGCCCGCACCACATCCGCCGTGCTGGCCGCGGCCTCAGCGGCCAGAAAGTTCACGAACGTGGCTCCGCTGCGATTGACCAGGGTGTTGGCCATGTAAGTGGCGATGATCTCGCGCTTGAGCGGGTGCTGGTCAATGGCCGTCGAAAATTTTTCGGTCAAGGCCTTGGGGAAATAGGCCTTGAGGACTCGGTTGAAATACGGGTCATCGGGCAGATTGCTGGCCAGCAAGTCGTCAAACACCGACATCTTGGCATAGGCCAGCAGCACCGCGCCCTCAGGGGCCGTCAAGCCCTGATTGAGCGAGCGCCGGCGCACAAATTCTTCGTCGGCAGGCAAAAACTCAATGGCCCGGTTCAGGCGCCCTGCCCCTTCCAGCCACTGGATCAGGCGCTGCTGGCCAGCCAGCAGATACAGGGGCCGATGGCAGGCCACATCAAGCGCCTGAGACTGGTAATAGTTGTCGGCCAGCACCAGGTGGGCGACTTCGTCGGTCATGGAGGCCAGCAGGTCATTGCGCTGCTTGAGTGTCAGGTCGCCTGCCTCGACGACACGGTCGAGCAAAATCTTGATATTGACCTCGTGGTCGGAGCAATCGACACCGGCCGAGTTGTCGATGGCGTCGGTGTAGATCAGGCCACCGGCGTGGGCAAATTCAATGCGCCCCAACTGGGTGCAGCCCAGGTTACCGCCTTCGACCAGCACTTTGCAGCGCAATTGATTGCCATTGACCCGGAACGCGTCGCTGCCCTTGTCACCCACCTGGGTATGACTCTCGTGGGACGACTTGACATAGGTGCCAATGCCGCCGTTGTAGAGCATGTCGACCGGGGCCTGCAGCAGTGCATGGATCAGGTCGTTGGGCGCCAGGTCTGCGGCCTCGATGCCCAATGCTGTCTGGGCCGCTGCCGACAAATGGATCGTCTTGGCCGTGCGCGGGTAAATGCCGCCGCCTTCGGACATCACGCCGCGGTCATAGTCGTCCCAGCTGGAGCGCGGCAGATGGAACAGGCGCTGGCGCTCTGCAAAGCTGCGCGCCACGTCCGGCGCGGGATCGATGAAGATATGCCGGTGGTCAAAGGCTGCCACCAGTCTGATTTGGGTGGACAGCAGCATGCCGTTGCCGAACACGTCGCCCGACATGTCGCCAATGCCGACCACGGTGAAGGGCGTGGTCTGGATATCGTGCGACAGGGCCCTGAAATGGCGCTTGGCCGACTCCCAGGCGCCGCGCGCGGTGATGCCCATCTCTTTATGGTCATAGCCGACCGATCCGCCCGAGGCAAACGCATCGCCGAGCCAGAAGCCATAGTCTGCCGACACGCTGTTGGCGATGTCGGAAAAACTGGCTGTGCCCTTGTCGGCGGCCACCACCAGGTAAGTGTCATCCGCGTCATGGCGCACCACGTTGTTGGGCGGCATCACCTGACCCTTGACCAGGTTGTCGGTCAGATCGAGCATGCCCGACAACATCTGCCTGTAGCAGGCGATGCCCTCGGCCCGGAATGCCTCGCGTTCGCTTGCCGGCGGCGGGCTTTTCAGGACGAAGCCGCCCTTGGAGCCGACCGGCACGATCACCGTGTTTTTGACCTGCTGGGCCTTCACCAGCCCCAGAATCTCGGTGCGAAAATCTTCCGGACGGTCCGACCAGCGCAGGCCGCCGCGCGCCACCTTGTTCATGCGCAGATGAATGGCTTCGCTGCGCGGCGAGTAGACCCAGATTTCGAACATCGGTTTGGGCTCGGGCATGCCCGGCACATCATGCGACTGGAACTTGAAACTCATGTAGGGCTTGTGCGCCCGCGTGGCAGTCGTCTGCCACACGTTGGTGCGCAGCGTGGCCAAGATGGTCCGGTGGTACTGGCGCAGGATGCGGTCTTCGTCCAGGCTGGCCACCGCGCTGAGTTGCGCTTCGATGTCCCCGTTGATGCTGGCTTGCAGCGTTGCCCGATCGGACTCTTGCGCGGGGTCGAAGCGTGCGTCGAAGAGCTGGTACAGGGTTTGCGCCAGGGCGGCGTTTTTGTACAGCGTGGCCTCCAGGTAGCTCTGGCTGTACGGGAAATCCAGCTGCTTGAAGTAGCGGGTGTAAGCGCGCAAAACCGCAATGGCACGCGCATCGAGCGTGGTGGCCAGCACCAGCTTGTTGAGGTCGTCGCTATCGAGCACTTTGCACCATACCCGCACAAAAAGAGCCTCAAAGCGCTCGCGGATTACGGCAAGATCTGCCGTTGACGGTAGTTGCAGACCCAGATCGTGAATCCAGTAATCCGATGCACCGGCGTCTGACAAGACCGGCCGCAACTGGTAGGGTTGCTCATCAAGCACGCGCGCACCCATGCGTTCAAGCACGGGCAGCGAATCAGACAAGGCGACTTTGCCCAAGCTGAATATCTTGAAACGCACCATGCCCGGGCTGCTGTCGAACGTGCGATAAAGTCGCACCGCCATCGGCAGCTCGGTGGACAGGCCAGCGAGCACCTGCACATCATCGGCAGCCATGCGGCCAGAAAAGTGCTTCTGGTAAACCGTCGGGAAACTGTCGGCAAAACGACTGGCCAAAGCCAGACCCTGGCTCTCGCCATGGATGTGCAGCAAGGCCACCTTGCAATGGTCTTCCCAGCGCTGGCAGAGTTGGGTGATACGAAGCTCAAGCGCTGAGGCATCAACGTTTTGGGGCGCCTGCTGGCGGGCTCGAACGAGATAGTGAATGCGGGCCAGCGGGCTATTGGTCAGCGTCGGCGTGAACTCAATCGACTGGCCGTCCAATGCCCGACTCAGTTCGTCGCCAATTTTGGAGCGCAGTTCAGTGTTGTACCGATCACGCGGCACAAACACCTGGGCCGAGGTGAAGCGGCCAAAGGGGTCGCGACGCAAGAAAACACGCACCCGTTGGCGCTCCTGCAGTCGCAGGATACCCACCGCATGGTCGATCAGCGTGGCCGTGTCGACCTGAAACAATTCGTCGCGCGGGTAATCGTCAAGAATCGTTTGCAAGGACTTGGCCGCATGGCTCTCAGGCAGTACCTCCACAGCCGCCATGACATCTGCTGCCCGGCGGCGAATTTGGGGAATGTCCCCCACCAACGCGGCGTAGGCCTTTGAGGTGTACAGCCCCAGAAAGCGTGCTTCACCAATCACTTTTCCAGCAGCGTCAAATCGCTTGACGGTCAGACAGTCCAGCCATGCCGGACGATGCACCGTGGCCCGTGTCATAGCCTTGGTGACCAGCACCAACTGGTCAGAGTCCAGAAAATCAAACGCATCAACAGGCAAGCGACTCACCGGCGTTTTGGGCTCACCTCGCAAGATACCCAGACCTGAGTCAGGAATGGCCACCAGATTGATACCGTCTTCGTCACGCACCAACTCGTAGTCACGCGCACCCAGAAACGTAAAGTGCTGAGCCTCCAGCCAAAGCAAAAACTCGACGCCTTCCTGCTGACCCTTGGCGGACAAAGGCGACAGGGCTGAGGCTTCACGTACCGCTTGCACGTGCCGGAGCATGGGCGCCCAATCGCTCACGGCAGCGCGCACATCGAACAAGACCAGCGCCAGTTCGGCAGCAAGTTGCGCCCGGTCTTCAGTCAGCAAAATACGGTCGCACTCGACAAGGATCAGCGACGAAATTTGATGATCGTGTTGTGCGTCCAGCGTGGCGAGCCGGGCACTCTTGACGTTGGCGTTTGCATCGCGTTCAACCGCAAGCAGGGGGTGAACAATCCAGTGCACCATGCGGCCGCTGCGGTTGATGGCCATCGTCACCGAATCCACCAGGAACGGCATGTCATCATGAACGATCTGGATCACGGTCTGCTCACTGACAAAACCATCCTCGGCCAGCGTGGGGTTGAAAACACGGATGCGTCCATCCGGGTCATCTGATGCCAAGTCCAGCAAGCGCCAGTGCGCTGAGGCCAGGGCCAGCAACGTGGCCGGGCCGCGTTGCTGCAATTCGTCGGGGTCGGTGTTGTCGAAATAGGCTGGCACAAAGTCTGCCAACGCGGGCGCGGCGGCGCCAGCGTTTTCCAGGGTGTAGGTACGCAGGTCGGCAAGGGTGGCATGGGTCATGCAGGTCTCCAAATGGTACTTTTAATACCCAGGATTTTAGAAAGCCCACCGGGGCTGTGGCGTGCATCTTCAGCCCGACTCATCTCTTTATGCGAAATTCACATAAAGGCGCTATCGGACGGTCTTCCAATCAAGTGACCAAGCTCCCGACAGCGTGTTTTGCAGCCAGAGTGCCGCTGTGAGTGTTTTGCCGTCGGTGACCAGGCCCTGGCGGCACCAATCGAGCAGTTCAGCAGGGGATGCCGCCAGCACCTCGAGGAATTCACCATCATCAAGTTGTCGCTGACCGGCCTGCAAGCCACGGGCGAACCAGATGTCGATGAACTCTGTGGAATAGGCAATAAGTGGATGCAACACCCCCGCATGCGCCCACTCGGTTGCGGTGTAGCCTGTTTCCTCGAGCAGTTCCCGCTGCGCACAGGCGAAACAGTCTTCGCCCGGATCGAGCTTGCCCGCTGGAAACTCAATCATGACCCGACCCAAAGGATAGCGAAACTGGCGCTCAAGCACCACCTGCAAGGAACCGCTCGTGCCTTCAAGCAGGGGGACAATCATGACAGCACCCGGGTGGACCACATACTCGCGCGTGGCGACGGCACCAGTGGTCAGGCGCACTTCATCGCGAAACGCGTGAAGGAGCTTTCCTTTGAAGAGTTCGGTGCTGCTTAAGCCGTGTTCAACCAGATGATCCAACTCAGGCTTTTCCACAGGCGATCAGCTTGGGTTGAAAACGATGTGTCAAGTCGACAGCATCTGCAACACGGCATTGGCACACAAGGCCATCAGACCGCCAGGCACGATGCCCAGCACCAGTAGCAGGGCACCATTGAGCGACAGCACGGCACGCACTTCAAACGGCGAAGAAATTTCCCCGGCGGTGCCGGTGGGGGCGTCAAAGTACATGACCTTGACGACCCGCAGGTAATAGAAGGCGCCAACCAGCGACATCATGACGGCAAATACGGCCAGCACCAGCGGCAGGGTGCCACCTGAAGCCAGCAAAGCCTGCAACACCGCCAGCTTGGCATAGAAGCCAATCATGGGCGGAATGCCAGCCAGAGAGAACAGGCACACCGCCATGAGCGCAGCATAGAACGGGCTGCGCTGGTTAAGGCCGGCAAAGTCGGAAATCTCTTCGCTCTCGAAACCATTGCGCGACAACAACAAAATGATGCCGAAGCTGACCAGGGTGGTCAGCACGTAAGACACGACGTAAAACATGGACGAGCCGTAAGCGTTGGCTGCCGCTTCCGGATGCCCGCTGACGGCACCAGACATCATCCCGATCAACACAAAACCCATGTGGGAAATGGTCGAAAAGGCCAGCATGCGCTTGATGTTGGTCTGCGCAATGGCGGCCAGATTACCAACGGCCAGCGAACCGATGGCCAGCAACATCAGCATCTGTTGCCAGTCAACCGAGAGCGGCATCAAGCCCTCGGCCAGCAAGCGAATCATCACGGCAAAGGCGGCCAACTTGGGAGCGCCACCAATCATGAGTGTGATGGCCGTGGGAGCGCCCTGGTAAACGTCGGGGATCCACATGTGAAACGGCACCACGCCCAACTTGAACGCCAGTCCGGCCACCACAAAGACCAACCCGAAGACCAGCACCTGTTGGTTGACTTGACCCGACTGAATGGCGGCCATCGCCTCTTGCAAATTCAGCGTGCCGGTTGCGCCATACAACATGGACATGCCGTACAGCAGGAAACCGGATGCCATCGCACCGAGCACAAAATACTTCATGCCCGCCTCGACCGACTGCAGGTGATCGCGGCGCAGCGCCACCAAGGCATAGCTGGACAGGGTCAACAGTTCAATGCCCATGTAGAGCACCAGAAAGTTGTTGCCGGAGATCATGACAAACATACCCAGCAGGGAAAACAAGCCCAGACTGAAGAGTTCGCCACCGCGCAGCATGTCGCGCTCGGCCGCATAGTGGCGGCCGTAAACCAGCGTCACCATGACCGCAAGCGTTGCAAAGCACTTGAGCCAGTTGCCCATGACGTCACTGACGATCATGTTGCCAAAGCCATAAATGGTCTCATTGGACAAGGCGTAATTGGCTTGCAGGGCGGCCACAACCGCCAGCGTCAGCATGGTCGCCACATAGGTGGCGGTGCGCGTGCGGCTTTTGACACTCAGGTCAAACAGCAGAATCACGCAGGCCATGACCAGCAGGCCTATTTCTGGATAAACCGCGATCAAACTGATTTTGTCAATCATAGGTATCTCTTATCTCAAAGTTGTCAGTACAGACTGATCAGTTCAATTTCGTCATGGCGACATGCTTCAGCAGTTCGGCCACTGACACATCCATCACATCGGTAAACGGCTTGGGATACACCCCCATGTACAGGATGGCAATGGCCAGCAATGACAGGAACAGAAACTCACGCGCATTGATGTCTTTCAGGTGCTTGACATGGTCATTGGCCACCGGACCCAGGTACACCCGCTTGAACATCCAGAGCGAATAGGCGGCACCGAAGATCAGCGCACTGGCCGCGGCCATGCCGATCCAGAAGTTGACCTTGACTGAGCCCAGAATCACCATCCACTCACCGACAAAACCGGCTGTTCCCGGCAAGCCGGCGTTGGCCATGACAAACAGCAAGGCAAAAGCCGTGAATTTGGGCATGGTGTTGACCACACCGCCATAGGCTGAAATCTCACGGGAATGCACCCGGTCGTACAAAACGCCAATGGCCAGGAACATGGCGGCCGAGACAAAACCGTGGGAAATCATTTGCACAATGCCACCGGCCACACCGAGGTCATTGAACAGGAAAAAGCCCAAGGTGACAAAACCCATGTGCGCCACTGACGAATAAGCCACCAGTTTTTTCATGTCCTTCTGCACCATGGTCACCAAGCCGACATAAATGACGGCCGCCAGCGACAGGCCGATCATCAGGCCCGACCACTCATGGGCCGCATCGGGCGCGATAGGCATGGAAAAGCGCAGAAAACCATAGGCGCCGAGTTTCAGCATGATGGCGGCCAGCACAGCGGACCCGCCTGTGGGCGCCTCCACGTGCACATCGGGCAACCAGGTGTGCACCGGCCACATGGGCACCTTGACTGCAAAAGCTGCCAGGAAAGCAAAGAACAACAAGGTCTGCGCTGTCTGACCCAGCGGCAGTTTGTGCCAGGTCAGCAAGTCAAAGCTCCCGCCCGCCGTGTTGTACAAGTAAATCAGGGCAATCAGCATCAACAAAGAGCCGAGCAGCGTGTACAAGAAGAACTTGAACGCCGCGTAAATCTTGTTGGGCCCACCCCAGATGCCGATGATCAGGTACATCGGTATCAGTGTGGCCTCGAAGAAGACATAAAACAGCATGCCGTCAATGGCACAAAAGACACCGATCATGAGTCCGCTCAAAATCAGGAACGCGCCCATGTACTGGTTGACCCGCTTGGTAATGACTTCCCAGCCGGCGATCACCACGATCACGTTGATAAAGGCCGTCAGCAGAATGAACCAGACCGAGATGCCATCAATACCGAGGTGGTAATTGATATTGAAACGCTCGATCCAGGGCGCCTTTTCAACAAACTGCATGGCAGCAGTTGACAAATCGAACCGTGTGTAAAGCGGCAAGGTCACCAGCAGACTCACCACCGCTCCGATCAACGCAATCCAACGAACTGCTCGCGCTTGATCGTCACGACCAAGTGCCAGCAACACCACACCGAAGGCAATCGGTGTCCAAATAGCCAGGCTCAGCAAACCCATTTTTTTATTTCTCCTATTTGAGCCAGACGAAATACGTCATCAGAACAAAGATACCCAAGACCATGGTCAGCGCATAGTCGTACAGGTAACCGGTCTGAACCTTGCGAACCGCACCGGAAATCCAGCCCACTATGCGCCAGGAACCATTCACAACCGCACCGTCGATCACAGCCTGGTCACCCACCTTCCAGAGTGCCACACCGAGGCCGCGCGCGGCGCGTGCCAAAACGTTTTCGTTGAACCAGTC
>NZ_JAABQC010000060.1 GCF_011391645.1 Rhodoferax sp. | reverse complement strand
TTGAGCCTTCCGCCCGGCGCCAACCCGTCCGCTTCGCGCCTGCGCGTGCTGGCGCGCAACGTGAGCTTGGCCACGGTGCAGCCTCAGGGTCTGAGCATCTTGAACCAGTTGCCCATCACCATCACAGCCCTTCACCCGGGTGCCCTGGGCCGCGTCACCGTGGTCTGCCTTCTTGCCGACGGCCAGCAGTTGCTGGCAGAAATTACTGCCTATTCCTGCCAGGCACTGGCATTGAAGCCCGGCATGCAGGCGTTTGCCTTGATCAAGTCAGTGGCGCTGATGGAATGAAACCCTGACACGCAGACAAAGATAAACCATCACCGCGTCAGGATTCGTCCGCGTCCAGCCACCTCCGCACACTTGGCGGCTGGTAGCTGGCAAACCGGTCCAGCAGCACATCTGGCGCCTGCTCGACGATCAACATGGAGCGGTGCGGCAGCTTGAGAAACTGCTCAGCGGCCGCGTGATCCAGAAAAGTGGTCAGCGCATCGTAGTAGCCCGCCACGTTCAGCAAACCGCAGGGCTTGGCATGAATGCCAAGCTGGGCCCAGGTCCAGATTTCAAAAATCTCCTCAAAGGTTCCGATACCGCCTGGCATGGCGATGAAGCCATCAGAAAGTTCGGCCATGAGGGTTTTGCGCTCGTGCATGGACTGGGTTACATGGAGCTCGCTCAGCTGCCGGTGCACCACTTCCTTGCGCGCCAGGCCTTTCGGGATCACGCCCACGACGCGGCCGCCAAGTTGCAGCACAGTGTCGGCAACCAGCCCCATCAGGCCAATGCTGGCACCGCCATAAACCAGCCCCAGGTCGCGCGCCACCAGCGCCTGACCCAGCGCACGCGCGGCGCTGGCATAGACCTCAAGCCGGCCCGGGCTGGAGCCGCAATAAACACAAATGGCCTTCATGGCACGCGCTTGAGCACTTCGGCCACGCAGCGCTCGATACCCGTCCACACATCGCCCAGGCGCGCGTCGTCAAACATGTAGGCTGGCGTGGTGATGAGCTTGTGCGCCTCGTCAATCACGATTTCTGTGGCATTGGGCGTGCTTTGGTTGACCTGGCCGAGCTGCCCCAGGGCAGCAGCGCAACCCGCGTCATTGCCGAGCGTGAGCGTCGCGCTGTCATGGGCCTGGTGCAGCGCCAACGCCACCAGCGCCGGCGCAATGCAAATTGCACCGACCGGCTTCTTGGCGTCAAAAAATCCCCGGATGAACGCCGCCACATCGGGCCGCACATCCGCCTCGGCGCCCTTGAAGGCAAAGCTGCAATGGTTCTTGGCAACACCGTAACCACCCGGCATTACCAGCGCGTCATAGTCGGCCACTTTGGCTTGTGCCAGGTCCAGGCATTGTCCCAGGCGGGCAATGCGACTTGACTCCTCCAGGATGTTGCGGGCGGCACCCGCCACCGGCTCGCCGGTGACGTGATTGACCACATGAAACTGCGGCGCATTGGGCGCGATGCACTGCACTGTGGCGCCCTGCTGGTCGAGCGCCAGCAGGGCCAGCACCGATTCGCGCACTTCAGCGCCATCAAGATGCCCGCAACCTGAAAGCAAAACGGCAACTTTGGGGGATTTTTGGGTGTTTGGCATGGATATCTCCGGTGATTTTGAGGAATTATCCCGCGCCCTGCCAGGTCGGCACAAGTCGGCGCGGCCAAGGCACTGACTGTCACAATCATGGCATCCGCCATTGCACGCCATTTGCCGCCACCTCGCTCGTTTCATGCCCACCACCCCTTTTCTACCGACGCCTGATCCACAGTCGCCGCACATTTCCGTTCTTTCACTTTCAGTCCCCGTGGCCATGGGCTATGTGCCGCTGGGCATGGTGTTCGGGTTTTTGTTTGTGCAGGCGGGTGCGCCCTGGTGGCTGGCGGTCACCGCCAGCGTTCTGGTGTTTGCCGGTGCCGCGCAGTTCATGATGGTGCCGATGCTGGCGGCGGGTCTGCCGCTGGCGTCCATTGCCGTGGCCACGCTGGTGGTGAACTTGCGCCATATCTTTTACGGCCTGTCGCTGCTCGACAAACTGCCCAAACAGCCTATGGCGCGCTGGTACCTGGTGTTTGCGCTCACCGATGAAACCTACTCGGTGCTGACCACGCTGCCACCTGGCACCAGCACACGCCAAATGGTAGCGGTGGCGCTGCTCAACCAGGGTTGGTGGGTGCTGGGCACGCTGCTGGGCGCGCTGATCGGGGCGCAGGCGCAAATTGCATTGACAGGGTTGGACTTTGCGCTGGCGGCGCTGTTTGCCGTGCTGGCGGTTGAACAATGGCGCAGCGCCGATTCGGCCGCACCTCTGTGGGTGGCGGTCGTGAGTTACGCCGTGGCCTGGGCGCTGATGCCGCAACAGGCGCTGTTGATTGCCATCGGCCTCAGTGTGCTGGCCGGAATGGTCTGGCACCCGCCGGGCGCCAAGGAGCCGATGCCATGATCGACATTCCTTACGCCATCGGCGCGATCGCCGCCATGGCCGTAGTCACCTTTGCCCTGCGCGCACTGCCATTTCTGGCCGCCCGCTTTCTGCAAAGTCACCCGCTGGTGCAACAACTGGGACGCTTTTTGCCGCTGGCCATCATGACGCTTTTGCTGTTGCACACGCTGGTCGGCCATGCCCGTGACAACCCGTCTGGCCCCTGGGCCGAAGCCGTGGCGGTGCTCACCGTGCTGGCCCTGCAGTGGTGGAAAAAACACCCGCTGCTGAGCATTTTGGCGGGCACGG
This sequence comes from Rhodoferax sp., assembly GCF_011391645.1. Taxonomy (GTDB): domain Bacteria; phylum Pseudomonadota; class Gammaproteobacteria; order Burkholderiales; family Burkholderiaceae_C; genus Rhodoferax. The sequence continues at coordinate 13,997 of NZ_JAABQC010000060.1, read as the reverse complement.
CGCTGTATGTGCTGCTGCGCAACTGGGGCCCGTGAGAACCCGAGCCGGCATTCACCTGACCGCATTCGGGAAAAACAGCTGTTCGCCGCCAATCTTGTAGCTGGCAATCACACCCTGCCCGGCGCTGCCGGTGACCCAGTCGACAAACTTCTGGCCCTCAGCCGCTTTCACATGCGGGTGTTTGGCCGGATTCACCAGCAGCACGCCGTATTGGTTGAAGAGGCGCTGGTCGCCCTCGACCAGCACTTTCAGGTCGCCCCGGTTCTTGAAGTTGAGCCAGGTGCCGCGGTCGGTGAGCGCATAGGCTCCTGAGCTGGATGCCATGTTGAGCGCCGGGCCCATGCCACAGCCGCAGGCCTTGTAGCCGCTGCCCTGCTTGTCGGCCAAGTTAGCCATTTGCCAGAAGCGCAATTCGGCGGCGTGGGTGCCGCTTTTGTCGCCGCGTGAAATGAACGGGCCGTTGGCAGCAGATATCTTTTTGAGGGCTTCAACCACGTCATTGCCCTTGAGCTTGAGCGGATCACTGGCGGGGCCGACCAGCACAAAGTCGTTGTACATGACCTCCAGGCGCTTGACGGCAAAGCCCTCGGCCACCACTTTTTCCTCGGCCACTTTGTCATGCACAAACAGCGCGTCGGCATCGCCCCTGCGGCCCATGTCAATGGCCTGGCCGGTGCCCAAGGCCACCACCTTCACGTCGATGCCACTGGCTTTTTTGAATTCGGGCAGCAGCACGGAAAACAACCCGGACTGCTCGGTGGAGGTGGTAGACGCCACCACAATGGACTGCGCCGAGACGCCCATCGACACGAGCAGGGACGTGGCGACCAGAGCCAGCTTGACCTTGCTCAGAGGTTTAATAGACACACAAGCTTTCACGGTTTTCATACCAGTTCGCCTTTGACAAACAAATGCGCCGCCGGGTACTGCTGTTGCAGCAAGGGCCCGCCAAAAAAATCTGCCACCGGCAAATCGGCCAGCACCCGTCCCTGCTCCAGGTAAATCACCCGGCTCGCCAGGCGCTTGACCTGGCCCAGGTTGTGGCTGGCAAAGATCAGCGTCATGGCCTCCGGCCCGCTGGCAAATTCTTCGATCAAAGCCTCCACCTCACGTTTGGCATGCGGGTCCAGGCTGGCTGTGGGCTCATCGAGCAGCAGTACCTGGGGCTGCAGGGCCCAGGCGCGCGCCATCGCCACCCGCTGCTGCTGACCGCCGGAAAGCTGTCGACCACTGCGCTTCGCCAGCTCTGCCAAACCCACACGGGCCAGCGCCGCCAGGGCCTGTGCTTTGGCGTGCGCCCACGGCATGCCGCGCAACCACAGCCCCAGCGCGATATTGGCCTGCACCGACAAGCGCATCAAGTGCGGCTTTTGAAACAGCATGGCTTGCCGCAAATGAAGGGCACTGCGCATGAGGCCGGTTGTGGGCGCCGCAAGCCCATGCAGCAAACGCAGCAGCGTGCTCTTGCCACAGCCATTGGCCCCCACCAGCGCCACGCGCTCGCCCGCCGTGATCGTCAAACTCACCTCAGACAGGGCACGCACCGCGCGCGTGGCCGGCCCAAAATGCACACTGGCAGAGCACACCTCAAACACGGGCACCGCAGGCGACTGGAAAGAGACCCCGGGGTTTGCTGCATCGCTCATGTGCATGTCGATCAAACTTTCTGCCTTCAAATCGACGCCCCCAACGGGAAAGCAGGAGCGACACCAGACTCCTGATGTTCACGCCAACGCCGCACCAGCGCAATCAACACATTGAGCAGCAACACCACGCCAAGCAAGATCAACCCCAGCCCCAGCGCCAGCGGCAGGTTGCCTTTGCTGGTTTCCAGCGCAATGGCCGTCGTCATGACACGGGTGAATCCTTCAATGTTGCCGCCCACAATCATCACGGCGCCCACCTCCGACACGGCGCGGCCAAAGGACGCAATCAGCACCGTGAGCAAGGCATAACGCTCGTCCCACGCCAGCAACAGGCTGCGCATCAGCGGCCGGGCTCCCAATGACTGCAATTGCTCGCCATGCAAACCCTCAGCGTCTTCAACAGCCTGGCGCGTGAGGGCGGTGACCACCGGCAGCACCAGCACCGCCTGGGCAATCACCATGGCCTTGAAGCTGAACAACCAACCCAAAAAGCCCAGCGGCCCGGAGCGGGACAACAACAGGTAAATCACCAGCCCCACCACCACCGAGGGCACCGCCAAAAAGGTGTTGAGCAACGTGAGCACGGCGCCACGCCCGGCAAAGCGGGCCACGCCCAGCCAGGCCCCCAGCACCAGCCCGAGGCTGCAGGCCAGGGCGCAGGCGGTGGCGCTCACGGCCAACGAGCGGCCCACAATTGTGAGCAGTTCGGCGTCCAGCGCGGTGATGAGTTGCAGTGCCGTCAAGGCGCTGTCGGTAAAGGTGGTCATGTCATGCGTCTTTGGCCGGGCAGACGCCATCGTGGCGCTTCGGGTTATGGTTTAAGCTATCGTAGCCACCGATCTAAAACCTGGCGATATGAACCATCGTGCATAGGCTTCAACTCCACTACACCCTCTCCAAAGACAGCAGTCCGGCACTGGTGCGCAACCCCCTGATTGATTTGCTGCAGGCGGTCAGCAGCCAGGGCTCCATTTCGGGCGGCGCCCGTGCGCTGGGCTTGAGCTACCGCCATGTCTGGGGCGAGCTCAAGCGCTGGGAAAATGACTTGGGCAACGAATTGGTGGTCTGGGAGAAGGGCCAAAGTGCCCGCCTGACCGAATTTGCATCCAAATTGATGTGGGCCGAACGCCAGGCGCAGGCCCGTCTGTCTCCCCAGATCGAGGCTTTGCGCGCCGAATTGGAGCGCAGTTACGCGCTGGCCTTTGACAACAGCTTTCATGTGGTCACGCTTTATGCCAGCCATGACGACGCGCTGTCTCGTTTGCGTGAATTTGCCCTGCAGGTCAACAACATGGACGTGGGCCGGCCAGAGCCTCAAAAATTGCACCTTGACATCCGCTTTACCGGCAGCGTCGATGCCATCCGTGCCCTGAACGAAGGGCGCTGCGTGATGGCCGGCTTTCACACGCTGCTGGACACGGGTAAAAAAACACTGACCGAGCGCACCTACAAACCGCTGTTGCAACCGGGTCGGCACAAGATCATCGGCTTTGCCAGGCGCACCCAGGGCTTGATGGTGGCCCGTGGCAATCCGCTGGGCTTGCACAGCTTGCCCGATGTGGTCCAGCACCGTGCCCATTTTGCCAACCGCACGCTGGGCAGCGGCACGCGCGTGGTGTTTGACGAGTTGCTGGCGCTTGCCGGCCTGAGCAACCGCGACTTCAATGCGAATGCACACACCGAGTCGTCACACGCCGCCGTGGCACACGCAGTGGCGGCCGGCCAATGCGACGTCGGCCTGGGCATCGCCGCTGCCGCTCAGCAGGCCGGGCTTGACTTCGTGCCGCTGGCAGAGGAACGTTATCACCTGGTCTGCCTGAAGTCAGCGCTGGCGCAACCCGGCATCGCGGCCTTGCTGCATCTGCTGCAGACACCCCAGTGGCAAAACCAGATCAACCAAATCCCTGGTTATTCAGCGCGGCAAAGTGGCCAGGTGTTGTCCATGCGTCAGGTCTTGCCGTGGTGGGACTACCGGCGTGACAAGATCCCCGCAGCAGGCTAACGGGCACGGCGGCAACAAGATCGTGGCTGCGAAGAAAATTTTGCGCCTTCCCCTAAAATTGGGCATGCAAGACCTCAACTCTCAACGCCGAGCCCCGGCGTCTTTCATGGCGCACATCACCACCACCGTGGTTGACCTGCGTGACATTCACATGATGGAGACACCATGACCTCATTTCTCGCGCTGTCCCGGCTGATCGACGGCATCAGCACCTGGATCGGCAAAGTCACCATGTGGCTGATTCTTGCCACCACCCTGATCAGCGCGGGCAACGCCATCGTGCGTAAAATTTTCAACGTCAGCTCCAACGGCCTGCTGGAAATCCAGTGGTACCTGTTTGCCGCGGTCTTCCTGATGGGTGCCGGTTATGGTTTTCTGAAAAATTCGCACGTTCGAATTGACTTTGTCGCCGGCAAGCTCAGCGCGCGCACCCGCAACTGGATTGATGTGGTCGGCATCATTGCCGTGCTGTTTCCCTTTTGTGCCCTCTCCATCACGCTGAGCTGGCCGCTCTTCACCAATGCCCTGATCACCGGCGAAATGTCGCAAAACCCCGGGGGCCTGATCCGCTGGCCCGCCTATGGCCTGATTCCACTGGGTTTTGCGCTGCTGGCGCTGCAAGGCGTGTCAGAACTGATCAAACGCATTGCCTTCCTCAAAGGTCAGGGGCCTGACGTACTGTCGCATGAAGTGACCAAATCCGACGAAGAAAAACACCTCGAAGAACTCGAAGCCATCGTCGCGCGCAAACTGGCAGAGGGCAACTGAATGCAAACCACCTTTCTGGCACAGCAATTTGTGCCGCTCATGTTCTGCGGGCTGCTGGCCTTTTTGCTGACCGGTTTCCCCGTCGCTTTCGCCCTGGCCGCCACCGGCCTGGGCTTTGGCTTCATCGGCATGGAGGCCGGCATTTTCCCGGCCTCACTGTTTCAGGCCCTGCCGCTGCGTATTTTCGGCATCATGCAAAACGACACGCTGCTGGCGATCCCGTTTTTCACCTTCATGGGCATCATTCTGGAACGCTCGGGCATGGCCGAGGACTTGCTTGAGACCGTGGGCCAGGTTTTTGGCCCTCTGCGCGGTGGCCTGGCTATTGCCGTCATTTTGGTCGGTGCGCTGCTGGCGGCCACCACTGGCGTGGTGGCGGCAGCGGTGATTTCCATGGGGCTGATCTCTTTGCCCATCATGCTGCGCTACGGCTACAACCGGTCCATTGCCACTGGCGCCATCACCGCCTCTGGCACGCTGGCGCAGGCGATACCGCCATCGCTGGTGCTGATCGTGCTGGCCGACCAGTTGGGCCGCTCGGTGGGCGACATGTATGCCGGCGCCCTGTTGCCCGGCCTGCTGCTGGTGGGGCTGTACATCCTGTTCGTGGTGATCGTGGCGCTGGTGAAGCCGGGCTGGGTGCCTGCTTTGCCGCAGGAAGCCCGCATTTACCGCGAACCCAGCGGCAACTCGGGCCACAAGTCGTTGCTGGTGCTGGTCCTCATTTGTGCGGCGGTGGGCTGGAGCTGGGCTCAGGTCCATGACACCCTGATGACGCGCTGGCTGGAGCGCAGCATGCCTGCAGCAGGTGACGAAATCGTCATCATGACGCTGACGCTGGCGTCCATCACCGGCCTGGTGCTGGCGCTTGTCAACCGCGTCACCCGGCTCGGCCTGCTGTCGCGCCTGGCCGAGCAGGTCACGTTTGTGCTGATGCCGCCGCTGATTCTGATCTTTTTGGTGCTGGGCACCATTTTTCTGGGGGTGGCCACACCCACCGAGGGTGGCGCTATGGGGGCCCTGGGCGCCTTGATCCTGGCCATCGGCAAGCAACGCCTGTCCATGCCGCTGCTCAGCCAGGCCCTGGAAAGCACCGCCAAACTGGCCACCTTCGTGATGTTCATCCTGATCGGCTCGACCGTGTTCAGCTTCACCTTCAACGCCGCCGACGGCCACATCTGGGTCGAACACCTGTTTACCGACATGCCGGGCGGCGGCTGGGGGTTTTTGATCGTGGTAAACATTTTGGTCTTTGTGCTGGGCATGTTCATCGACTTCTTTGAGATCGCCTTCATCGTGCTGCCCTTGCTGGCCCCGGTGGCCGAGAAAATCCTGCCCGGGCTGGTGCCCGGCATGACCCCTGACATGGCCATGATCTGGTTCGGCGTGATCATCGCGATGAACCTGCAAACCTCTTTCCTGACGCCGCCTTTTGGCTTTGCGCTGTTTTACCTGCGCAGCGTGGCCGCCAAGTTCGACTACAAAGACCGCGTGACCGGCCAGACCATCAAGGCCGTGAGCACCAACGAAATCTACAAGGGCTCCATCGCATTCATCGTGCTGCAAATCATGATGGTGGCGGCCATCATGGCCTTTCCGTCGCTGGTGGTGGGCAACATGTCCAAAGACAAGGGTTTGAGCGACGCTGCCGTGATGGAACAGTTGCAGATGCTTGACGCGCAGCCCATGGATGGCATGGAGGAGCAACCGGCCGATGCGGGGCAGGAAACCGACAGCGCCGCGCCAGCCCTGGAAACACCGGCAATGCCCGTGCAGGAGGAAGACCCCATGAAGGCGATGCAAGAGGCCATCGCAAGGGACGCCAAAAAAGCCAAGCCCTGAATGGAAAACGCCCCGGACACACCATGGGTGTCCGGGGCGCGACCAGAAAGCTTGTGATTCAGGCGCTTAAATCTTGGCCGTTGTCATGTAGTTGTCAAAGCGCAATTCCGAGAAACGCAGCCACAGGAGCTGGTCACGCTGGAAGGCGCGCATGTCCTGGTGGATCTTCTTGAATTCAGGCGACTTGGCTTCGTGCTCGGCAAACACTTCCATCGATGCCTTGAAGCCGGCATCCATGATGTCCTTGGGGAATGGCTTGAGCTGGGTCTTGGCAGCCACCAGGCTTTTCAAAGCGATCGGGTTGTAGGCATCGTACTTGGCCGTCATGTCGCGGGCCGCTATGGCGGTGGCGACGTCCACCATGGCCTGGTATTCGGGCGACAGCGCCGCATAGGCCTTGGTGTTGATGAAAAAGCCCAGTTCGGCGCCACCTTCCCACCAGCCGGGATAGTAATAAAAAGGGGCGACCTTGTTGAAGCCAAGCTTCTGGTCATCGTAAGGGCCGACGAACTCGGTGGCGTCGAGCGTGCCTTTTTCAAGCGCTTGGTAGACCTCACCGGCGGGCATGTTCTGCGACACCACGCCGAGCTTTTGCATGGCCTCGCCAAACAGGCCGCCACCCATGCGCATTTTCAGACCCTTGAGGTCTTTGACCGACTTGATTTCCTTGCGGTACCAGCCGCCCATCTGGGTGCCGGTGTTGCCCGCGCTGCGGCTCTTGATGTTGTATTGGGCATAAAACTCGTCCATCAGCTTGCGGCCGTTGCCATGCTCCATCCAGGCGTCCATCTGGCGCGCGGTCAGACCGAAAGGCACGGCGCAGCCGAAGGCAAAAATGGCGTCTTTGCCAGTGAAATAGTAGGACGCCGTCTGCGCCATCTCGACGGTGCCGTTCTGAATGCCGTCAACCACGCCAAACGCGGGCATCAGCTCGCCAGCGGCATGCACCGACACTTCAAACTTGCCGCCAGAAAGCGTCTTGACGGTCTTGGCAAACATCTCGGCGCTGCCAAAAATGGTGGCCAGCGACTTGGGAAAGCTCGACGCAAGGCGCCAGCGCACATTGGCCCCCTGGGCATGCACGGCGGGTGCAGCACCCGCTGCCAGAACACCGGCGATACCTGCGTTTTTGATGAGCGAACGACGATCCATTGAATTACTCCTGCTGTTGTGGATTGAAAGAGCCGTCATGTCTGTGAACATGACCTTGGCGAATAAGGGTCACCTGATATTCTAAGAAGCGGGCCCCGGACAAACGGCTGGGTTTACCCTTAAAAAGGCTTGCTGCTTTCACATAGCTTGCGCCAACGCAAGGCGAGCGCGAATAGCAGCTTCGATGCCGGGGGCGTCCAAGCCCTCCAGGGCCAGCAATTTGGCCGGGTCGCCATGCTCGATAAAAGCGTCACGCAGACCCAACTGCAGCACGGGCCGGGTGATACCGGCAGCAGCCAGCGCTTCCAGCACCGCGCTGCCGGCGCCTCCCATGATGGCGCCCTCTTCCAAGGTGACCAGGGCCTCGTGGCCGGCGGCCACCTGCAGCAGCAGGTCGACATCGAGCGGCTTGGCCCAGCGCATGTTGACCACCGTGGCATCCAGGGCTTGCGCGGCATCAAGCGCCGGGTACAGCAGCGTGCCAAAGGCCAAAATAGCCACGCGCCGGCCGCTGCGGGAGATTTCACCCTTGCCAAACGGCAGCGCGTCAAGCGAGCGGTTGACCGCCACACCCGCGCCCACACCACGCGGGTAACGCACGGCCACCGGCGTGCTCTGGGCATAGGCGGTGTTGAGCAGCTGGCGACACTCGTTTTCATCAGCCGGGCAGGCCACGCTGATGTTGGGGATGCAGCGCAGGTAGGCAATGTCATAGGCACCGGCGTGGGTGGCCCCATCGGCCCCCACCAGCCCGGCACGGTCCAACGCAAACACCACCGGCAGATTCTGGATGGCCACGTCGTGAATCAACTGGTCGTAGCCGCGCTGCAAAAAGGTGGAATAGATCGCCACCACAGGCTTCAGGCCCTCGCAGGCCAGCCCGGCGGCGAAGGTCACCGCGTGCTGCTCGGCAATACCGACATCAAAATAGCGGTGCGGAAAACGCTGCTCAAAAGCCACCATGCCCGAGCCCTCACGCATGGCCGGCGTGATCCCCACCAGCCGGTCGTCAGCGGCGGCCATGTCGCACAACCATTCGCCAAACACCTGGGTAAAGGTGGGCTTGCTGACGGAGGCGGGTGTTTGCAGGCCGACGGCCGGGTCAAACTTGCCGGGGCCGTGGTAGGCCACCGGGTCGGCCTCGGCCAGCTTGTAGCCTTGGCCCTTTTTGGTGACCACGTGCAAGAACTGCGGCCCCTTGAGGTGCTTGATGTTTTCCAGCACCGACACCAGAGTCTGCACGTCGTGGCCGTCAATCGGACCCACGTAGTTAAAACCAAATTTCTCAAACAGCGTGACCCGGCTCACCATGCCCTTGGCTGTTTCCTCAATGCGGCGTGCCAGTTCGAGCAGCGGCGGCGCGCCACGCAGCACGTTTTTGCTGGCGCTTTTGGCGGTGGCATAAAACTGGCCGCTGAGCAGCTTGGCCAGATAACGGTTGAGCGCACCCACGGGCGGACTGATCGACATGTCGTTGTCGTTCAGGATCACCAGCAGATTGCAGTCCGAGACACCGGCATTGTTCATGGCTTCAAAAGCCATGCCGGCGGTCATGGCGCCATCGCCAATCACGGCAATCGCGTGCCGGTCTTCACCCTTGAGGCGCGATGCCATGGCCATGCCGAGGGCGGCCGAGATCGAGGTGCTGGAGTGTGCCGTGCCAAAAGCGTCAAATTCGCTCTCGGCGCGCTGCGGGAAACCGCTCAGGCCGCCCAACTGGCGCAGCGTGGCCATGCGATCACGCCGCCCGGTCAGGATTTTGTGCGGGTAGGTCTGGTGCCCCACGTCCCAGACCACCCGGTCATACGGCGTGTTGAAGACGTAGTGAAGGGCCACCGTGAGTTCAACCGTGCCCAGGTTGGAGCTCAGGTGGCCGCCGGTCTTGGACACGCTTTCCAGCAAAAAGGCGCGCAGTTCTGTGGCCAGTGTGTCGAGTTGCTCACGCGGCAAATGCCGCAGGTCGGCAGGAGCATGGATGGTTTGCAACAAGGGGTGAGGGTTGTTCATCAACATAAGTTCTGATTTTGACAGCGGGCAGTGCATCAGTTGGAGCGCTGCACCACAAGGCTTGCCAGCCCCTGTAGCGCACGCGTGTTTGGCAAACCACTGAACGCCAGCGCCGCCATGGCCTGGTCATACAAGGTTTGCGCGTACCGGCGGGCCGACTCCAGCCCCATCAGCGATACATAAGTTGGCTTTTCCTGGGCTTGATCCTTGCCCGCGGTTTTGCCCAGCGTGGCGGAATCTGCAGTAACGTCCAGAATGTCATCGACCACCTGAAACGCCAGCCCAATGGCGGCGCCATAGGCCTGCAAGGCTTGCCCGGCCTGCGCGCTGGCGTCACCACAAGCTGCGCCCATCATGACGCTGGCCTGCAGCAGGGCACCTGTTTTAAGCTGATGCATCTGCCGCAACTGTTCTTCTGTCAAGACCCGCCCGACGCTGGCGAGGTCAATGGCCTGGCCACCAGCCATGCCGGAACAACCCGCGGCACGCGCCAGCAAACGGCACAAGCGAGCCTGACGGCCCTCAGGCACCACAGAGGCATCGGGGGTCAGCAACTCGAACGCCAGGGCCTGCAGCGCATCGCCCGCCAGCAGGGCGCTGGCCGAGCCAAACTGCACATGCACGGTGGGCTTGCCCCGGCGCAACACGTCGTTGTCCATACACGGCATGTCATCGTGCACCAATGAATAAGCGTGGATCAGTTCGACGGCACAGGCGGCACGCAACGCCGCTTCAGCAGCATCCGTCGCAGCGGGCACCCTGGCCGGGGTCGACGCGCTGCTGACCGCCTCAAAGGCCGCGAACACCAGCAAGGGCCGCAAGCGTTTGCCGCCATCCAGCACCGCATAACGCATGGCCTGCATCAACTCGGCTGGCGCGGCATGCCCCTGATCGACTGAAGCATCCACGCTCACCCAGTTGTCCAGCGCCTGTTCGACGCGCGCCAGATGGAGGTCGCACCAGTGATTCAGGTCAAAGTTGTCGGTCATGCTGCTTCACTGGTCCATGTCCTGAGAGCGCCCTGGTCAAGCACCTTGATTTGGTCTTCCACGGCGGCCAGCCGGTCGCGGCAAAACTTCAACAGTTCGGCGCCGCGCTGATATTGCGTGAGAAGCTGCTCCAGGGGCATGTCGCCAGACTCCAGCCTGGCCACCAGTTGCTCAAGTTCCTGCAACGCGGCCTCATAGTGCGCGGGCGCGGCAGCTCCGTGTTTGGCGGCAGTAACCATAAAACGCAACTCTCCCGGATACAAAAGAACGGGATTTTAGGCTTTGTTGCCGGAGAGCGGCCGACCCCGACCGCAAAGGTACAATTTGCGCTGATTGCGCCAGCCCCGGCTGGATTCTTTGTCTCGCGCACGATTCACGTCGCCCGCGCATCTCCCTGTGGGGAGTCTTTAGGTCAGGACCCGATGTCTGATTTAAGTCTTCAACTGCAGCAGGCCAACGGCCAACTACCAGTTTCAAGCTATTTCGATCCCGCGCTTTACCAGCGCGAATTGCAAACCCTGTTCCAGCGGGGACCACGCTATGTGGGTCACGTTGCCAGTGTGCCCGGCGTGGGCGACTACGCCACGTTGGCGCATGAGGGCGAGGGCCGCGCGCTGGTGCACACGCCCAGCGGCATCGAGCTGATCTCCAACGTCTGCCGCCACCGCCAGGCCCTGATGCTCAAGGGACGCGGCTCGCTGCAAAACACAGCGGCGGGCAACATCGTCTGCCCGATCCACCGCTGGACCTACAGTGCCGGAGACGCCGCCGGCCAGGTGCCCGCTGGCAAGCTGATGGGCGCGCCGCACTTCCCCACCGACCCCTGCCTGAACCTGGGTAACTACCCGCTGCGCCAATGGAACGGCCTACTGTTCGAGGACAACGGCCGCGACATTGCCGCCGATCTGGCGGGCATGGGCGAGCAGGCGGCGCTCGACTTTTCTGGCTATGTGCTTGACAAGGTCGAGTTGCACGAATGCAACTACAACTGGAAAACCTTCATCGAGGTCTATCTGGAGGACTACCACGTGGGCCCGTTTCACCCGGGTCTGGGCCACTTTGTCACCTGCGACGACCTGCGCTGGCAGTTTGACGAGCAGTTCTCAGTGCAGACCGTGGGCGTTTCCAAGGCCTTTGACAAGCCGGGGTCCCCGGTTTATCGGCGCTGGCACGACGCGCTGCTGAAATTCCGCGACGGCGCGTTGCCCGAACGCGGCGCGATCTGGCTCACCTACTACCCGCACATCATGGTCGAGTGGTACCCGCATGTGCTCACGGTGTCCACCCTGCACCCGATGGGGCCCGACAAGACGCTGAACCAGGTGGAATTCTTCTACCCCGAAGAAATCGCCGCGTTCGAGCGCGAACTTGTCGAGAGCCAGCAGGCAGCCTACATGGAGACCTGCATCGAGGACGACGAAATTGGCGAGCGCATGGATGCCGGTCGCAAGGCGCTGCTCGCCCGTGGTGACAACGAGGTCGGCCCCTACCAGAGCCCGATGGAAGACGGCATGCAGCATTTTCACGCCTGGTACCGCCGTGAAATCGGTCCGGCAGGGTTGTAGCGTCATGCAAGCGCTCTGGATGGTGTGGGCCTCCTTCTTTTTTGCCACCATGGCGGTCGGCATCAAGATCGCCTCAACCAGTTTCAGCCTGCCCGAGCTGGTGTTTTACCGGGGCCTGGTCAGCGTTGTCTTCATGGCACTTGTGATGCGCGCACGTCGCACGCCGCTGGCCACACCGGTGCCCATGATGCACGCCTGGCGTTCCGTGATTGGCGTGTTTTCATTGGCCTCCTGGTTTTTTGCAATTGCCCATTTGCCTCTGGCTACCGCCATGACGCTGAACTACATGAGCGGGGTCTGGGTGGCGGCTTTTGTGGTGGGTGGCGCCCTGATGTACGGCAAGAGCAGCCGCCAGGGGCCCTTGATGGCCACCGTGCTGATCAGTTTTGCCGGGGTCGTGATGATGCTTCGCCCGACGCTCGACCAAAACCAGCTGTTTGCCGGCTTGGTCGGGCTGCTCTCGGGCATGGGCGCGGCCATGGCCTATATGCAGGTGACGGCCTTGGGAAAGGCGGGCGAGCCCGAGGGCCGCACCGTGTTTTATTTTTCGCTCAGCACCGCCGTGGCCGGGCTGGCAGGCGTGCTCTGGGACGGGTTCACACCCTGGGACAAGGTGACGTGGCAGGCGGCGGCCTGGCTCATTCCCATCGGCGTGTTGGCGTCGCTGGGCCAATGGGCCATGACGCGGGCCTACAGCCGTGGCGCTACGCTGCTGGTGGCCAATTTGCAGTATGCAGGCATTGTGTTTGCCGCTTTTTACAGCCTGGTGCTGTTTGGCGACCAAATTCCGCTGCTGGGCTGGGCCGGCATGGCGCTGATTGTGGTCAGCGGCATTGCCGCCACCATTCTGCGTACCCGTGCCCTGCCTGACACACCCGCAGAAGACCATTAACCCGCAAAGGAACAACCATGTACAGCACACTGATTTCTGCCACCGAACTGCAAACCCTGATGGCCGGTCAGCAGCCGCTAATGGTTTTTGACTGCAGTTTCGAGCTGATGCAGCCGACCGGCGGTGACAAGCAGTACCAGGAGAGCCACATTTCTGGCGCCACGCGTGCCGACCTGGACCGGCACCTGAGTGCGAAGGGTGCTCCGGATGCCGCCAGCGGTGGCCGACATCCGCTGCCCTCACGGGAAAGTTTTGCCAGCTGGCTGGGCAGCGTCGGTTTGCACCCCGACATGCAGGTGGTGGTGTATGACCGCCAGGGCGCCAACTACTCTGGCCGTCTGTGGTGGATGCTGAAATGGGTCGGTCATGAAGCGGCGGCGGTGCTTGACGGCGGTCTGCAAGCCTGGCTGGCTGCTGGTGGAGCGGCGGAATCAGGTGCCGGTCCAGCGCTTCAAAGCTCGGATTACCCCTTGGCCGCGTCCAGGGCGGCGCTGGTCACGACCGAAACAGTTCTGAAACATCTGGCGCACCCCGGCCAAACCATCCTGGACGCGCGCAGTGCACCCCGCTTCAGGGGCGAAGTCGAACCGCTGGACCCGGTTGCCGGCCACATACCCGGCGCGCTGAACCGTCTTTTTTCCGACAACATCGGCGCCGATGGCTGCTTTAAGCCAGCCGCACAGCTCAGGGCAGAATTTGACACCCTGCTGGCAGGCCGCGACCCGGCCAGCGTGGTGCACCACTGCGGCAGCGGCGTCAGCGCGCTGCCCAACCTGATCGCCATGGAAATTGCGGGATTGGGCCGCTCGGCACTCTACGCCGGCAGCTGGAGCGAATGGTGCAGTGACGCCGGCAGGCCCGTCGCGCGAGGCTGATCGGTTGGGGTCAGAGCACGTCGCTGCGCGAGTGGTCTGACCCGCAAGGTTTCAGGCTACGCCATTGGCCTCGAACCAGGCCAGCGCGCGCTTGAAACCATCTTCGGCGGCTTCCTTGCGGTAGCTTGGGCGGTAGTCGGCATGGAAGGCGTGCGGAGCGTCCTTGTAAACCACAAACTCCGACGCTTTGGCTGCGGCGTTGCCCTTGGCCCCGGCCAGCGCGTCTTTCATCTGGTTGACGGTGGTCAGCGGAATGCCG
>NZ_JAABQC010000005.1 GCF_011391645.1 Rhodoferax sp. | reverse complement strand
CTGCGGCAAGTCGACCCTGCTCAACATTCTGGGCGGCCTGGACTCGGCCACCAGCGGTTCGGCGTGCTGGAATTATGCGGGTCATTCGCACGAACTCATTGGCGCCGATGATGCCGAGCTGACGCGTTACCGGCGCGAGCATGTGGGTTTTGTGTTCCAGTTCTACAACCTGATCCCGAGCCTGACGGCGCGTGAAAACGTGGCGCTGGTGACCGACCTGGCCGACGACCCGATGAAACCCGAAGACGCGCTGGCGCTGGTGGGCCTGGCGGTGCGCCAGAACCACTTTGTGTCGCAGCTCTCGGGCGGCGAGCAGCAGCGCGTGGCGATCGCGCGCGCCATTGCCAAGCAGCCCGAGGTGTTGTTGTGCGATGAGCCCACCGGCGCGCTCGACTGCGCCACCGGTGTCATGGTGTTGCAGGCCATTGAGCAGGTGAACCGCACGCTGGGCACCACCACCATCGTGATCACCCACAACGCCCCGATTGCCGACATGGCCGACCGCGTGTTGCGGCTGGCCGACGGCCGCATTGTCGAGACCCGCGTCAACACGCACAAGGTGGCGGCGTCCAGCCTGAACTGGTGAGCGCGAAATGAAAGCCCTCCACATCAAGCTCTGGCGCGACCTCACCCGGCTGCGCGCGCAGGCGGCAACCATTGCGCTGGTGGTGGCAATTGGCGTGGCCGGTTTTGTCGGCATGTTGTCGGTGCACGAATCGCTCAAGGGCTCGCGTGACGCGTTCTACCGCGACAACCGGTTGGCCGACGTGTTTGCCAGCGTCAAGCGCGCGCCGGTGCACCTGCGCGAGCGCCTCGCCGCGCTGGACGGGGTGGCCGAGGTCAAGCTCGACGTGGTGTTCGACGCGCAGATCGGTCTGCCCAGCGTGGCGCCACCCGTCACCGGGCGCTTCATCGGTGTTGATCTAGCGCGTCTGCATGCCAACCGCCAGGGGCTCAATGCGCTCACGCTCAAGCGCGGGCGCTGGCCCGAGCAGGGCGACGCGCTGGAGGCATTGGTCAGCGACCGTTTTGCCGCAGCGCGCGGCCTGAACCCCGGCGACACCGTGCACGCCATCCTGAACGGCAAACGCGAGCGCATCTTTCTGGTGGGCACGGTGGCATCGCCCGAGTACGTCTTTGCATCGCAAGGCGGCGCGCCGGACGACCAGCAGTTTGGCATCTGGTGGATCGACGCTGCGCGCATGACGGAGGCCTTTGACATGCAGGGCGCCTTCAACCAGGCATCGCTGCGGCTGGACGCCGGGGTGGCTTTGGCGCCGGTGCTGGAGCGTGTCGACCAGCTGCTCGAAGCCTACGGCGCGATTGGCGCGGTCGGGCGCGACAAGCAGTTGTCTTACAAGATCGTGGCCGACGAGTTGTCGCAGCTCAAGGTGATGGGCACCGTGCTGCCGTCGATCTTTCTGGCCGTGGCGATGTTCATCCTCAACGTGGTGCTGAGTCGCCAGGTGGCCACGCAGCGCAGCCAGATTGCCGCCCTCAAGGCGCTGGGCTACACCGACGGCGCCATCGCCTGGCACTACATCCAGCTTGCCTTTGCCATCGCCGGCCTGGGCGTGGCGGCCGGGCTGGCTTTGAGCGTGCTGATCGGGCAGGGCATGCTGGGCTTGTACGACGAGGTGTTCCGCTTCAACCAGCTGGCCTACGTGACCCGTCCCTGGCTGATTTTTGCGTCGGCCCTGATCGCCGGCGTGGCCGCTGCCCTTGGCACCTGGACGGCAATTCGCGCGGTGGTGCGCCTGCGCCCGGCGCAGGCCATGCAGCCGCCGTCGCCGCCGGCCTACCGGCCCACGCTGATCGAGCATCTGGGCTTGGGCCGCTTTGTCAGCACCGGGGCCATGATGGTGATCCGGAATTTTGAGCGCCGCCCGCTGCGCGCCGCCTTCACCGTGACCGGCATTGCGCTGGCGGTGGCGCTGCAGATCTCGGGCGCGTTCTGGCTCGACGCCATTGCCCATATCGTGGACGTGCAATTTCGCCAGGTGCAGCAGGGCGATGTGCTGGTCAACTTTCACCGGCCGGTGCCGCCGGGCGTGGTGCAAGACCTGCGGCGCCTGCCCGGCGTGATCAGTGCCGAACCCTACCGAACCGAGCCGGTGCGCGTGCGTTTTGGCGGCCGCAGTGAAGACACGGCGCTCATGGGTTTCCGCGCCGGCGCCCAACTGATGCGCGTGGTCGACGAGCAGCGCGGCGCGGTCGACCTGCCGGCGCACGGCGTGGTGCTGTCGGCCATGCTGGCGCGTCAGCTTGGCGCGCGCGTGGGCAACCGCATCGCGCTTGAATTCCGACTCTGGAACCAGAGGCAAACCGAGGTCGAGGTGGTTGATATCGTTCAGACCATGTTTGGCAAGCTGCTCTACATGAACCTGGACGCCATGAACCGGCTGGCGCGTGATGGCGACGGCGTGGCCGACGCCGCGCTGCGGGTTGACCCGCTGGCCATGGGCGCGTTCTGGGAGGCGGTCAAGGCCGCCCCGGTGATCAATTCGGTGTTCGACAAGGCCGGCTCGATGGCCAACTTCAACAAGACCACCTCGCGCAACATGGGCATTTTCAGCGGCATCCTGACGCTGTTTGCGGTCGCCATGGCGGTGGGCATCATCTACAACGCGGCGCGCATTTCGCTGTCGGAGCGCGCCTGGGAGCTGGCGAGCCTGCGCGTGCTGGGCATGACGCGCGCCGAGGTGTCGGTGCTGCTGCTGGCCGAGCTGGGTGCCGAGCTGCTGCTGGCCCTGCCCATCGGCCTGCTGGCGGGCTGGGGGCTGGCGTCGCTGATGATGCAGCTGATGTCGTCCGACAGCATCGACTTCCCGGTCATCATCGAGCCGTCCACCTACGCGTCGGCGGCGCTCATTGTGCTGGGGGCCGGCATTGCCAGCGCGCTGCTGGTGCGCCGGCAGATTGACCGGCTGGACCTGGTTGCTGTTTTAAAGGTACGCGAATGAACGAGAAAACTCCACGCAAAAAATACGCGCGCTGGATCGCTGCGGCGCTGCTGCTGGCAGCGGCCGCCGCGCTGGTCTATGCGGTTTACCGGCCGCGCGCGCTGCTGGTGGAGGTGGCCACCGTGGCCACCGGCACCTTTGAGCAGGTCATCGAAGAAGATGGCCGCCTGCGCCTGAAAAATCGCTACATCATCACCGCGCCCACGCAGGCCGCCTTGCTGCGGCCCACGCTCAAGGTGGGTGATGCCGTGCGCTCAGGTGACGTGGTGGCCATCCTGGAGCCGGCGGCACCGCAGATGATCGACGCGCGCACGCGCACCGTGCTGCAGCAGCGTGTGGGCAGCTTTGACGCCGCGCGCCGAGCGGCTGGCGCGCAGGTGCAAAGGGCGCAGACCGCGCTGGCGCAGGCCGCGCTCGAAGCCGAGCGGGCGGCCAAACTGGCGCAAGACAATTTCATCTCCGCGTCGGCACGCGACCAGGCCGTGCTGGCCCGCCAGGCGGCGCAGCAGGCGCTAAGCGCCGCGCAGGCCGAGCAGGGCATGGCCGACTATGCGCTGGCCGAGGCACGCGCCGCCCTGGCCCGCGCCGAGCCAAACGAGGCCGGGCGCTCAAGAGGCCGCTGGGAACTGAAAAGCCCGGTGGACGGGCAGGTGATCAAGCTGCACCACGACAGCGCCGTCACGGTGACGGCCGGCCAGCCGTTGCTGGACATTGGCAACACCGCAGCCCTGGAGGCGGTGATCGATGTGCTGTCGGGCGAGGCGCGGCAGATTCAGCCGGGCGCGCAGGTGGCACTGTCGCCAGGCAGTGGCGCGCCGGCGCTGGCGGGGCAGGTCACACGTGTCGAGCCGGTGGCGTTCACCAAGGTGTCGGCCCTGGGCATCGAGGAGCAGCGCGTGAATGTGCTGGTGAGCCTGGAATCGGCCGCGCCCGAGGCGCAGCGCCTCGGCGACGGTTTTCGGGTGGATGCCCGCATCACGCTGTTCAGGCAGGCCAATGCCTTGCTGGTGCCCACTGCCGCGCTGGTGCGCGACGCTGCGCAGTGGCGCGTGTTTGTGATGGAAGCAGGGCGCGCCCGCACCCGGGCGGTGCAGCTCAATGACCGCAATGCCGATGTGGCCTGGCTGAAAGATGGCCTGCGCGAGGGCGAGATCGTGCTGCTTTATCCCGGCAGCATGATCGGCGACGGGCAGCCGGTGCGGGTGCGAAAAGAGTAGGCCGATTTCGCCTGCTTACAATCGCGCCAACCCCAGGAGTTGACCCCAATGACGATTAAAAGCGATAAATGGATCCGCCGCATGGCCGAGCAGCACGGCATGATCGAGCCCTTTGAGCCCGGCCAGATTCGCCAGGATGCGGTCGGCAACAAAATCGTCAGTTACGGCACCAGCAGCTACGGTTACGACATCCGCTGCGCGCCCGAGTTCAAGGTCTTCACCAACATCCACAGCACCGTGGTGGACCCAAAGAACTTTGACGAAAAGAGCTTTGTTGACTTCAATTCTGATGTTTGCATCATCCCTCCCAACAGTTTTGCCTTGGCGCGCACCCTTGAGTATTTCCGGATTCCGCGCAATGTGCTCACCATCTGCCTGGGAAAAAGCACCTATGCGCGCTGCGGCATCATCGTCAACGTGACCCCGTTCGAGCCCGAGTGGGAGGGTTATGTGACGCTTGAATTCAGCAACACCACCCCTTTGCCGGCCAAGATCTACGCTGGGGAAGGCTGCGCCCAGGTTTTGTTTTTTGAGAGCGATGAAGAGTGCGAGACCAGCTACAAGGATCGTGGCGGCAAGTACCAGGGCCAGCGCGGCGTGACGCTGCCCAAGGCATGAGCCCTCAAGGAGCGCAGCCATGAAATGGGAAGGCAACCGTCAGTCGGACAATGTCGAGGATCGCCGCAGCGGCGGGGGTGGTGGCAGAGTGGGTGGTCGCAGTATTGGCCTGGGCTCCGTGGCCATTGCGCTGGTGGTGTCGTATTTTCTTGGGATCAGTCCTGTCACGGTGCTCAATGTGCTCACCGGCGGCAGTCCGGAATCGCAGACCCAGTCGGCGCCGGCGCAGAAACCCCCGGCAGATGACCGCATGGCGGCGTTTGTGTCCACGGTGCTGGCCGACACCGAGGACGTCTGGAAAGACGTTTTCACCCGGGGCGGGGCAACTTACCGGGAGCCCAAGCTGGTGCTTTTTCGCGGCATGACGTCTACGGCCTGCGGGCAGGGGCAGGCCGCGATGGGGCCGTTTTACTGCCCGGCCGACCAGAGTGTCTACATTGACCTTGACTTCTACGAAACCCTTAAAAACCAGTTGGGCGCGCCCGGCGACTTTGCCCAGGCTTATGTGATTGCGCACGAGGTGGGCCACCATGTGCAAAACCTGATGGGTATCACCACCAAGATGGAGCAGATGCGTGGCCGCGTCAGCCAAACCGAGTACAACGCCTTGAGCGTGCGGCTGGAACTGCAGGCAGACTGCTTTTCTGGTGTCTGGGCCAACCATGCACAGGCGGCGCGCCAGTTGCTGGAGCAGGGCGATGTGGAAGAGGCCATGAACGCCGCCGCCAAGATTGGCGATGACGCCTTGCAGCGCGCCGGTGCCGGGCAGGTGGTGCCCGACAGTTTTACCCATGGCACCAGCGCGCAGCGTCAGCGCTGGTTCGACACGGGTCTTAAAAACGGCAGTGTCAAGGGTTGTGATACCTTCTCTGCGCGTCAATTGTGAGGGTTGTAGGATAATAAGGGTTTTGTCCCCTGCCTTGGGGGCAGTCCCAGCTATCGGATCGATAGCATCTGAACCTGGCATTGAATGACCGATCTGACCCCTGAATTTTCCGCTGAACTGAACTCTGACACCCCCACCATGGCCTTTGCCCAGTTGCAATTGGCCGCACCTCTGGCCCGCGCGGTGGCCGAGATGGGTTACGAGACGATGACCCCGATCCAGGCCCAAGCCATCCCCGTGGTGCTGCAGGGCCGCGACGTGATGGGTGCCGCCCAGACTGGCACCGGCAAAACAGCGGCCTTCGCCTTGCCGCTGATGCAACGCATGCTCCAGCACGAAAACGCCTCGACCTCGCCTGCGCGCCACCCGGTGCGCGCCCTGGTGCTGCTGCCTACCCGCGAACTGGCGGTGCAGGTGGCCGAGCAGGTTGAGCTGTACGGCAAGTACACCAACCTGCGCAGTGCCGTGGTGTTCGGCGGCATGGACATGAAGCCGCAAACCCTTGAGCTCAAAAAAGGCGTCGAAGTGTTGGTGGCCACGCCAGGTCGCCTGCTGGACCACATCGAGGCCAAAAACTGTGTGCTCAATCAGGTCGAGTACGTCGTGCTCGATGAAGCCGACCGCATGCTTGACATCGGCTTTTTGCCCGATTTGCAGCGCATCTTGAGTTACCTGCCCAAGCAGCGCACCACACTGCTGTTCTCGGCCACGTTCTCGCCCGAGATCAAGCGCCTGGCCAGCAGCTATTTGCAAGACCCGGTGACGATCGAGGTGGCGCGCTCCAACGCAGCCGCGTCAACCGTGGAGCAACATTTTTACAGTGTCGAGGGTGAGGACAAGCGCCACGCCCTGCACCAGATTCTGCGCCAGCGCGGCTTGAAGCAGGCCTTTGTCTTTGTCAACAGCAAGCTGGGTTGTGCCAAGCTGGCGCGCTCCCTGGAGCATGAGGGCCTCAAGACCACGGCGCTGCATGGCGACAAGAGCCAGGACGAACGCCTGAAGGCGCTTGATGCATTCAAGAGCGGCGAAGTTGACCTGCTGGTCTGCACCGATGTGGCCGCCCGCGGGCTCGACATCAAGGACGTGCCGGCTGTGTTCAATTTTGACATTCCGTTCCACGCCGAAGATTATGTGCACCGCATTGGTCGTACCGGACGTGCTGGCGCCACCGGGCTGGCGGTGACGTTTGTCGCCAAGAGCGACCAGCGCCTGGTGACCGAGATCGAGAAGCTGCTCAAGACCAAAATCGAGCTGGAGCCCATTGCGTTTGAAGAAAACCTGCCCGACATTCGCAAGCAGGGTCACATCAATGACGGCCGCCGGCTTTACCGTGAAGACGGCAGCGACCAGCGTCGCCCCGAAGACTTTGCGCGTGGCTCACGCTCTGAACCCCGCCGCAGCCGCCCGCAGCAGCAGGATCCATTTTTTGAGAAGCCCTACGAGCCGTCCTTGCCGCCAGAAGCTGCACCCCCCTGGGAAGCCGCTGCTGCACGCCCGGGTGTGCGCACCATTTCCAGCAACATCAAGACCAAACGCAAGGTCGCCGCGCTGTTTCAGGCGGCCTGATTTTTAACTTGAAACCTTGCGGGTCAGACCACTCGCGCAGCGACGTGCTCTGACCCCAACTGATTATTCTGGCCGTTGTGCCTGCTCGCACTTCACCTGAATCAGTTCATGCGCTGCCGTGCCCGTGCCCAGTTTCAGCGCGCTTAACTGTCCGCCCCAGACACAACCAGAATCCAGTGCGAACACGTCGTCGCGTCCCAGCCAGCCCAAGGTGGACCAGTGGCCAAATGCCACCGTGACATCGCGGGTTTTGCGCTCTGGCACGTCATACCAGGGCAGGTAACCGACTGGTGCGGCGTGGGCGCCATCATTGGTCTCGAATTCCATCACCCCCTCTGCGGTGCAAAAACGCAGCCGCGTCAAGGCGTTCACAATCATTCGCAAGCGTTCGATGCCGGTCAGGCTGTCATGCCATTGGGTGGGTGTGTTGCCGTACATCTGATGCAGAAAGTCGCCCAGGTCGGGGCCGCGCAGCACGGCCTCAAACTCAGCCGCCAGCGCCATGGTTTGCGTTGCTGTCCACGTTGGCAGCACGCCAGCATGCACCAGCAGGTACGAATGGTTTTGGTGTTCCAGCAAAAATGCCATGTGTTGCTGGCGCAGCCAGGCCAGCATGGCCTCGCGGTCGGGCGCTTGCAGCACGCCGCCCAAAGTGTCTTTGCGGCTGGGCCGGCGCGCACCCACCGCCGCCGCCAGCAGGTGCAAGTCATGGTTGCCCAGCAGGCATTGCGCCGAGGCGCCAAAACCCATCAGGCGGCGCAGCACGCCCGCCGAGTCCGGCCCACGGTTGACCAGATCCCCCAAAAGGTAAAGTGTGTCCCTGCTGGGTGAGAAAGAAATTTTGTCCAACAAACCCTGCAAAGCGCTGTCGCAGCCTTGCACGTCGCCAATCAGGTAAAGTGCCATGGTCGATATTGTCGTCTGAGGTCTATGGAATTTTTGCTGATTGTCTTTTTAACGCTGCTCAATGGTGTCTTTGCCATGTCGGAACTTGCGCTGGCCGCCAGCCGCAAATCGCGCCTTAACGGCATGGCCGACGAGGGTGACAAAGGCGCGCAGGCCGCCCTCACGCTGCTTGGCAACCCGAACCAGTTTTTATCCACCGTGCAGGTCGGCATCACCTCGATTGGGGTGCTCAACGGCATCGTGGGCGAGGCGGCGTTCAGCGGTGGCCTGGCTGCCTGGTTGCAGGGCTGGGGCCTGTCGGACAAGGCGGCGGCCATCACGGCCACGGCGCTGGTGGTGACCATCATCACGTACACCACCATCATTTTTGGCGAACTGGTGCCCAAGCGCATCGGCCAGCTCTACCCTGAACAGGTCTCGCGTTGGGTCTCGCGGCCCATGCTGTGGCTGGCCCGTGCGGCGGGTCCGTTTGTCAAGCTGCTGTCGGGCTCGACCGCCGCCATGCTCAGGCTGCTGCGCATCGACACCAACGCCGCGCGCACCATGACCGAAGAAGAAATCACCGCCAGCTTGGAGGAAGGTGTCGACGCCGGCGTGATTGAGGAACACGAGCATCAGATGGTGCAAAACGTGTTCGGACTCGATGACCGCCAGCTCACCTCGCTGATGGTGCCGCGCGCCGAGATCGACTGGCTTGATGCCGGCATCAGTGTGGCGCAGGGTCTGCTAAAAGTGGGTGCCGACGGTGCCCAGCGTGCCCATTCCTGGTATCCGGTGTGCCGGGGCTCGTTGGACGATGTGGTCGGCAAGATCAGTGTGGCGCACATGCTCGAACTGGGGGCGGCTGCGCCGGGCACGCTGGAGGACTATGCGAGTGTGGCCGTCTTCGTGCCCGAAACCCTCAGTGCCATGACCCTGCTGGAGCAGTTTCGCGCCAAGGTGGGTCGCCTGGTGCTGGTTGTCGACGAATACGGCGTGGTGCAGGGCCTGCTCACGCCGCATGACTTGCTGGAAGCCATCACCGGCGAACTGCAACCCAGCGCCAAGACCGAAGCCTGGGCGGTGCAGCGCGACGACGGCAGCTGGCTTCTGGACGGCATGATGCCGGTGAGCGAACTCAAGGCCCGCCTCGACATGGACGATCTGCCGCTGGAGGAGCGCGGCCGCTACAACACCCTGGCCGGCTTGCTGATGGCGGTGAGCGGCCACATGCCGGTGACAGGCGAGCAAATTCCCTGCGAGGGCTGGCTGTTCGAAGTGGTGGACCTGGACGGCAAGCGCGTGGACAAGGTGCTGGCCAGTCTGATGCCTGTCACAACAGATACGGAATAAACCAGTGCGTGCGCGACTGGTAGTGCGCATAGGACGGATGCAGCGCCATCATCCAGCGTTCTTCGAGCACGGCCTTGGTAGCCAGCACCAGACACAAAACACCCCAGAGTAGCCAGGTCAGCACATCTGCGCGCGTCAGGACGCAGGCCAGGCCAAGCAGCATCACCGCCGTGTACATGGGGTGGCGAATCCAGCGGTAGGGCCCATGCGCGATCAGCTTGCCGCTGGCGTGCGGCGTGGGCCTGATGTTGAAGTTGCCGGGCCGGTTGGCCAACAGCGCCCACAAGCCAAGCACCCCGCTCAAGCCAAGCAGCAGCCAGACCCATGGCTGGAACGGCTGCCGCATGAGTGCAGGGGCGGCCATCAGACAGAGCGCTCCCAGCGTGCCGAACTGAAGAGAAACAAGCAAGGTGCCGAGGGTGTGGGGTTTCATGCGTGCGCGATAGGTTGAATGGATGCATTGCTTGAAATGCGAATGCTGATACTGTAATGTCCCCGAATGACCAAAATGAAACCATGACATCCGGCCAACCTGTTGTCGTCCGAACCCAACGACTTTTTTTGGCGCTCTGGCCTGATGATGCCACCCGCGGGCAGGTGGTCGCGCATGCAAATCAATGGATCTGGCCGCCGGGCTGCGCCCGATACGCACCGGGAGACTGGCATGTCACGCTGCATTTCATCGGCGATGTGGCCACCGAACAGGTCGAAGCGATTGCCGCCTGCGCGGCCGTGCCGTTGCAGCCGTTTGATCTGGTCTTGGACCAGCCACGGCTCTGGCCGCACGGCATGGCGGTGCTGTGCGCCTCAGAAGCACCCGCGGCGCTGCGCGACTTGCGTGCCCGGCTCGGGCAGGCTTTGCGCGGGCTTGAGCTGGCACTTGACCCCCGGCCCTTTGTTCCCCATGTCACGCTGGCGCGCCATGCCGATGCGGCGGTGCCACCCGCCACGCGTGCGCCGGTGCGGTGGCAGGTACGGGGCTTTGCGCTGGTCGTCTCGACCGGCCTCAAGGCGCCACGCTACCAGGTGATTCGCCGCTACCGCTAACGCCAGCCTTGCCCGGCCTGTGCAAGACGCCATTCACCATGGCGGCTCTTTGTCGGCAGCACGCATGCGAAATGTCAATTGCCTTTGTCAAACCGCCCGAAGTGAGGCAAACCAACTTGCGAAAGTGAACGCCGCAGAGGTCAGAGGATGGCCATGAGACCTCAGGCGTACATGTAGGCGCGTGACCAGGGAGTCGGGTTGAGCGCTTCCTGATTGCCCGCCTTGCAGGTCAGCACCTGGTACAGCGACACCCAGTTTTGCGCAAAGGCATGGGCGCAGCCCGCCAGGTCGATGCGCCAGACGCGGTAGGTGTTCTCGCTGACCAGTGCGCTAATGGCCTCGTTGTGCGGCAACTCGCCTTTGGGAAAAACATATTCTTTGGATGAAGCTCGCCGCCCCCAGCGGCGTCACTCCGCTGCCCGGGTCGGTCGAGGTGACGCCGTGGTTCAACACCAGGCCGCCGTCCTTGAGCAGGTGGTTGTGGCGCGCGCCATCATGACCACGATCCGCGGCACGGCCTACCTCACGTCCATCGAGATTGCCAGGGAGAAGGGCGCTTTCCCCGGTTTCGACAAAATCAAATATGGCGCCAGCCCGTTCGTGCTGGGGCTGTCACATGAGCTGCAGGACGGCATTGCCGAGCATGGCATTCGCAACAGCCACCTGCTGGCGGTGGCACCCAGCGGCACTATGAGCCTGCTGGCCAACAATGTGTCGAGCGGCATCGAGCCCATCTTTGCCGCCAGGGCCACGCGCAGCGTGCGCGGGGCTGACGGCCAGCCTGTCAGCTTCGAGGTCGAAGACGACGCCGTGCGCCAGTACCGGCAATTGCACGGCGCCAAAGCCGTCTTGCCGGCGCAGATGGTGACAGCGGCCGACTTCAGTGCCGAAGAACAATTGCGCATGATGGCGATGGTGCAGTCCTGCGTGGACCACGCCATCTCCAAGACTGTGCGTCTGCCCGCAAGCACCAGCGCGCAGGAGCTTGAACTCGCCGCGCTACAGGCCTGGGAGCTTGGGCTCAAGGGATTTGCGGTTTACCGCGAGGGCAGCGTCAGCGCCTGATCGACGCGCTTCTTCAACTCGGGTCCGGTGAACTGGGTCAGGTCGCTGGCCAGGCTGCGTTTCACTGCTTTTTGCGCCGCAATGCTCAAACACGGCTTGAGCTCGCCCAGCATCTGGTTGCTGGCAATCAGCACCAGCGCGCTGCAGCGCTGCGTGGCCACCGCATTGTTGAGGTAATCGGCCAGTTGCCGGGCGAAGCTGCCGTGCGCCTTGTCTTGCGCGCCGGTGTGAGGCTCAAACTGGGTGCCGGCGTGCCCTGTGCGACCATGCCCCTTGCCGGCCGCGCCTGTCAGGTCGCCGCCACCCGCCTGGCCAGACAGGCTGGCGCGGGGAAAGACAAAGTCGGTCAGCTCGGTGAGTGCGTGGTCCGGCGCGCGCTCGAAGCAGCGTGCCCGTTCGCCATTGGCGATCAAAATCCAGTTCTTTTCCATGATGTTCCCCTTTCTTGGTGAATGTCAAAACATGGGGCCAGCGCCAGCCGCCATGCCTGGCTGGCCCATTTCAGGCGCTGGCTTGGGCGCTGTGGCAATCAAGCAATCGGTGGTCAGGATCAGGCTGGCAATTGACGCCGCGTTTTGCAGTGCCAGCCGCGTCACCTTGGCCGGGTCGATCACGCCCATCTGCAGCAGGTCGCCATAGGTGCGCGTGGCCGCGTTAAAGCCAAAGGCCAGGTCGGCAGACTCGTCGACCCGGTTCAGAACCACTGACGGCTCGTCACCGGCATTGCTCACAATGCGCCGCAAGGGTTCTTCCAGCGCGCGTGCCACCAGCCGTATGCCCGAGGTCTCGTCAAGGGTCTTGCCGGTTAGATTAACCAGCGCCCGGCGCGCCCGCAGCAAAGCCACGCCGCCGCCCGGAACAATGCCTTCTTCAACCGCCGCGCGGGTGGCGTGCAGGGCGTCTTCCACCCGCACCTTGCGCTCTTTCAGCTCGGTTTCGGTGGCGGCGCCAACCTTGATCAGGGCCACACCGCCGGCCAGCTTGGCGGCTCGCTCGTCGAGCTTTTCACGGTCGTAGTCGCTGCTGGCGAGTTCGCGTTCCTTGCGAATGGTGGCAATGCGCTCCTTGATGGCCTTCGGGTTGCCGGCGCCGCCGATCAACGTGGTGGCTTCCTTGGTGA
Organism: Rhodoferax sp.; assembly: GCF_011391645.1. Classification (GTDB taxonomy): domain Bacteria; phylum Pseudomonadota; class Gammaproteobacteria; order Burkholderiales; family Burkholderiaceae_C; genus Rhodoferax. The sequence goes on along the minus strand of NZ_JAABQC010000005.1, from coordinate 36,059 downwards.
TCTCGGCACGGGTGGCGCGTCCCAGGTCAGACAGCTTGACCTTGGCCAGCGTCAGCCCCACTTCGTCGCTCACCACGGTGCCGCCGGTCAGCACCGCAATGTCCTGCACCATGGCCTTGCGCCGGTCGCCAAAGCCAGGCGCCTTGACGGCGCAGGTTTTCAGGGTGCCGCGAATGGTGTTGATGACCAGCGCTGCCAGCGAGTCGTTGTCCACGTCTTCGGCAATCACCAGCATGGGCCGGCCGGCCTTGACGATTTCTTCGAGCAACGGCAACAGGTCTTTCAGCGACGACAGCCGGCCTTCGCACAACAAAATCGCCACGTCTTCCAGCACCGCGCTTTGGCGCTCGGCGTCGTTGATGAAGTAGGGCGACAAAAAGCCGCGGTCGAACTGCATGCCCTCCACCACCTCCAGCACGCTTTCCAGGCCGGAGCCGTCTTCGATGGTGATGGCGCCGTCGCGCCCCACCTTGTCGATGGCACTGGCAAGCAGGTCGCCAATGGAGTTGTCATTGTTGGCCGATATGGCGGCCACATGGGCTATTTCCTGCGACGTGGCGCAGGGCCGGGACATGGTTTTGAGCTCGGCCACCACGGTGCTGATGGCCAATTCGATGCCGCGCTTGAGGTCCATCGGGTTCATGCCGCCGGCCAGGTAGCGCAGACCTTCCTGGATCATGCCGTGGGCCAGCACCGTGGCGGTGGTGGTGCCGTCGCCCGCCATCTCGCTGGTGCGCGCCGCCACCTCGCGCAGCAACTGCGCGCCCATGTTCTCAAAGCGGTCTTCAAGCTCGATCGACTTGGCCACCAGCACGCCCGAGTTCACGATTTGTGGCGGGCCAAAGTCGCGCTCCAGAATCACGGTGCGCCCGCGCGGCCCCAGCGTCACCTTGACGGCCTCGGCCAGCGCCTCCACGCCGCTGCGAATTTTGGCGCGGGCATCGTCGTGGAACAGCAGTTGTTTTGGGTTCATGGTGTGTGCCTTCATGAAGGGTTTCGGCACATGCTAGGCCGGACCAATTGCGCCAGGAATGAGAAATCTCAATTGAGCAGAAGGTAGGCGGCACAAAATCGACCCGATCTTGAACAGACAAAAAAGGTGATGGCCATGAAAATGATTTCAACGAACCTGTTGTGCGGCGTGGCCTTCGCGTCGGCCTCGCTGCTGGGCGGTTGCGCTTTGGAGGTGGAAAACACGAGGGCCGCCGAAGAACTGGCACGGCAGTCACAACCTCCTGGTTCGGTCTATACCGGCTGGCGTGTCTTTCAGGACCGGTGCTCGGGCTGCCATGGCCCCGCTGCGTCTGGCACGGTGGCCGCTCCCGACCTGTTGCCCAGAGTGCGCGAGATCAGCGCGCGTCAGTTCATAAACCTGGTGCTGACGCGCTACGACTGGAGTCTTCCGGTGGCCAAGGCTGGCGGCGACAGCGCCGAGCGCGCCGAACTGATTGAGCAAATCCTGCAGCGCAAGCAGGGGGCGCTCACCATGCCCGTGTGGCAAGGCGAGCCCCGCGTGAATGCCCACATTCTGGACCTGTATGCCTACCTGTCGGCGCGCGCTGATGGCAGGCAGGGGCCGGAGCGCCCGGCGCCGTGACGCCGGCCGTGTTGCCATTTGTTACCTCAACCCCACAGGACATTTGCAGTGTGAAATCCACTATAGTCAAAAAAGTTCGGACACACTACTTATCGGAATCGACTGAATCATGGGCGTTGAAGACAGGGACTGGTATCGCGAAGCACAGCGGGAGCGGGAAAAGCAGCGCCAGATAGACGAAACACGCGGCAAATTTGCTGGTTTCTCGCGCCAAAACCTGGGTGCGAAAGCCGTGTCGCCGACCAAAACCGGGCTGATCCCGATGATGGTATTTTGGTTTGTTGTGATGGGCCTGCTCTACATGGGCATGACGCATTACCTCAAGCCCAGGCAAGTCCAGGTGCTCGCCAACGGCGATCTGGTGATCAGTCGGTCGCATGACGGACATTTCTACACAACCGGAGCCATCAACGGCCGGGAAGCCAAATTCATGGTCGATACCGGGGCTTCGCTGGTCAGCGTGAGCGAAACCTTCGCCCACAAAGCCCTCATCCGTGGCGGTGTGCCAACCACCTTCAAAACAGCCAATGGCGACCGGCGCGGGCGCGTGGTGGACGGTGTAGATGTGTCCATTGGCCCGGTGAGCCTGACCAACGTCAGGGTGGGCGTGGGCATCAGCGGCGGTGACGAAAATGACGTTTTGCTGGGCCAGTCGTTCCTGTCGAAATTCGACATCACCATCAACAAGAACCAGATGGTGCTACGGTCGCGGTAAACAAGCCAGGCGCCACGTTGTAGCGCTACCCGCAGGGCTTTTTTGCCTGTCTGCCGGCGCTGGCTGCACAGTGGCGCCATGGCGACACCAAAGAAAAAGCCCACTATCGTTTAAATAGCGGGCTTTCAATGCTGCATTTGGTGCCGGAGAGATGAATCGAACACCCGACCTTCTCATTACGAATGAGCTGCTCTACCGACTGAGCTACACCGGCTTGGAAAGACCGCGATTATAGCGGTCGGCTTAGGGCTCGCTGTGGTAGCGGGTGACGCGTTCCACCTCGTTTTTGGAGCCCATGAAAACGCTCACACGCTCGTGCAGTTTGGTGGGGGTGATCTCCATGATGCGCTGCTTGCCGTTGGTAGCCATGCCGCCGGCCTGCTCGATCAGCCAGCTCATGGGGTTGGCTTCGTACATCAGGCGCAGCTTGCCGGCTTTGTCGGGTTCGCGCTTGTCCCATGGGTACAAAAAGACGCCTCCGCGGGTCAGGATGCGGTGCACGTCGGCCACCATGCTGCCGACCCAGCGCATGTTGAAGTCTTTGCCCCGCACGCCGTCCTTGCCTTGCAGGCATTCGTCAATGTAGCGCGTCACGGGTGTGGCCCAGTGGCGCTCATTGCTCATGTTGATGGCAAATTCTTTGGTGTCTTCGGGCACGCGCAGGTCTTCTTCGGTCAGGATGAAAGAGCCCTGCTCGCGGTCCAGTGTGAACACCGCCACACCATCGCCCACGGTAAGCACCAGCGTGGTTTGCGGCCCATACACGCAGTAGCCGGCGGCAACCTGCTTGGTGCCGGGCTGCAAGAAGTCCTGCTCCGACACGCCCGCGCCTTCGGGTTTGACCAGCACGCTGAAGATGGTGCCAATGCTGACGTTGACATCAATGTTGCTGGAGCCGTCCAGCGGGTCAAACATCAGCAGGTATTCACCTTGCGGGTAGCGGTTGGGCACCACGTAGATGCCCTCCATTTCCTCGCTGGCCATGGCGGCCAGGTGACCACCCCACTCGTTGGCTTCGATCAGCACCTCATTGGCGATGATGTCGAGCTTTTTCTGCATTTCGCCCTGCACGTTTTCACTCTCGGCGCTACCCATCACGTCGCCCAGAGCGCCCTTGTTGACGGCCTGGCTGATGCGTTTGCAGGCGCGCGCCACCACCTCAAGCAGCAGGCGCAACTCGGGCGGAATATGGCCTTCCAGGCGTTGCTGTTCGACCAGGTAGCGTGTCAGGAATATTCTTTTCGGCATGACAAAATTTCCAATAATGGTTGGTTGCGTGGATTTCGGACCGTGGCCTGCAACAACAGGCCGATGTTAATCTGCCAAAGCGCGGTTGACCACTTCGCGCACGTCGTTGCTCAAGTCAGATTTGGCCGCGACGCGCTTGAGGGCTTCGCAGGCGGCGTTGCGGTAGGGCTCGACCAATTTCTTCCAGCGGTCCAGCGCGCGTGCCAGGCGCGCGGCCACTTGCGGGTTGATGGCATCAAGCGCCAGCACCTGGTCAGCCCAAAATACATAACCCGCTGCGTCGGCACGGTGAAACGCGCCCGGGTTGGCACTGCAATAGCTGAAGATCACGCTGCGCGCGCGATTCGGGTTGCGAATGTGGAAGTCTGGGTGCTTGAGCAACTGGCGCACTGCCGGCAGCACCTGGCCGCCGCGGTCGGTGCAGCCCGCCTGCAGCGCAAACCATTTGTCCAGCACCAGTTCTTCTGACTTGAACAGGCTGTGAAAACGTGCCAGCGCGGGTGTGGCCAGCGCATGGCCGGTGTGCACCAGGGCGCTCAGGGCATTGAAGCGGTCGGTCATGTTGTCGGCATCCTTGAAGCGCTGGTAGGCTTTGCCGGGCCACACTGCATCGGCTGACGCGCGGGCTGCCAGGCACAGCATCGACAAGGCCAGGCCCGCCAGCGCGCGGCGGCCGCTGGACAGGGTGTCGGGGCGGTAGCCGCCGTTTTGGCAATGCGCCTCATAGGCCCACTGCCAGTCGGTCAAAAGCGCGCTCGCCAGTTGCTCACGCATGGCTTCACGCACCGCGTGGATGCGCTGCGGATCAACCACGTCGAGCTGCTCGGCGATGTAGGTCTCTGACGGTAGTGTCAGCACCAGTTCCTTGAACGCGGCGTCCAGCGTGGGGTGGCGCAGCACCGATCGCATGGCCGAAACCAAAGCCGCATCGAGGCTGCTCGCCGCAGGCCCTGCCGCCTTGACGGATTGGATGGCGCTGCGCAAGGCCAGGCGCTGGCCGGCTTCCCAGCGGTTGAACGGATCGGGGTCGTTGGCCAGCAGCGTGAGCAACTGGGCGTCGGTGTAGTCAAAGTCGATGATCACCGGGGCGCTGAAACCGCGCAGGATCGATGGCACCGGTTCTTCCGTGACGTCCTCAAACGTGATCGACTCCTTGGCCTGCGTCATGACGAACAGGTGGCTGCCACCGGCAGCAACTGAACTGCCTTGCAATTTCATGGGCAGGGCGGCACCGCCATGGGCGCCAACCAACCCCAAGCTGACCGGAATCACAAACGGCTCCTTCGCATCCTGGCCCGGCGAGGCGGGGCAGCTTTGAACAAAGTTCAGGGTATAGGTGTGTGCGGCAGCGTCATAGTGTGTGGTGGCTGCCAGTCGGGGCGTGCCGGCCTGGCTGTACCAGCGCTTGAATTGTGGCAACAGTTTGGCAAGCGAAGATTCGGGGTTGGCATCGGCAATGGCCTGCGCAAAGTCATCACAGGTCACGGCGCTGCCATCGTGGCGGGCAAAGTACAGCGTCAGCCCCAAGGCAAAACCTTCGCGCCCGACCAGGGTTTGCATCATGCGCACCACCTCGGCGCCTTTTTCGTAGATGGTGACGGTGTAGAAGTTGTTGATCTCGATGTAGCTGTCGGGCCGCACCGGGTGCGCCATCGGGCCGGCGTCTTCGGGGAACTGCGCCGTGCGCAGCACGCGCACGTCTTCAATGCGCTTGACGGCGCGGGCTGACGCGTCAGCACACAGGTCCATGCTGAATTCCTGGTCGCGGAACACCGTCAAGCCTTCCTTCAGGCTGAGCTGGAACCAGTCGCGGCAGGTGATGCGGTTGCCGGTCCAGTTGTGAAAATACTCATGGCCGACCACGCTCTCGATGTTGGCAAAGTCGACATCGGTGGCGGTGGCCTGGTTGGCCAGCACGTACTTGGTGTTGAAGACGTTGAGGCCCTTGTTTTCCATGGCGCCCATGTTGAAGTCGCTGGTGGCCACAATCATGAAACGCTCCAGGTCCAGCGGCAGGCCAAAGCGGGCTTCGTCCCAAATGACCGAGTTGACCAGCGAGTTCATGGCGTGCTCGGTCTTGTCCATGTCGCCGGGGCGCACGTAGACCTGCAGCAGGTGGTCTGTGCCGGCGCGCGAGGTGATGCGCTGCTCGCGGCACACCAGCGTGCCCGCCACCAGTGCGAACAGGTAGCAGGGCTTTTTGTGCGGGTCGACCCAGGTGGCAAAGTGGCGCCCGTCGTCCAGCAGGCCGCTCTCAAGCAGGTTGCCGTTGGAGAGCAAGACCGGGTACTTGGCTTTGTCGGCACGCAGCGTCACGGTAAAGCTGGCCATCACGTCGGGGCGGTCCAGAAAATAAGTGATGCGCCGGAAACCCTCGGCCTCGCATTGGGTAAAAAACGACTCGTTGCTGACGTACAAGCCCATCAGTTTGGTGTTCTTGGCGGGAGCGCAGGTGGTGAAAATCTCGAGTTCAAAGCTTTCGGAATCGGGCAGGTTTTCCAGCACCAGCTGGCCTGCGTCCATCTTGAACGAGGTGCCTGCGCCATTGACGAGCACGCGCGCCAGATTCAGCTCGTCGCCGTCCAGGCGCAGCGCCTGGGCCGGCACGTCGGGGTTGCGGCGCAGTGTCATTTTGTTGAGCACGCGCGTCTTGACGGGATCAAGGTCAAAGTTCAGATGAACGGTATCGATCCAATAGGCCGGAGGGGTGTAGTCGGCGCGGCGAATGACCGCGGCGGGGGCGTTTGCGTCACGAAGTGGCAACATGCAGAGTCTCCAGGAAATTCGAATTTAAGAGTTCATGGTAATCGCGCGCTGCGGCGATCACGTGGGGGCCTGCCAGTTGGTCGGCTGAATGGGCGCTGCAGATGGCGACCGCCTGCATGCCGGCGCGACGCGCCGCTTCAATGCCAAACGGGGCGTCTTCAAAAACGATGCAGCCCGCAGCCCTGGCGTTCATCCGGCGGGCGACTTCGAGAAAAATGGCAGGTTCGGGTTTGCCCGGCAGCCCTTCATCACCACCCACAATCGCCTGCGGCGCAGGTGTCAATTCCAGGTGCGACATGGCGAAAGCAATGTTGTGCTGGTCACCGGCTGTGCCCACGCCCAGCTTCAAGTTGAGAGCCAGGGCTTGCGCATAAAACGCCTTGAAGCCCGCCACCTCGGCAAACACCGGGCCGAACAGCTCGCGGTAAATCTGCTCTTTTTTGGCTATCAGGGCCCAGGCCTCGTCGTTGGCCAGGTCGCGCTGAAACAGTTCGCGCATGCACTCGGCCCCGGTGCGCCCGGTGGTGCGGCGCATCAGGTCGTCAATCTCAATGCTCAGGCCGTGCTGGCGGGCAAAGATCTCCCAGCTTTGGGCGTGGTAACCCATCGAGTCGATCATGGTGCCGTCCATGTCGAAGATCAGGGCTTCGACACGGCCCGGGATTTTGGCAGCAGCCATCAAACGCCCTGCTTCAAGGAGGCTTCAATGAATTGGTCCAAATCACCGTCCAGCACCTTCTGCGTGGCTGAGGTCTCGTAGTTGGTTCGCAGGTCCTTGATGCGGCTGTTGTCGAGCACATAGCTGCGAATCTGGTGGCCCCAACCCACGTCGGTTTTGCCGTCTTCGAGCTTTTGCTGCTCTTCTTGCTGCTTGCGCAATTCGAAGTCGTACAGCTTGGAGCGCAGGCGCTTCCAGGCGATGTCGCGGTTGCCGTGCTGGCTGCGACCGTCCTGGCACTGCACCACAATGCCGGTGGGCAGATGGGTCAGGCGCACCGCCGAGTCGGTCTTGTTGATGTGCTGGCCACCGGCGCCGCTGGCACGGTAGGTGTCGGTGCGCACGTCGGAGGGGTTGATATTGATCTCGATCGAGTCGTCAATCTCGGGGTAGACAAACACGCTGGCAAAGCTGGTGTGGCGGCCACCCGACGAGTCAAACGGGCTTTTGCGCACCAGCCGGTGTACGCCAGTCTCGGTGCGCAGCAGGCCAAAGGCATATTCGCCCTCCACCTTGAACGACGCGCCCTTGATGCCGGCGGTGTCGCCCGGCGTTTCGTCTTCGATCTCGGTCTTGAAGCCCTTGCGCTCGCAGTAGCGCAGGTACTGGCGCAGCAGCATGCTGGCCCAGTCGCAGGCCTCGGTGCCGCCCGCGCCAGACTGGATGTCAACAAAACAGTTCAGCGGATCGGCCGGGTTGTTGAACATGCGGCGGAACTCCAGGCCCTTGACGATGTCTTCGAGCTTGGCGACTTCTTCTTCAATGTGATGCAGGCCGGCCTCATCGCCTTCTTCCTTGCTCATCTCGAACAGTTCGGTGTTGTCCGCGAGTTCGCTCTCTAATTCGCTGATGGTCACCACCACGCCGTCGAGCGCTTTTTTCTCCCGGCCCAACTCCTGGGCGCGCTTGGGGTCGTTCCAGACGCTGGGGTCTTCGAGCGAGGCGTTGACGGTTCTCAGGCGTTCAAACTTGGCATCGTAGTCAAAGATACCCCCGTAATTCAAGGGTACGGGCGGTCAAATCGGCCAATTGGGTGCCAAGGGCGTTGATGCGTTCTGCTTCCATGATGCGGGTCCTGATTTTGATGAATTGTCAAATAACCCGGCATTTTCTCACGTCGTCAGCATCTCCTTCATCATTGGGCCAACTCAGCCCCCAAACAGGCCTTTGAGGGCTTTGCCCACGTCTGGCAGGCCGGGAATGCCGATGGGCGGTTTGTTGCCCGAGTCAGCGGGTGCCGCCTCTTCTGTCTGGCTGCGGGCAGGCCTGCCAGATCCCGCTGCGGCAGCTTCTTCACCCAGCATGACCATGGTCATGGCTTTGACGCGAATCTTGGCCGCCCACTCCGGTTCCCAGGCAATGCGCTTGTCGGCGGGGCGGGGTGGATGCGCCAGGTTGAGTTCCTGGCCATAGGCAATGCCGCGCAACATGGCGCCTTCGGCTTTGGCAAAAATTCCGGCTGGAATGGCGCAATCGGTCTTGTTGGCGGGCAGCAGGACCTTTTCCCTGAGCCACTTGTCCACATTGGCGTTGCTGGCGTAGTCCATCAGGCCCCAGCCCGGCTCAGGCACCTCGGATGAACTCCAGATCACCATCTCGGTGGCGCCCGCGTTGTCGCTGCCGCTCATGGCGTTCAAAAAATAGGCTTGCGCGGTGGGCAGACTTTGCCAGCTGAGCCTCGTGGCGCCAGCCCCGCCACCCTGGCTGATCAGGGCCAGTTTGGGCATGAAATCCTGCTGCTGGCCAACGGCAAATTGCAGGCTGGCAGGCAACCCGTCGCCGGTCAGTGCGTGCTGTCCAACCAGGGAGGCTTGCGGCGGTACTTTCTGGCGGTGTGTCTCGTTGGGCCAGACCGCGTGCCCGGGAATGGCCTTGGCGCCGGTGTCGCGCGTGGCGCGGCCCATCATGAACTTACCGTAATCCTCAACGCCAGCTTTGGCAAAGTCCAGAATGCGCGGCTGGCCGGGGCGCACGCTGTCGCTGCAGCCCCAGTAAAACAGAATGCGGCCTTTGGGTTGCTCAGGCACTTCGTCCACGCTGCCACCGCGCTGGCCTGGCCGCTCGGCTTGCGCCTTGACGGGCAATAGCGTCAGGCTCGGGCCCATGCCCTGACCGCTCGGAATGGCCTGAACAGCCTCGGGCCCGGCAGGCTTGCGTTGTGATTGAACCGCCAGGTCCAGCCAGCGGCCGGGCATCATGCCGCGGGTGGCGCCAAAACTGACGCCGCCCAAGCCAGGCATACCGGCCATGCCACCCAGCAATCCGCCCAGGGCGCCCATGTCGGGCAGGTCGTCCATGCCTGCCATGGAGATCGTTGCCACATCCATCCAATACTGCGCCACAGGCGGCTTGACCACCTGGTTTTGGGCTGATGCTACCCCGCAGCACGCAAGCACGGCCGCCGCAGCCAAAGGTCTGGCCCAAGTGTTTGGGGGGTGACAGGGGCGTGATGTCAATGCATTCTTCATGTATGACCTCCTCGGGTAATGACTGGAATATGTTCCCGGCAAATAGCCTACCACTGCCAAAACTTAAACGCCACTGATTTTTATGGCTGAGCCAGTCTGGCTGGGTTAAAGAAAGCCTTCAATCAAGGCGGCCACGGCCTGCGGCTGGTCATGGTGCAGCATGTGGCCGCAGTCAGGCACTTGCACAATCTCAAGATTGGCCACCGAGTTCATGCGCTCGCGGTGCTCTGCATGGGTGAATTTCCCCTTCCACCAATGTGCCATGCTGTCGTCCTCGGCCTCCACCATCAACGTCGGGGCCTTGATATTGCGGAAGATGGCCAGCACCTCATCAACCCGGTAAAGCTGGGCACTGGTGACCTTGTGGGCCGCTTCGCCCAGAATGGACCACTGGCCGGGAGTCAACTCGGCCGCCCAGTGGCCGGCCAGCCAGTGTGCCTTGTCGGCGCCCAGGCGGGCGTTGGTTTTCATCAGACGGCGCGCCACAGCCTCGCGGGAATCGTAGGTTTTCAGGTGCAGCGCACCGCCGCGCAGCCGCCTGACCTCGTCCATCCACTGCGCATACCGGCCAGGCGCGTGTTCCGGCCGGGTGGCTGGCATGCCAAAGCCTTCCAGATTGACCAGCCGGCGCACCCGCTCGGGCCGCACCCCGGCGTAGATCATGGCCACGTTGCCGCCCATGCTGTGGCCGACCAGATCAACGCCCTGGCCCGGTGCGTAGTGGTCCAGCAGCGCGTCAAGGTCGGCCAGGTAATCGGGGAACCAGAACGCGTCGGCGCCGCCAGACCGGGTCAGGCCAAAGCCGCGCCAGTCCGGGGCGATGATAAAGTGCTGGCCGGCCAGGGCATCGACCACAAACTGGAAGCTGGCTGCCACGTCCATCCAGCCGTGCAGCAGCACCAGCGGCGTTTTGCCTGCAGCGGGATGGCCCCAGCGCCGCACGTGGTAATTGAGACCGCGAATAGGGGCAAACTCGCTATGGGAAATTCTCTGGATTGGGTACATTTGACGGATCATAAGGAGTCATCGCCATGACAGTCAGTCAATACAGCGACAAAGCAGCTGGGCCAAAGTCCGGTGGCGTGGTGTGCGCCTGGGATTTCCCAAACACCTACGCCAGATTGCACGGCGCGTTTGCCTGGCAGGTGCCGGTGCATTTCAACATGGCGCAAGCCTGTTGCGCGCGCTGGGCAGCGCAGCCAAACACCGCAAACAACATCGCTGTCCAGACCTGCCAGCCCGGGGCTGAAAGCACATCCCACTCTTTTTCCAAACTGCAAGAGCGGGCCAATCGCCTGTCCAACGCGCTGGTCGGCATGGGCGTGCAGCCGGGTGACCGGGTTGCCATCGTGATGCCGCAGCGATTCGAAACCGCCGTGGCCTACATCGCAGTGCTGCAAATGGGCGCCGTCGCGATGCCGCTGTCGCAATTATTCGGCCCGGAGGCGCTGGCGTTTCGGCTGCAGGACAGCGCCGCGGTGGTGGCCATTGGCGACGCACAGACGCTGGCCAATGTGCAGGCAGTTCGTACCCAATGCCCGGCTTTGCGCAAGGTGTTGGGGGTGGGGCTCGACATGGCGACGCAACACCTGGCTGATACAACCTATGCCAAGGCGCTTGGGGCTGCCAGCAACAAGTTTGCCATGGTGGCCACACGCTCCGACGCCCCGGCAATCTTGATTTACACCAGCGGCACCACCGGAAACCCCAAGGGTGCGTTGCTACCGCACCAGGCGCTGATCGGCAACCTGACCGGTTTTCTATGCAGCCAGAACTGGTTCGGCTTTGAGATGGCCGCGCAAGCCGAACCCGTTGAGCGCTTGCGCGGGTTGACCAACCCCGACCTTGTGCCAACTGGCTCGCAAGCCATCTTCTGGAGTCCGGCTGACTGGGCCTGGACCGGCGGTCTGATGGACGCGCTGTTGCCCTCTCTTTATTTTGGCCGCCCGATCGTGGCGTTCAATGGCCGCTTCAGCCCGCAAGCCGCGCTGGAACTGCTGCGCGACTGCCGTGTCACGCACACCTTTTTGTTCCCGACCGCGCTCAAGGCCATGATGAAGGCCTTCCCGGGCAGCGCCAGCCAGACGGTCAATCAGCAGTTTGACCTGAAGCTGCAAGCCATCATGAGCGCCGGCGAGGAGGTGGGGGACGCGGTGTTTGACTACTGCCAGGCGCAATTGGGCGTGACGGTCAATGAAATGTTTGGCCAGACCGAGATCAACTACATCGTGGGCAACTGCGCTGCCCTATGGCCACCCAAGCCCGGCAGCATGGGCATGGGCTACCCCGGCCACCGGCTGGCGGTGATCGATGATTACGGCAACGAGTGTGCCGAGGGCGTGGCGGGTGACGTGGCGGTCAATCGCCATGACATCCACGGTCAGCCCGACCCCATTTTCTTTCTGGGCTACTGGAAGAACGCAGCCTCCACGCTGGCCAAGTTCACCGGGGACTGGTGCCGCACCGGCGACCTGGCCAGCCGGGATGCCCAGGGTTATCTTTGGTACCAGGGCCGCAGTGACGACGTGTTCAAGTCAGCGGGTTACCGCATCGGCCCGGGTGAGATCGAGAACTGCCTGGTCAAGCACCCGGCCGTGGCCAACGTGGCAGTGGTGCCCAAGCCCGACGCCGCACGCGGCGCGGTGGTCAAGGCCTTTGTGGTGCTGGCGCCAGATTTTCTGGCTGCCCGCGCGAGCTACCCGGGAACGCAGGCGCAATTTGAGGCTGAACTCGTGGAGCAACTGCAAACCCACGTCAGGGACAAACTGGCGCCCTATGAATACCCCAAGGAGATCGAGTTTCTGGATGCCCTGCCCATGACCACCACCGGCAAGGTGCAGCGCCGCGTGCTGCGCTTGCAGGAAGAGGCGCGGGCTCAGGCGCTTGCCACTGGCCACGTTGCTTGACACCTGGCCGATACTGATGCGCGCAGCCAAGCTTTTGACCCAAATTTACACGGCATGAAAAGATAGAAAACACCATGAATGAACAAAGCGGCTACGACATCGAAGACCTGCAAGTCGGCATGACCGGCACCTTTGCCAAGACCATCACGGAGGCCGACATTCTGATTTTTGCGGGCGTCTCGGGCGACGTCAACGCGGTTCACCTGAATGAAGAATATGCTGCCAGCACGCCTTTCAAGGGCCGCATTGCCCACGGCATGTTGTCTGCCAGCCTGATTTCGGCGGTATTGGCCAACCGCCTGCCAGGGCCGGGCACGGTTTACCTGGAGCAAAGCTTGAAGTTTCTTAACCCGGTGCGCCCTGGTGACACGGTTAATGCCACCGTGCAGGTGCTTGAAATTAACGAGGCGCGCTGCCGCGTGCTGCTGCAAACCATTTGCAGCGTCAATGGGGCAGCGGTGATTGAGGGCACGGCACAGGTCAAGGTTGGCTCCTCTGTGCGCCGTGCTGCCAAGGCGGCTGCCTGATCGCAATCGAAGCAACATGAAAAGCATTCAACTGGGTCAGAGCGACCTGCAAGTGACCCCAATTTGCCTGGGCACCATGACCTTTGGCGAGCAGGTCGACGAGGCCACGGCCTTTGACATCCTGGACCGTTCGCTCGAGCGTGGTGTCAACTTTATCGACACCGCCGAAATGTATGCGGTACCACCGCGTGCCGAAACCTTCAACGCCACTGAGAAAATCATTGGCAAGTGGCTCAGCAAGCGCCCGGGCGCCCGGCAAAAACTGGTGCTGGCGACCAAGGTGGCGGGCCCGTCGCGCAACATGCCGTGGATTCGCGGTGGCAGCCCGGATTTGACCGTCGACGACATTCTGCAAGCCTGTGACGGCAGCTTGAAGCGTTTGCAGATCGATGTGATTGACCTGTACCAGATTCATTGGCCGGTGCGTAGCGTGCCCGCGTTTGGCGGCATTTATTACCAACCCAAAGCGGACGAAGGCACATCCATTCACGCCCAGCTGGAGGCTTTGCACAAGCTGGTTCAAGCCGGCAAGGTGCGCGCCGTGGGCTTGTCGAACGAGACGCCGTATGGGGTGCACGAATTTGTGCGGCTGGCTGAGCAGTATGGTCTGCCGCGCGTTGCCACGGTGCAAAACTGCTACAGCTTGCTCAACCGCAGTGTCGAAAACGCGTTGGATGAAACCTTGCATCACTTGGGCGTGTCGCTGCTGGCTTATTCGCCGTTGTCGTTTGGTTTGCTGACGGGAAAATATGACAGCACAGGTTTGACCGGCCACGGCGCACCGGCACAGGCCCGGTTGACCAAGTTTGAGTCTTCACGCAAGCAGCGCTGGGGTCGCCCAGAGGCGCTGGCTGCGGCCAAACGCTACAGTGCATTGGCCCGAGCGCACGGCCTGACACCGCTGCAGTTGGCACTGGCCTTTTGCTACACCAAGTGGCAAGTGGCCAGCACCATCATTGGTGTCACATCGGTGGCGCAGCTTGACGAGTGTCTGAACGCCTGGGGCACGCTGCTTTCAAAAGACCTGTTGGCCCAGATTGACGCCATTCGCTGGGAATTGCGCGACCCGGCGCAGTAGGGCGGGCCTTCGCGCGTGAATGACCTGAATAGGAAGCACCTCATGAACCAATTTTTCCCTCGGCTGATGGCCGCATTTTTGGTGGGCCTGGGCATTGCCATCGCCGGTTTTGCCGTGGGTCATGGCCTGGAGCGCTTTCGCATGTCGGACCGTTCGGTCACGGTCAAGGGCTTGGCCGAAATGGAAGTACAGAGCGACTTTGCGGTCTGGACACTGTCCTTTCGCCGCGCGGGCAGCGACTTTGGCGGCGTGCAGCAGGCGCTGTCGGCAGACCGCGACAAGGTGATGGCGTTCCTGAAAACCCGCGGTTTCGCCGATGCAGAGGTGGAGGCCAGGCCGCTGCAGGTGCAAGACCTCTTTGCGCGCGAGTACGCGCAGGGCAATCAGCCGTTGCGCTTCAACGGCACCGGCCAGGTGCTGGTGAAGTCGGCGCGGGTGACCGATGTCGAAGCTGCGGCGCGCGCGGTTGATCCATTGATTCAGGCTGGCGTGCAGTTGGGCGGCGAGGGCAACGGGCAAAGCGGTCCGCGCTTTCAGTTGCGCGGCTTTAACGACGTCAAGGCGCCGCTGCTGGCTGAGGCCACACGCAACGCCCGTGAGCAGGCGACCAAGTTTGCTGCCGAAGCGGGCGCCGAACTTGGTCCGCTGAAAAATGCCAATCAAGGCGTGATTCGCATCACCGGCGACGATGGCAATGATTTTGACAACGGCAGCTCGCGCCTGAAGCGGTTGCGGGTGGTGAGTACCTTTGAGTACGAGTTGAAGTAAACCCAGTCACCTGGCTGGAAAAAACGTATGGCCAAAAAAGAGCACGTCAGCGAAACCCCGGCAACCCAGCTTTTAAAGCGCCATCAGGTCGCCTTCAGCGAGCACCCTTACGAGTATCTGGAGCATGGCGGTGCGCTGCACAGCTCGGCCGAACTGGGCTGGGATCCTTTTCATGTGGTCAAAACCCTCATCATGCAAGACCAGGACGCCAAGCCGCTGGTGGTGTTGATGCACGGCAACCGGAAAGTGTCGACTAAAAACCTGGCGCGCCAGATCGGCGCCAAGTCGGTGGAGCCCTGCGCGCCCGAGGTGGCCAACCGGCACAGCGGCTATCTGGTGGGTGGCACATCGCCATTTGGCACACGGCGCGCCATGGCGGTGTATGTTGAGTCCACCATTTTGGCGTTGCCCAAAATCTTGATCAACGGCGGACGGCGCGGTTATTTGGTGGGAATTGATCCGCAAGTGTGCGTGAC
Source organism: Rhodoferax sp. (assembly GCF_011391645.1). Classification (GTDB taxonomy): domain Bacteria; phylum Pseudomonadota; class Gammaproteobacteria; order Burkholderiales; family Burkholderiaceae_C; genus Rhodoferax. The sequence continues at coordinate 20,792 of NZ_JAABQC010000005.1, read as the reverse complement.
CTTGCTGGCTGCCAAACCGGTGCAGTGCGCGCTGGCCGAGGTGTTGACCTGACACTGGCAAAATAGCGCCATTGCGCCCAAGCCTTTGGGCATCCAGGAGTTGATTTGGAATCCATGCAGAGTTTTTTGCCGCTGTTGGCGGTGTTGGCCGGCTACCTGGTCGGGTCGCTGTCTTTTGCGGTCATTGTCAGCCGCGCCATGGGCTTGAGTGACCCGCGCACTTTTGGCAGTAAAAATCCGGGCGCCACCAATGTGCTGCGTTCTGGCAGCAAGGCGGCCGCCATCCTCACGCTGTTGCTCGATGCGGCCAAGGGCTGGTTGCCGGTGATGCTGGTCAAGTGGTACGGCTCGGCTTACGGGCTGGGCGACGGAACCATGGCGCTGGTGGGCCTGGCCGCATTTTTGGGCCATGTGTTTCCGGTGTTTTTCAAATTTGCCGGTGGCAAGGGCGTGGCGACGGCATTGGGCGTGTTGCTGGGTTTCAGCGGCTGGCTGGGGCTGGCCGTGGCCCTGATCTGGCTGCTGATGGCGGCTGTCTTTCGTTTTTCTTCGCTGGCTTCCATCACGGCAGCACTGTTGGCCCCGGTGGTGTACGTGCTGGGCAATGGCGGGCTGTGGATGATGAGCAAGAGTGTGGCATTGAGTGTGGCGGTGATGTCGCTGTTTTTGCTCTACCGGCATGCCGAGAACATCAACCGGCTAATCAAGGGAACTGAATCGAGGCTGGGTAAAAAGGCGGACGCTGGCTTGGTTACGCACGCGCCAGCGCATGGGCCCGCCAAGCACGGCCACCGGCACCCGCCTCGGTCCGATCAAAAATCTCACCCCAAAGGTGACCAGCCATGAAGCTCTGTATTCTTGATAATGATTTTCTGGACCCCGCGGTTGAGTCAACCTACATCGGCTATGGCGCCATGTTCGAGCGCCTGTTGCGCCAGGCCGGGGCCGAGGGCACATTTGACATTTTCAACACCGTCAGGGGCGAGTACCCGGACTCGTTTGATGGCTACGACGCAGTGCTGCTCACCGGCAGCAAGGCTGATTCTTTCTCTCAGGAGCCCTGGGTGCTCAAGCTCAGGGAACAGGTGGAGGCGCTGTTGAGGACCAAAAAGAAACTCATTGGCGTTTGTTTTGGCCACCAGTTGATTGCCCTCTGCCTGGGTTCGAAAGTGGCGCGCGCGCCGCAGGGTTGGGGCGCTGGACGCATGCAGTACCAATGGCTGGCAGCTGATTTACCGCAGGCGCAGGGCCGCCACGAGGTGGCCTTGCTGGCCAGCCATCAGGACCAGGTGTTTGACTTGCCCAGTGGCGCCAGGCTGCTGGCCACCAGCGACTTTTGCCCGGTGGCGGCCTTTGCGGTGGATGACCACGTGTTTTGCGTGCAGCCTCACCCCGAGTTTGTCGAAGACTACAGCGCTTTTTTGCTCAACAAGCGTCGCACCCAATTGGGTGAGGAAAAGTACCAGTCCTGCACCCAGGGACTGGCCCTGGGGCACGACGGCGTGGCGGTGGCGCGCATGATGGTGGCGTTCATCAACAACGGCCAGGAAAAGCCCGCGGCCCCTTCACAAAGGCCTTAGCAGACTGGCCAGTTCGTCGGCTTCCAGCGGCCGGGCTGCGCCAAAGCCAGCCACCTGGCGCGCCGCCTTGGGGTAGATGGCGACAAAGCTGAAATCACCCAGCTGCGTCATGGCCTCGGCCTCCGGAAAGCGCGCCAGATAGGCTTGGCGCGCGTCCTGCCAGCCGGGGCTCTCGGGCTGCAGCCGCGCGGCTGTGCCATCCATGGAAACGCGCGGCAGGGCGTGCACCGGCTCATCCGCGGTTTCGGGCTGCATCACCATCAGCGATACCGCGGGGTTGGTGAGCAAGTTGCGCGTGTGCGGCGCCAGCAGGCTCACGTGAATGACCAGGCAGGCAGCCTTGGGGTCAATGGCAAATGGCACCATCGACACAAATGGCTCGCCCTTGGCGCTGAGGGTGCCCAGGCTGGCCACGCGCTGGCGCCTGAGCATGTCGCGCAGGGCGCGATTCAGACGCGGTTCATGCATGTTCAGATGGATCGTGTGCCCAGTTGCAGGATCAGGTGGTGGTTGACACGCTCCTGAACCATTGACGCGGGCAGGGCGGCGCTGATGACCGGTTTGCCGCTGGCGCTTGAATGCAGGGCGGGCGGGCGCATCAGCAAGCCTTTGTCGCTGAGCACAATGGCCACGTCGGGACGGTTGTCCTGCTGGCTGCGGCGCAGCACCACGCCAATGCTGGCGTCGTCAAGCTGCACAAATGTGCCCGGTGGAAACAGGCCGACGACATGCACCAGTGTTTCGCCCACCTGGTTGTTCTGGGTATTGCCAATTTTCAGGATGCTTTTGGCCGACTCGGATGCGCTGCGACCCTCGCGTGACAGCCGGGGGCTGATCATGGCGGCATAGCGGTCAACCACATTCAGCATGTGTGCCAGGCGCCGGGGCGGCGGCAGGCTCAACAAATTCTGGCTGAAGGGCTGAACCTGGTGATGCTCTTGCACCGTTTGCAGCCAGAGCGCATTTTGCACGTCCAGGTCGCGCAACAACTGAGCCCCGGCTGCCTCGTGGGCCTGCAAGGCGACCTCCTGCTCAGGGGTTGGCCGACCGCTCTGGATGGCCAACTGGTCCTGCAGTTTGGTCATGGCAATGTTCATGGTCAGCGCGGCGTGCACCAGGCTGTCGCGCTCGTGCTGCGGCAGTTGAACCTCCTGCGCGACCAGATGGCACAACACGGCGCACACCAGCGCGTGGGAAGGGCTGTAGCCCGCGGGCGAGTGTGAGGCCAACTGGAACAGCAGGTACAGCGCAACGTCGGTGTCGTACTGGATCAGGTTTTGCATCCAGCGGTCGTATTGCTCAACGCGGGCTGAAAACTCCTGCACCTTGAACGGGTAGCTCAGAAGCATGGCCAGGCCTGACTCAAGGTCGGACCAAAGGCCCAGCAGGTCTTCGTATTCGTCTTCAGACTTGAGGATAAAACTCATGGTGAACGGGCCGCGCAGGCAAGGCAGGCGTGCTCAATCGCGAAAGTTGTCAAAGCTCAGCGGAATGTCGGTGATTTCCTTGCGCATCAGCGCCATGGCGGCCTGCAGGTCGTCGCGCTTGGTGCCGCTCACACGCAATTTGCCGTCCTGGATGGCGGCCTGCACCTTGATCTTGCTGTCCTTGATGATGCGCTGGATTTTCTTGCCCAACTCGGTCTCGATGCCGTCACGCACCTTGATGACCTGCTTGACCTTGTCACCCCCCATTTTTTGCACATCACCCTTGTCCAGAAAACGCACGTCCACGTTGCGTTTGGTGAGCTTGTTGCGCAGGATGTCCTCGATCTGGCTGAGCTGGAAGTCAGCGTCGCCAATCAGCGTGATCTCCTTGTCCTTGAGCTCGATGGCAGCCGGCGTGCCCTTGAAGTCAAAGCGGGTGGTGATTTCCTTGGTGGTGTTTTCAATGGCGTGTTTCACATCGACCATGCTGGCTTCGCAAACGGTATCAAAAGAGGGCATAGGGGTTCTCGCTAAATGTTCGACAATCCCGCCATGTTAGTCCAGAAAAACGTTCCCCTTCAGCCTTTTAACACCTTCCACATCGTGGCCAAGGCCCATGCCCTGGTGCGCATCAGCGGTGAATCCGATGTGCAGGCTTTGCTGGCAGATCCCAAATGGGCCGCGAGCCCGAAATTTGTGCTCGGTGGCGGCAGCAACATCGTGCTCACCGGAGATGTGAAGCCGCTGGTGCTGAAAGTCGAGGTGATGGGCCGGCGCCTGGCACAAGAAACCGCAAAGGCCTTTATCGTGGAGGCCGGCGCCGGTGAAGACTGGCATGACTTTGTCACCTGGACGCTGGAATCGGGCTACCCCGGGCTGGAAAACATGGCCCTGATTCCGGGCACCGTGGGTGCCTCACCGGTGCAAAACATTGGCGCCTACGGGGTTGAACTGCAGGACCGCTTTGATTCGCTGGATGCCATTGATCTGCAGACCGGGCAGATATTCACCCTGAATGCGGCGCAATGCGCGTTTGGCTACCGCGACTCGGTGTTCAAGCACACCAGCGCTTCAGACGCCACGGTGGGTCATCAGGCCGTGGGTCTGAAGGACCGGGCGCTGATTTTGCGCGTGCGTTTTGCCCTGCCCAAGCCCTGGAAGCCGGTGCTGGGGTATGCCGACATTGACAAGAAAATGGCTGAGCAAGGTGTCACCCAGCCCACAGCCCGCCAGTTGTATGACTGGGTGTGCGCCATTCGCCGCGCCAAACTGCCCGACCCCGACGTGACCGGCAACGCCGGCAGTTTCTTCAAGAATCCCACCGTAAGCCCCGAGCAATGTGCCGACATCATTGCCCGCGACCCCAAGGTGGTGCACTATGTGCTGGCCGATGGATCGGTCAAACTGGCTGCGGGCTGGCTGATCGATGCCTGCGGCTGGCGTGGCAAGTCGGTCGGGCAGGCCGGAGTTTATGAAAAACAGGCGCTGGTGCTGGTTAATCGTGGCAGTGGCGTGGATGGCTCGGGTGCCACGGGCGGTGAGGTCATGACACTGGCCAAAGCGATCCAGACCAGCGTGTACGAACGCTTTGGCATTCTGCTTCAAACCGAGCCGGTTATCATTTAATCGGTCCCAGGGCAGCGCTTTTTCACTTTTAACGCATCATCAATTTATGAAAAAAATCATTGTTTTAGGCGGTACCGGCTTTGTTGGTACCCATCTGTGTGAAAAATTGGCGCGCGAGGGCTGGCAGGTAACCGTACCAACGCGGCGGGCCATCAATGCCAAAGCCGTCATGCATTTGCCCCGCCTCACGGTGCGGCAGATTGACGTGCATGACGAGGCCGCCCTGACGCAGGCAGTGGCCGGGCATGACGCGCTGGTGAATCTGGTTGCCATATTGCACGGCACGCAGGCGGCTTTCGAGCACGCGCACGTGGCCTTGCCGCGAAAAATTGCGCACGCCTGTCTGGCCGCGGGTGTTGGTCAGGTGGTGCACATCAGTGCCCTGGGCGCAGATTCTCTGCAGCCCACGCTGGCGCCGTCCATGTACCTGCGCAGCAAGGGGGAGGGCGAGGCGGTGCTGGTGCAGGCGGCCATGGGCGGCAGCGCCGGGGACGCAGCGCAGGCCGGGTTCGATCTAAGCATCCTGCGACCCAGCGTGGTTTTTGGTGAAGGTGACAAATTTTTGAACATGTTTGCCAAGCTGCAAAAGGTGCTGCCGATGGTGCCGCTGGCGGGCGCCGATGCCAAATTTCAGCCAGTGTGGGTGGAAGACTTGGCTATGGCTGTGGTGCGCTGCCTGTCCGGTGCCAGCGCGCAGCCGTCGCCGCGCGTGATCGAGGCCTTTGGCCCGGAGGTGCTGACCCTGAAGCAGTTGGTACAGATATCCGCACAACTCAGCGGTACGGGCGGCGGCATGGGCCGGTTGGTGATTCCGCTGCCGGCGTGGGCAGCGCGGCTTCAGGCCACCGTGATGGGCATGGCCCCGGGCGAGCCAATGATGAGCCTGGACAACCTGGAATCAATGAAGGTCGACAACGTCGCCACTGGCAAGCACCCGGGCCTCGATTCGCTCGGCATCAAGGCATCGGCCGTGCGCCCCATTGCCCGGCAATACCTCGGGCGTTAGGCAGCCATCGGCCCGAGGCGGGCCTCCTGCAAGATGTACCTGACCCGTTGTAGGAGCGGCGCCCTCGCCGCGATGGGCTTTCGTCCGCGGGGAAAACGCCTGACTTATCAGCGTTTGCTCTCGCTGGTAAGGCTGAGCAGGTCGCCACCGCCGCCCAGTGACAGCAGGCCGGACTTGGCATAAATGCCCAGTTTGGCGCGGGTGTCCACGATGTCGAGGTTGCGCATGGTCAGCTGGCCAATGCGGTCAGCGGGAGAAAACGGCGCGTCTTCCACCTTTTCCATGCTCAGGCGCTCGGGCGCATAGGTCAGGTTGCTTGACTCGGTGTTGAGCAGCGAATAATCATTGCCGCGGCGCAGTTCCAGCGTCACTTCGCCAGTCACGGCGCGCGCCACCCAGCGCTGTGCGGTCTCCCTCAGCATGATGGCTTGTGAATCGAACCAGCGGCCCTGGTACAGCAGGCGGCCCAGTTTGCGGCCGTTGTCGCGGTACTGCTCGATGGTGTCTTCGTTGTGGATGCCGGTCACCAAGCGCTCGTAGGCGATGAACAGCAGCGCCAGCCCGGGAGCCTCGTAGATGCCCCGGCTCTTGGCCTCGATGATGCGGTTCTCGATCTGGTCGCTCATGCCCAGGCCGTGGCGCCCGCCAATGCGGTTGGCTTCCAGGATCAGGCTGACCAGGTCGGGGTATTCGATGCCGTTCAAGGCCACCGGGCGGCCTTCTTCAAAGCGCACCGTTACCTCTTCGGCTTTCACGACGCAGTCGTCACGCCAGAACGGCACGCCCATGATCGGGTTGACGATGCGCATGCCGCAGTTCAGGTTTTCCAGGTCCTTGGCCTCGTGCGTGGCGCCGAGCATGTTGGAATCAGTGCTGTAGGCTTTTTCGGCACTCATCTTGTAGCCAAAACCATGCTCGGTCATGAACGCCGACATTTCCGCGCGGCCGCCGAGTTCGTCAATGAAGGCTTGGTCCAGCCAGGGCTTGTAAATCTTGAGAGACGGGTTGGTGAGCAGGCCGTAGCGGTAAAAGCGCTCGATGTCGTTGCCCTTGAAGGTGCTGCCGTCGCCCCAGATGTTGACGTCGTCTTCTTTCATCGCCGCCACCAGCATGGTGCCGGTCACGGCGCGGCCGATGGGCGTGGTGTTGAAGTAGGTCACGCCGGCGGTGCTGATGTGAAAGGCGCCGCTTTGCAGCGCCGCCAGGCCCTCGGCTGCCAGTTGGCTACGGCAGTCGATCAGGCGGGCCTTTTCTGCGCCGTATTCCATCGCCTTGCGCGGAATCTCGTCGTAATCGGTCTCGTCGGGCTGGCCCAGGTTGGCGGTGTAGGCGTAGGGCAGGGCGCCCTTGAGTTTCATCCAGTGCAGCGCGGCGCTGGTGTCGAGGCCGCCGGAGAAGGCGATGCCGACCTTTTGGCCGGCGGGAATGTTTTGAAGGATGGTGGCGCTCATGGGGTTCAACCGAAGTGGCAGATGTAGTGGTAGGGCTCGGTGACGCGAATGTCGAATTGGGCATTGCCGGGAATGCTGAAGTTTTCACCGGGGCCGGATGTGATCCACGCCTCGGTGCCAGCCAGCCTGTATTCGCAGCTGCCGGCCACACATTCCATGACCTCGGGGGCGCCGGTGTTGAAGGTCAGGGTGGCGGGCAAAATCACGCCGACTGTTTTTTTTGTGCCATCGGCAAACGTGATGCTGTGGCTGACGCACTTGCCGTCGAAGTAAACGCTCGCTTGCGCGGTGACGGACACGCCGTCAATTTGAGTGGTGGTCATGCTGAAGGTGCTTTTGATCGGTGAAAAACAACGATTTTAGGGGAGTGGTCATGTTGCCAAGGGCACGGCTCGCCGCGCATTGCTCACCATGACCGCATTTTGGGTTTTAAGGCACCGCGCGGGCGGCAAATACCGCCGCATCAAAGCCCACGCTGACCTGGCCGTTGGGCCACACCACGACGGGTCGTTTGATCACGCTGGGCTGGGCCAGCATCAGCGTCGTGGCCGAAGGCGCGTCCACGACGGCCAGTCGCGCGGCTTCGTCGAGTTTGCGCCAGGTGGTGCCCTTGCGGTTGAGCAACAGTTCCCAGCCTGCAGCGCTCAGCCAACCCGGCAATTGCGCGGTGGGAACGCCTTGCTTCTTGAAATCATGGAACGCATGGGCCAGGCCATGCTCGGTGAGCCAGCTGCGCGCTTTTTTGACCGAGTCGCAGTTTGCAATGCCATAAACAGTGATGATGGGGGTATTCATGGCCCCTATCATGCCATTGGCGGGAATTAAAGCGGCGGCGTGTGCCTGCTGTGGTGTGTCTGGTGGACAATTCGGCGCATGACGACATCAACGCCTCAAACCCTGCAAGACTGGCTCGACCACTGCGAACGCCTGCATCCCTCCACCATCGACATGGGTCTGGACCGCGTCCACACTGTGGCCCGGCGCATGGGTATTGCTTTCAATTGCCCGGTGATCACCGTGGCGGGAACCAACGGCAAGGGTTCGACCTGTGCCATGCTGGAGTCCATACTGATGCAGGCGGGCTACCGCACCGGGACCTACACCTCGCCACATCTGGTGAACTTTGAGGAGCGCCTGCGTTTGAATGGCGAGGCGGTCAAGGCGGCCGACCTGGTGGCTGCGCTGAGTCGGGTGGAAATTGCCCGGGTGCAGGACCATGATGTCATCTCATTGACCTATTTTGAATTCACCACGCTGGCCATTCTGGATGTGATGCGTAACAGCAAGCTGGAAGTCGTGATCCTGGAAGTCGGTCTGGGTGGCCGGCTCGACGCGGTCAACATCATTGATGCTGACTGCGCCATCATTACCAGCATTGATCTGGACCACACGGCGCTGCTTGGCAAAACCCGCGAGGCCATTGGTTATGAGAAGGCCGGCATCATGCGCACCGGCAAACCGGTGGTGGTGAGCGACCCGCTGCCGCCTCAGACCGTGCTTGACCGTGCGCTGGAAGTGGGTGCCGACCTGTGGCGCGTGGGGGTCGACTTCAATGTGACCGGCGACAAGCAGCAGTGGGGCTGGGCCGGACGTGGGCGGCGCTACAGCGGCATGGCCTACCCGGCGCTGCGTGGCGCCAACCAGTTGGTCAACGCGGCTGGTGTGCTGGCGGCGCTGACGGCCTTGCGCGAGCGCCTGCCGATCACCGCCCAGGCCGTGCGCAACGGCTTTGCCTTTGTCGATTTGCCAGGGCGCTTTCAGATTGTGCCGGGCCAGCCGAACCTGGTGCTTGATGTGGCGCACAACCCGCATGCGGCGGCGGCGCTGGCCGCCAACCTGGACGCCATGGGGTTTTTTCCGACCACGCACGCGGTGTTTGGTGCCATGGCGGACAAGGACATTGCCGCAGTGCTGGCGCGTCTCAATCCGATTGTGGACAAGTGGTATTTCACCAATTTGCCAACCGAGCGGGCCGCCCGCGCCACCGATTTGATGGCGCAATGGCAAGCCGCAAACACGCGCAAGGACTGTTCTGCCGAGGTCTGTGTCGATCCCGAGTCGGCCCTGCAGGCCGCGCTCGCCGTGGCAGACCCCGCTGATAGAATTGTGGTTTTCGGATCGTTCTTGACTGTGGGCGGTGTGCTCAAAGACGGCGTGCCCCAATTGCAGGCCAAGCATTTGCCCAACTCCTGATTCACACACTTATCTGCATGGACTTTTTCAAGTTTCGCAAAAAAGGCGATCCCGCCCCGAGCGCGTCGGTTCAGCCTGAGACTGTGGAGCGCATGCGCCAGCGCGCCAAACATCGCCTGATCGGGGCCAGCGTGCTGGTGTTGATTGGTGTTATTGGCTTTCCGCTGTTGTTTGACAAGCAACCCCGCCCCATCGCGGTGGACACCCCGATTGACATTCCCGACAAAAACAAAGCGCCGCCAATGGTGTTGTCAGACTCGCCTGCGCCCAGTGCGGCGGCTCCCGCACCGGCGGCGTCGGCACCACAGTCTGTGGTGATCACAGAGTCGGCAGAGCCGCCAAAAGCAGAAATAAAACCTGATCTCGGCAGTGCACAGGCACCGGCAGAGTCCGCGCCGTTGCCTGCCAAAAATGCGGGTGCGCAAGCAGTCAAGCCAGCGGCGAGTGCCATCACGGCGAAACCCAGCGACGCTGACAAAGCCAGGGCGCTGCTCGACGGCAAGGCGGCCGATGCGCAGCCGGTCGCCACCGAAGGCCGCTTTGTGGTGCAGGTGGGCGCTTTTGCCGACGCCGCGCGGGCGCAGGAAGTGCGTTTGAAGGTTGAGCGTGCCGGTCTCAAGACGTATACCCACGTGGCCGAGACCAAAGACGGCAAGCGCATTCGCGTGCGGGTCGGGCCATTCGCAGACAGGGCAGACGCTGAAAAAGCAGCAGAAAAAATCAAAAAGCTGAGTTTGCCCGCCGTCTTGCTGACGCTGTGACCGGTGGCGCATGACCATGGCTGCGCTGGACTGGATTTTTGCGACAGTATTGTTGCTTTCGGTCTTGCTGGGTGCCTGGCGTGGCCTGGTCTTTGAGGTTTTGTCCGTGCTGAGCTGGATTGCTGCCTTTGTGCTGGCGCAGTGGCTGGCGCTGGATGTGGCGAACTATCTCCCAATGAGCGGCTCCAGCGAGATGGTGCGTTACGGCGCTGGTTTTTTGCTGGTGTTTATTGCCACGGTGATGTTGGGCGGCCTGCTGGCCGCGCTGCTGAAGAAGCTGATGTCGTCGGTGGGTTTGCGGCCGGTGGATCGGGTGTTGGGGGCGGGTTTTGGCGCGCTTCGGGGCGTCTTGCTGCTGCTGTTGGGCACTGTGCTGGCCGCCATGACACCCTTCAAGTCCAGCCCCGCCTGGCATGAGTCCGTCGGCGTGGCCCTGTCCCTGAGCGTCATGCAGAACATAAAGCCCGCCTTGCCAAGTGAATTGGTGAAGTATTTGCCCGCTTGAGCGAGTCGTTGAAAAGTTAGGATAACTCTATGTGTGGAATCGTTGGTGTGGTCAGTAACGCGCCGGTCAATCAGCTGATTTACGACGCGTTGCTGCTGTTGCAGCACCGCGGCCAGGACGCCGCGGGCATCGTGACGCAGCAGGAGCGCAAGTTCTTCATGCACAAGGCCAAGGGCATGGTGCGCGACGCGTTTCGCACCCGCAACATGCGCTCCCTGCCGGGCAATTGCGGCCTGGGCCAGGTGCGCTACCCGACGGCGGGCAACGCCTTCAGCGAAGAGGAGGCGCAACCTTTTTATGTCAACGCGCCGTTTGGCATCGTGCTGGTGCACAACGGCAACCTGACCAACGCCCACGCCCTCAAGGCGGAGCTGTTCAGCACCGACCATCGACACATCAACACCGAGAGCGACTCCGAGGTGCTGCTCAATGTGCTGGCGCACGAAATTGGCGAGACCACCCGGGGTCTGCCTTTGAGCCCGAACGATGTGTTTGAGGCGGTGCGCAAGGTGCATCGGCGCATCAAGGGCTCGTACGCCGTGATCGCCATGATTGCGGGCCATGGCGTGCTGGCGTTTCGCGATCCGTTTGGCATTCGCCCGCTGTGCATGGGCGTGTCTGACGGCACCGTGATGCTGGCCAGCGAATCAGTCGCCATGGAGGGCACCAACCACAAGTTTGATCGCAATATCCAGCCGGGCGAGGCGGTGTTCATAGATTTGCAAGGCCAGGTGCACGCCCGGCAATGCGCCGATCATCCGGTGCTGAACCCCTGTATTTTTGAGTTCGTCTATCTGGCGCGTCCCGACTCGGTGATGGATAACATTTCGGTTTACCAGGCCCGCTTGAATCTGGGCGAAACCCTGGCCAAGCGCGTGATCTCGACGGTGCCGCCCAACGAGATCGACGTGGTCATTCCAATTCCCGAGTCCAGCCGCCCCAGTGCGGCTCAACTGGCCCAGTTGCTGGGCCTGCCCTACCGCGAGGGTTTTGTCAAAAACCGCTATGTGGGGCGCACCTTCATCATGCCGGGACAGTCGGTGCGCAAAAAGTCGGTGCGTCAAAAGCTCAACGTGATCGCCAGCGAGTTCAAGGGCCGCAACGTGCTGCTGGTGGACGATTCCATCGTGCGCGGCACCACGTCCAAGGAAATCGTGCAAATGGCGCGCGATGCCGGTGCCAACAAGGTTTACATGGCCAGCGCGGCGCCGCCCGTGCGCTATCCCAATGTCTATGGCATCGACATGCCCACCTCGGACGAGCTGGTGGCGCACAACCGCACGGTGGAGCAAATCCGCCAGATCATTGGTTGTGATGCCCTGATCTACCAGGATGTGGATGGCATGAAAAAAGCCATTGGTTCGCTCAATCCCGACATCAAGGATTTTGATGCGTCCTGCTTTGATGGCGTTTACGTAACCGGGGACATCACGCTGGAAGACATCGAGCGGCTCAACGCCAGCCGTGTCGGTGGTGATGAAAACCAGGAGGACACCTCCCGGCTGGCCCTGCCCAACCATGAAGACTGACCATGACCGCTAGACAACTCCCTGATAACCTGCACCGCGACACGCTGGCAGTGCGTGCCGGCATTGAACCCAGTCAGTACGGTGAAAACTCGGAAGCGCTTTACCTCACCAGCAGCTTTGTGCAGCCCGACGCCGAGACCGCCCGCAAGCGGTTTGCCAACGAGGAAGACGGCTACACCTACACCCGCGTTGGCAATCCCACGGTGACCGGCATGGAGCAGCGGCTGGCGGCGCTTGAGGGCACCGAAGCCGCGATGGCCACCTCGAGCGGCATGTCCGCCGTGCTCTTGCTGGGCATGGGCCTGTTGCGTGCCGGTGACCATGTGGTGTGCTCGCAGTCGGTGTTTGGCTCAACGCTGCGCCTTTTTGCGATTGAGTTTGCCAAGTTTGGCGTGGAAACCACATTTGTTTCCCAAACAGATGTGGCGCAATGGCGCGCGGCGCTCAAGCCCAATACCAAGCTTTTCTTTGCCGAAACCCCCACCAACCCGCTCACCGACATTTGCGACATCGCCGCGCTGGCCGAGCTGGCGCATGCGGCTGGTGCGCTGCTGGCGGTGGACAACTGTTTTTGCACCCCCGCGCTGCAGCGCCCGATTGAATTCGGCGCCGACTTTGTGATTCACTCCGGCACCAAATACCTGGACGGCCAGGGCAGGGTGGTGGCCGGTGCCATTTGCTGCTCGCACAAGTATGTCAACGACGTGTTCTGGCCGATCAACCGCACCGCCGGCATGGTGCTGTCGCCCTTTAACGCGTGGGTGGTCACCAAGGGCATGGAGACACTGGCGATTCGCATGCGCGCCCAGTGCGACAGCGCGCTCATCCTGGCCCAATGGCTGCAACAGCAACCCAACGTGGCGCAGGTCTATTACCCCGGCCTGGCCTCGCACCCGCAACACGAACTGGCGATGCGCCAGCAAAGCGGCCTGGGCGGCGCCGTGGTGTCGTTTGACGTGCGCGCCCGCGACGCCGAGCAAGGCCGCAGGCGCGCGTTTCATGTGATCGACAGCACGCTGGTGTGCTCGGTCACCACCAATTTGGGTGACACCAAAACCACCATCGCCCACCCCGCCACCACATCGCATGGCCGCCTGACCGAAGTGCAGCGCCAGGCGGCCGGCATTGGCCAGGGCCTGATCCGCATCGCTGTCGGTCTGGAATATCTTGACGACATCAAAGCTGACCTGACACGCGGCCTGCAACAACTCGACACCCTTTCATGACCAAAACCCGCACCCGCTTCGCCCCGTCGCCCACCGGCTTCATTCACCTGGGCAACATCCGCTCGGCCTTGTACCCGTGGGCCTTTGCCCGCTCGACCGGGGGCGACTTCATCTTGCGCATCGAGGACACCGACCTGGAGCGTTCCACCCAGGCCGCCGTCGATGTGATCATCGAGAGCATGAGTTGGCTCGGCTTGACTTACGACGAAGGCCCGTTCTACCAGATGCTGCGCATGGACCGCTACAAGGCGGTGCTGGCCGACATGGTGGCCGCAGGCCATGTTTACCCGTGTTACATGAGCATGGCCGAACTTGATGCCCTGCGGGAGGCCCAGACGGCCGCCAAGGAAAAACCGCGCTACGACGGCACCTGGCGGCCCGCGCCGGGCAAGACCCTGCCACCGGTTCCCGAGGGCGTGCAACCGGTGCTGCGTTTCAAAAACCCGCAAGGCGGCTCGGTGGTTTGGGACGACAAGGTCAAGGGCCGCATCGAGATCAGCAACGACGAACTCGACGACCTGGTCATTGCGCGCCCGGACGGCACGCCCACCTACAACTTCTGCGTGGTGGTGGACGACATCGACATGGCCATTACCCATGTGATTCGCGGCGATGACCACGTCAACAACACGCCGCGCCAGATCAACATCTTCAAGGCCCTGGGCAAAGAGCCGCCGGTGTACGCCCATTTGCCCACCGTGCTCAATGAACAGGGCGAAAAAATGAGCAAGCGCAACGGCGCCAAGCCGGTGACGCAGTACCGCGAAGAAGGTTACCTGCCCGACGCCATGGTGAATTACCTGGCGCGCCTGGGTTGGAGCCATGGCGACGACGAAATTTTCAGCCGTGCCCAGTTTCTGGAATGGTTCAACCTGGACCACCTGGGCAAGAGCGCCGCGCAGTTTGACGAAGCCAAGTTGCGCTGGGTCAACGCCCAACACATCAAGATCACCGCCGACGAGGTGCTGGCGCCGCTGGTGCAGGCGCAACTGCAAAAGCGCGGTATCGAAGCCGATGCGCGCTTGACCGGGATCTGTGCGCTGTTCAAGGACCGCTGCGACACCACCGTGGCTCTGGCTGACTGGGCGGCAGTTTTTTATGCCGACGTGCAGGCCGCAGAATCCGACCTGGCCTTGCATGTGACCGAGGCGGCCAAGCCTGCGCTGGCGATGCTGGCCGACAAGCTGGCCACTTGTGCCTGGGACAAGGCAGGCATTGGTGCCGCCATCAAGGAAGTGCTGACAGCTTGCGGCCTGAAAATGCCGCAGTTGGCCATGCCGGTGCGGGTGTTGGTGGTCGGTAACGCGCATACACCATCACTGGATCTGCTGCTGGCACTTTTTGATCGTGAAAAAGTCATCAGCCGCTTAAAACGGGCCTAAAAATAACGCTATAATTTGTGGCTTGGGAACAAACGCTGCTCTTAACAAAGCAGTTGTGGATTCGGGGGTATAGCTCAGCTGGGAGAGCGCTTGCATGGCATGCAAGAGGTCAGCGGTTCGATCCCGCTTACCTCCACCAAAGTTTTCAAGAATGACGGAAGTCCAAAGGTTATGACCCCATCGTCTAGAGGCCTAGGACACTACCCTTTCACGGTAGGTACCGGGGTTCGAATCCCCGTGGGGTCGCCAGTTTACTGAAAAGTAGAATGGCGCAAGTCGGTAACGGTTTGTCTGCAAAGACAGACGACTTGGCTCGCAAGAGTAAACGTTAGCTACCAGGAGTGGTAGTTCAGTTGGTTAGAATACCGGCCTGTCACGCCGGGGGTCGCGGGTTCGAGTCCCGTCCGCTCCGCCAGTTTAAAAGCCTTGCAATTCAATGAGTTGCAGGGCTTTTTGCTTTGTGGGCTGCCCCATGGTCAAACCGCTGGCACCTTCTGAAAGAGGTGTTTCAGCAATCCCATCGACAGAGCCGTGCCGCACAAAATGATGGTGCCGCAGATAAGCATCCAGGCAGTGACGGACTCGCCCAGAAACACCACGCCGTAAAGCACCGCGAAGACCGGAATCAAAAATGTGACCGTCAGCGAGCCTGCCGCGCCAACCTTGTCGATCAGGCGGAAAAACAGCACATAGGCCACGCCGGTGCACAACACGCCCACGGCCAGCAGTGCCAGCCAGGCGGTGGCGCTGGGCGCCTGGCTTGGCCACAACCACAGGGTGGGCAGCGCCAGCCCCAGGGTGGCCCCCATCTGGCTGCCGGCGGCAATCACCAGCGACGGCACGCCGCTCAAATAGCGTTTGGTGAAACTGGCCGATATGCCATAACACAGGCAGGCTCCCAGGCAGGCCAGCACCGCCCAGCCGGTCACCTGGCCAGAGGCATCGGGCTTGAAACTGGCCTTGCCCCAAGCCAGCATGGCGACACCGGCAAAGCCCACCAGCAAGCCCAGTACCTTCATGCCCTGGGGCCGGTCCTTTAGCCAGAGCCAGGCAATCAGGGCGCCAAACAGCGGCACAGTGGCGTTTAGCAGCGACGACAGGCCGGTGGTGATTGACAGCAAGGCATAGGAATAAAGGGCAAACGGGATGCCTGAATTAAGCATGCCCAGCACAAAGATCTTTTTCCAGTGCTTTGACAAGGCCTGCCATTGGCCGCGAAGCAGCAGCAAGGGCAACAAGAACAGCGCGGCAATGGCGACACGCATGCCGGCGGTGGGCAGCGCGCCAAATTCGGCTGCGCCCAAACGCATGAATAAAAATGAGGCGCCCCACAGTGCCCCCAGCAGCACAAACTCAGGCAGCCAGGATTTTGTCGGGTGAGGTGAATTCAAAGCGCGCCTTCAAGCTGCAGCAGGGCCACTTTTCGTTGCATGCCGCCCGAATAGCCTGTGAGTGCACCCTTGGCGCCGATCACCCGGTGGCAGGGCACCACGATGCTCAAGGGGTTGCGCCCTATGGCACCACCCACCGCGCGCACCGCCGACGGTTTGCCGATTGCTGTACTCACCTTCCCATAGCTGCAGGTTTGCCCAAACGGGATGTCAAGCAGCGCTCGCCACACCGCTTGCTGAAGCGAGGTGCCTGCGCTGAGGTCCAGCGGCAGGTCAAACTGACTGCGTTTTCCGGCGAAATAGTCGTTCAATTGGCGCGCAGCTTGCGCCAGCACAGCATGGTCAGGGTCGTGCGCCCAGTGGCTGGCGTCCGGACTATCGTCCTGCTCCTCGAACCACACACCAAAGAGGCCGTTGGGCCCGGCTGCCAGGCGGATGCTGCCCAGCGGGCTGTCGAGCGCTGCAGTCACAGCCGCGGTCGGATATTTCATCATGATTCAAGCTCCTTGCCCATGGGTCTCGGGCTTTAAAACAGTCCCGAATGATAAGCCTAGAAGCGCTTTCAAACGGGTCGCCCATGCCTGGCCGGGAACACGCTGCAGTCGCAGCCTCCCGCCTGAGGCCGCCTACAATTCACGCCACTCCAGGCCCAATGACCCACACAGGCGAACGCCATGCAACTCACACCTTCCATTTTCAAAGCCTATGACATTCGTGGCGTGGTGCCCGACACCATTGATGTGGCGGTGGCCGAAGCGCTGGGCAAAGCCTTTGGCACGGTGGCGTTGCGCGAAGGTCAAATGGCGGTGGCCGTGGGGCGTGATGGCCGCTTGAGCGGCCCTAGCCTGAGCGCCGCCCTGATGCGTGGCTTGGCGGCTGCTGGTGTGGAGGTGATCGATATTGGTCTGGCCACCACGCCCATGCTCTACTTTGCCGCCAACACCTTGTGCGCCAGCGGGATTCAGGTCACCGGCAGCCATAACCCCAAAGACTACAACGGCTTCAAGATGGTGCTGGCCGGTCGCGCCATTTACGGTGACGAGATTCAGGCGCTGCGTCGCATGATGGAATCCGAAAGCTGGGAACTGCGAGCCGGTGGCCAGATTCGCAGCGTCGACGTGCTGGCGGCTTACCAGGCGCGGATTGTGGGCGACATCAAGCTGGCGCGGCCGCTGAAAATTGTGGTCGATTGCGGCAACGGTATTGCGGGTGCGTCGGCGCCGGGCATTCTGCGCGCCATCGGCTGCGAGGTGACTGAACTGTTCAGCGAGGTCGACGGCAATTTCCCCAATCACCACCCCGACCCAAGCAAACCCGAAAACCTGCGCGACCTCATGGCCGCGCTTGAACAAGGCGATGCCGAACTCGGCCTGGCTTTTGACGGCGACGGTGACCGGCTTGGCATTGTCACCAAAGAGGGCAACACCATCTACCCGGATCGCCAGATGATGCTGTTTGCCCGAGATGTGTTGCAGCGCGCGCCGGGCGGCACGATTGTGTTTGACGTGAAATGTTCGCAGCAACTGGCCCCGACGATCGAGGCGGCCGGTGGCGTGCCGATGATGTTCAAGACTGGCCATTCGCTGATCAAGGCCAAGATGAAAGAAATCAACTCGCCGCTGGGGGGCGAGATGAGCGGCCACATTTTCTTCAAGGAGCGCTGGTATGGCTTTGACGATGGCACCTACGCCGGTTGCCGCCTGCTCGAAATTTTGAGCCAATCCCCCGATGCCAACGCGGTGCTCAACGCCTTGCCCACCAGCTTCTCCACGCCCGAACTCAACGTGAAATGCGCCGAGGGCCAGCCCCCGCTGTTGGTGGCGCAGTTGGTGGCCGCGGTCAACTTTGCCGCGCCGGCCACGCTCAACACCATCGACGGTTTGCGGGTGGACTGGCCCGATGGTTTCGGGCTGATTCGCGCGTCCAACACCACGCCGGTGCTGGTGCTGCGCTTTGAGGGCCACACCCCTGAAGCCTTGACGCGCATCCAGGCCGACATGATGGCGCTGTTGCGCCAGGTGCTGCCCGGTGCTGTGACCGACGAGGCCACGCATTGAAGATTTTGATCGTCAAGCTGTCATCGCTTGGCGACGTGGTGCACGCCATGCCGGCTGTGCAAGACATTTTGCGCGCGTTGCCAGAGGCACAGATTGATTGGGTGGTGGAGCGCGGCTTTGCGCCACTGGTGCGGCGCTGCACCGGGGTGCGTCGTGTGATTGCCTGTGAGCTTCGGCGCTGGCGCAAATCCCCATTGAGTCCGCCAACGCGTCATGCATGGAGCGTGTTCAAGGCCGAACTTCAGCAGGAGCCATACGACGCGGTGATTGATTTGCAGGGCCTGACCAAATCGGCGCTGGTCTGCTGGCTGGCCCGTTTAAGCCCGGGCGGCAAGCGGTTTGGCCTGGCCAACCAGACCGAAGGCTCCAGCTTTGAAGCGCCTGCCCGCTGGGTGGCCGATGTCGCCATCACGCTGCCGGCGCACATCCATGCCGTGACGCGCTCGCGCGAGCTGTGTGCCCAGGCGCTGCACTACCAACTGCCCGATGAACTGGTTTTTGGTCTCGTGCCGCAGCAAGATCAAATGGCCGTGAAAGCGCCGGCTCTTGAGCGGAATCTGCATGGCGTGGTGGCGCTGGTGCACGGCACCTCACGCGCAGACAAAGAATGGCCGCTGGCGCACTGGCGCGCGCTGGCGCAGCGGCTCAACAATGCCGGTTTTGGCGTGGCCTTGCCGCACGGCAGCCCGGCTGAACTGCAAGCCGCGCAACACATTGCCCAGGGCCTGGCGCACGCCCGTGTCTGGCCCGCCATGTCACTGGATGCGCTCACCGATGCGCTGGCCACTTGCACCGGTGTGGTCGGCGTGGACAGCGGGCTGAGCCATATCGCCGTGGCGCTGGATTTGCCGCATGTGCAGGTTTACAACTTTGACACCTCCTGGCGCACCGGCCCGCTGGCAGAGTCAGGCCTTGATGTTTGTGGGGCAGCCCCCACAACATCCCGACATTCCCCACGCCAGTGCAGCGTCTTTGCCCATCCCTACCCAGGGGTCGAGGCTGTCTGGCAGGCCTGGCTGAGCGTGCTGTCAAACGCGGCCAAGGCATGACGCGCTGGCTTTATTCCTGCCTGATGTGGCTGGTGCAGCCGCTGCTCAAACGCAAATTGCGGCGGCGCAGCGTGCTGGAACCGGTTTACGGTCACTTCATTGACGAGCGCTTTGGCCGCTACACCCATCCAGTGCCAACGCATGATGGTCCCACGGTCTGGCTTCACGCGGTGTCACTGGGCGAGACCCGCGCCGCAGCGGTGCTGCTTGCCGCATTGCGTGAACAGTTGCCGCAAATGCGCCTGTTGCTCACCCATGGCACGGCAACCGGCCGAGCAGAGGGTTTGACGCTTTTGAAAGAGGGCGACCTGCAGGCCTGGCAGCCGTGGGACACACCGGCGGTTGTGCAGCGCTTTCTGAGCCATTTCAAGCCCAACCTTGGCATTTTGGTGGAAACCGAGGTGTGGCCCAATCTGGTGGCGGGTTGCCAGCAAATGGGGGTTCCGCTGGTGCTGGTCAATGCGCGGCTCAGCGAAAAATCATTGAGGCGGGCACAGCGCCTGGGCTGGCTGGCGCGACCGACTTTCGCTGCGCTCCGCGCGGTCTGGGCGCAAACTGCGCTGGACGCGCAGCGGCTGCAGTCATTGGGTGCCAGGGTTCAGGGTGTGATGGGCAACCTCAAATTTGATGCTGCCCCTGACGCGGGCCAACTCGCCGCCGGCAAAGCCTGGCGGGCGCAACTGGTCAAGCCCGTGGTCATGTTTGCCAGTTCGCGCGAAGGCGAAGAGCAGGCGTTGCTGGAGATTTTGAGACAAGCCAGGCGCGATCAGCCCGCGGGCGGGCCACCTGCAAAGGTTGGGGAGTCTGCGGGAGCGGCGCCCTCGCCGCGATGGCCTGATGGTCTCGCCATGTCTGACACGGAAGAAGTGCAGTGGCTGATCGTGCCGCGCCACCCGCAGCGCTTTGACGAAGTGGCCGCGCTCATCGAGTCGCATGGATTTGCCGTGCAGCGGCGCAGCGGCTGGGGGCAGGGCGGGCCGGTTGCAGCGGCCGCCGGGAAGCCGTTGTTCTGGCTCGGCGACTCGCTGGGGGAAATGGCGCTGTATTACGGCCTGGCTGATGTGGCACTGCTGGGCGGCAGCTTCGAGCCGCTGGGCGGGCAAAACCTGATCGAAGCCGCTGCCTGCGGCTGCCCGGTGGTGATGGGGCCGCACACCTTTAACTTTTTGGAGGCGGCCGAGCAGGCGCTTGCAGCCGGTGCGGCGCTGCGGGTGTCAGACCTGGGCCAGGCGGTTGCCGGCCTGGGTGAGTTACTCTGTGACGACACCTTGGCAACTGCCCGCCAGTCCGCCAAGCGCTTTGCGCAATCCCATCAGGGCGCTGCACGTCGGCTGGTGGATGCCATGGTGCGTGAAATTGTCTTTTAAACTGGACAAACGATAGCCAATTGCCCATAACGTTGCCCCGAGGCCTTGGCAAAGCCGTCAAGGATTGCGTCCATCTCCAGGGCGGACCCGGAAGACCAGACACTGACAATCAAGCTATTTGCAGGCAAGGGCCAACTCCGGACTTACCCGGTTGCGGGGGAACTGAGGGAGTGCAAGCAGGCGGTAGTAGCTCATGGCCCATTGTTTTCATCCGGAAGATTTGATTTGATTGATCCAAATCA
>NZ_JAABQC010000059.1 GCF_011391645.1 Rhodoferax sp. | reverse complement strand
CCGGATTTTTGCGCCATCATGTCCGGGGCATAGGCGCGGCAGCCATTGATCACGCCATTCAGGTTGACCGACAACATGGTGTCCCAGTCTGAGTCGCTCATGTCCACCATCTTGTTGGCATCGGCAATGCCGGCGTTATTGACCAACAGGTCAATGCCGCCCCACGCCACCACAACTTGCCGGCGCACTTTTTCCCATTGCGCCCTGTCACACACATCCAGCAAGAACCCCATGGCATTGCCGCCACGTTGCGTCACGTCAGCTACTGTGCGCTTGATCGCGTCTTCATGGAGGCCGGTGACCACCACATTCCAGCCGCGCTCGGCCAGCGCATGGGCCAGCGCTTCGCCAAAGCCGGTGGTGGCGCCGGTGATGAGTGCGCGTTTCTTGGGAAACCGGGTTTCCAGTTTTGACATGATGTGTTCCTTTTATTGGGCGACCTGCACCAACGGCGGATTCTTCCACTCGCCATTGAGCGCAGATTTGTCCGGCCCGTACAGGCGCAACACCAGGTAAATCGGGCCATTGGGCGCTGGCAGCCAGTTGGCCACCTTGTCAGCAGCAGGCGCGTCTTTCTGGAGGTAAAGCGTGATCGAGCCGTCGGGATTTTTGGCCATGCCTTCCAGCATTGGTGAGTTGATCAGGTAGCGGTTGATCGGGTTCTCAATCAAGAACTGCGTGGCGCCGTCGTACATGGTCAGCGACCAAAAGGCCCGGGCCGGTGGCAACTGGCCGGCAGCAAAGGTGAGCGTGTAGGTGTGTTTGCTGCCGTCAAGCGGCTCGCCATTGGGCAGCGTGCGCGTCATCGGGTACAGGGCCTCGGTGGCATCCAGCCCAAAGATGCCGGCTTTGGCCAGCGCCGCGCGCTGCAGCCAGTTGCCGGCAAAATGGGCGCGGTCGCCAAACGAGAGGGTCTGAAACTGCCAGCCGCTGCGCCGCTCGCCCGAATCGGCAATGGCTTTTGTCAGCTTGTCATCGCCGGCCTTCACGCCCAGGCCGAGTTGCTGCCGGTACTTGCCGGCAACGGCCTTGAACTGGTCGAAGTTGCCAGCGCCAATGCCGATGCTGGCGAGTTTGTTGCGGATGTCTTTTTCTTCAGGGCCGGCGGGTGCAAATTGCAGCGCAAAGTCAAGGTAGGCAAAGAAGTTGGTTTTGGCCAGGTCTTTGTCGATCTTGGGGAAATTGACCGTTGGCGCGGCAGGTGGTGCCGGCTTTTTCAGGAATGCCGAAAGAGTCTGCACGCGGTAGCCGGCCTGCACTTGCTTCACCGCCTCAATATCAGACGGGCCGATGAGCTGGGTGCGGAAGATGGTCAGCGAAAACTGCGTGGTCGAGCGAAACACCTTGCTGATGCCGGGCGGCACTTCACCCTGCCAGTCCGGGCCCACCGCCAGGTAGTTGCCCGGCGCATGCCCGGTGCTCAGTGAGCCAAAAATGCCGTAGTTGAAAGTGTTGCCGTCCACCAGCTGCACCGAGTAATAGCGCTTGGGGTCGACCGCGGGCACGCTGATCACCACCGGCTCGGCGCGCAGGTCCAGCCACGACATCGAATAAGGCGTGTCGCTGTTGGGCGTCACGATCACCGTGTCTTTGGGGGTCAGCACACGGGCCTCGTGGTGGAGCTGGTTGAAGGGCGCCTTGAACTGCGGCGATGCCTTGTCAACCGCATACGAATGCATGACCGCGTAATTCATGACGATGGGCAGGCCATAGATGTAGGCCTCTTCGGCCACCGACTGGATGCGGGCCGCTTCGGCGTCTGGCGCGGCCTCTTGGGCTTGGATGCCTGTGGCCAGGGCCGCCAGCGCAGCAGCCAGCAGCAAGACCTTGCCCCGCGGCCATAACGGAATTCTCAGACTGATGTGGTTAAACGTTTGCATTGAATTTTCTGTCAGTTATAGGAAGTTGTTATCTGCACGAAATGTCGCACGACACAAGCAGCCGACCATTTTGCTGCATCGGAAATCTGCACGGATTGTGGTTTTTGCGCGCCCCTGATGCCCCCCCCGGCGCGGGTGGTCGCACAAGAGAAGTGGCACCGGGGTGCGACGTCGCAGCGGGGCAGGAAGCCCCTGCTCCCCCCCGTTGCTGGGGGGGAGTTATGGCTGCAGCAGCCCTATATTTCAGGCTTGGTCATCAAGGCAGGTTGTAACCCGAGTCGCCACCTGCTGACCCATTCGCTGATCCCAGCGACGAATGAGCTCCCACCACAAACAGGCCGGCACCGACTGGCTGCACAGGAGAACGACGATGAAATTGAGTACCGACGTCAAGCTGCCGACCATCAGCATGTCCGGCTTCGAGACGCCCATGAGCGAAGAGGAAAACGCGATCCAGCACAGCGTGCACCTGTTTGCCAAAAACGTGCTGCGCCCGATCGGCCGTGAGCTTGACAAAATGACCGCCGAGCAGGTCATTGCACCGGGATCGCCCTTGTACACCGCCTATTTTGAGGCGGCAAAACTTGGCATCGACTCCGACCTGCTGACGCAAATGCCGCCCGACATGGCCGTGCGCGTTGAGTCCCTGATTGGTGAAGAAATGGGCTGGGGCGACGGCGGCCTGGCCATTTCCATTGGCGCTGCCGGCTTTCCACTGGAAATGGCCAAGGCCGTGGGAAACCAGGAACTCATTGACCTCTGCACCGGCAAGATCGGTTGCTGGATGATCACGCACCCCGACAAGGGCTCGGATGTCACGGTCTACGACGTGAAAAAAGACTGGGTCCCGGGCGTTCAGGGCAACAAGGGCAATATGTTCGCCCGCGTGGGCGAAGATGAGATCGTCATCAACGGCCAGTGCTCGGCCTGGGTCTCCAACGGCGCGGTCGCCCAGGTTGCGCTGGCCTACCTCAGCGCCGACTACGGCGACGGCTTTTTTGACAGTGACGGGCGGCCGTACGGTGCTGCCGTGATCATTCCGCTGGATCTGCCCGGCGTGTCCAGAGGCAAGCCGCTCGACAAAATCGGCCAGCGTGCGTTGCCGCAGGGCGAAATTTACTTTGACAACGTCAAGGTTCCCAAGCGTTTTGCGGTGGCCCTGAAAGAAAACTATTACGGCAACCACACCTCGGCCTGGTCCTACGCCGGCACACTCATGAGCCAGGTCTGGACCGGCGTGGCGCGGGCCGCCTTCGAGATGGCCCTGGCCTATTGCCATGAGCGTAAACAAGGTGGGCAAATGCTCATCGAGCATCAGCTCACCCGCTACCGCATCGGCGAGATGATGCGCCGGGTTGAGCTTTGCCGCGGCGTGGCCCGCCGCTCGCTCGCTTATGCGCGTCAGACACCCCAGGGCCATGCCTATGCGACCGCATCGGCCAAGGTGACCGTCACGCAAGAGGCCATGAAAGTGGTTGACGAGGCGTTCCAGTTGTTTGGTGGCAATGGCACCTCGCGCGACTACCCGATCGAAAAACTGTTCCGTGATGCGCGTGCCGCGCTGATCGAGGACGGTGAGAACTATGTGCTGACCATGCGCCTGGGCCGACTGGTGCAAGACCTGTACGCCGACGGCTGGACCCAGAACTGACCCCAACCCATCACCCCTTTCCCTTACCCCGCAAACCCAACTCACATCTAAGGAAGATACAAAATGGCAAAACATCAAGTCGTCGTCTATGGCGCCAGTGGCTACACCGGCATGTTGATCATGGACTGGCTCATCGACCAGAACATCCCTTTCACCGCCGTCACACGCAATGCCAAGCGCACCCAGGAGATGATGGCGCAGCGCGTCGTTCGTCTTGAGTCGGCTACCTACGAGATGCTTGAAGCCGAGCACAACGTCGAGTCGCTCACCCAAGCCTTCAAGGGTGCCAAAGTGGTCTGCAATACCGTGGGCCCGTTTGTCAACTTTGGTCTGGTTGCGGTAGAGGCTGCGCTCAAGGCCGGTTGCCACCACCTGGACACCACCGGCGAGCAATCCTACATGCGCGCCGTGCGTGACCAGTTTGGCGAGCTGTATCGCCAGGCCGGTTTGCTGGTGTCGCCCTCCCTTTCTTACATGTACACCTACGCCGAGATTGCGGCCGAGCTGGCGCTGGAAACACATGGCGTTGATGCCCTGGAAACCGCCACGATTTGCCGTGGCCCGCGCGACGTGGCCGGCGTTAGCCTGGGCTCCGCCGCCTCGATCTTCGAACTGTTGCGCACCGAGCAGTGCTACCTGTGGGAAAAGAAGCTGGTGCCGCATCCGATCACCGCCTCGTTCAATGTGATTGACCCCAACTTCATCAAGCCGGTGTTCAGCATCCCCTGGGGCGGCACGGCGCTACCGATTTACTTCGAACAAGACGCACGCGTGCGCAGTTGCTCGTCCAGCGTCGGCTTTTACGACAACCAGGTGATGCAAATGGTGCACGGCCTGTGCCAGAAGTGGGAAACCGAATACAAGCACCTGCCCCGCGAGCAGCAAGACGCGGTGGTCAAGAGCCTGGTCGAATCCACCACCCCCGTCATGCCCCCGCGCGAGCGCACCACCATCCAGCGCACCGTTGACGTGGCCATCGGCCGCGGCCAACTGGCTGCGGTGCGCGCCACCGTGCATGGCATCACGCCTTACATTGCCACCGGCGCCTTGCAGGCGGCCGCTGCCATCAAGCTGCTCGACGGCGAAACTGCCAAGGTTGGCTTTGCCGCCGGCTGCAAGGCGTTTGGCCACCGCTACCTGCTCGGCTTCCTTGAGCAGCGCGGCCTGGCCCGTGCCACGGTGCAACAACTTTAATCAGGACCAACAGCATGGCCATCATCGACTTCTTCGACCGCGGCTGGCGCAGCAACCCCACGGGTGCCGCCTACATCCAGGACGATCGCCCCTACAGCTTCACTGAAGTGGGCGAGCTCTCCTGCCGCATCGCCAACGCCTTGCTCGCCAAGGGTTTTCCCAAGGAAACCAAGGGTGCCGTCTGGGCCACCAACGATGTGACCGCCTGGACCTGCACGTTGGGGCTGTGGCGCGCCAACATGACCTGGATTCCGGTGGGCGCGCGCAATTCGGCTGACGAAAACCACTATGTGCTTGATGCCTTTGACTGCGAAGTGCTGTTCTTCCAGCAGTATTTCGCCACCGTGATTGCCGAACTGCAGCCCCGCCTGCCCAAGGTCAGGCACTGGATCTGTGTGGATGGCGACGCGCCTGAAGTGGCCAGCGCGATGTCGCTGACCAGCTGGATCGCGGGCCAGCCGGCCACGCGCCCCCATCTGGCGGTTGACATGGACGATGTGGTCATGCTGTCGTCCACCGGTGGCACCACCGGTAGCCCGAAGGGTGTGATGAACACCCACCGCAGCGCCCAAACCTTTTGCGCCCACTTCATGATCTCCTGCCACTATGGGGCCGAAGACAAGCCGGTCAATCTGGCCGCCGCGCCCATGACGCATACCGCCGGCCTGCTGTCGCTGCCTTGCACCGCGCTCGGCGGCACGGTGGTGGTGGTGACCAAGCCCGACCCGGCCGTGCTGCTTGGCGCCATTCCCAAATACAAGGTGACCGAAGTCTTCTTGCCGCCCACGGTGATCTACCGCCTGCTGGACGTGCCTGATCTGGGCAAAAAGGTTGACTTTTCTTCGGTCAAGTATTTCCTGTATGGGGCAGCGCCGATGTCAGTCGAAAAACTCAAGCAGGCCATTGACGTCATCGGCCCGGTCATGATGGGCGGCTACGGTCAGACCGAAGCGCCCGCATCGATCTCGTTCCTGCCACCAGGCGAGCATTTGTCGGGCGGCAAGAAAGCCTCCGACGAGCGTTTGTCTTCGGTGGGTCGGCCCAATCCGCTGGTGCATGTCGAGATCATGAACGACGCCAATCAAATCCTGGCCCAGTGCGAGACCGGCGAGATTTGTGTGCGCGGCGACCTGGTCATGAAGGGCTACTACAAGGCCCCCGAAAAAACCGCCGAGACCATCATCGACGGCTGGCTGCATACCGGCGACATCGGTCACATTGATGCCGAGGGTTACCTGCACATCACCGACCGCAAAAAGGACATGATCATCTCGGGCGGCTTCAACGTGTACCCGAGCGAAGTCGAGCAGGTGATCTGGGGCCACCCGGCGGTGCAAGACTGCGCAGTGATCGGCGTGCCCGACGAAAAATGGGGCGAGGCCGTTAAAGCGGTGGTGGAGCTCAATCAGGGCCAAAGCGTCACCGCCGAAGAACTGATTGCCCTGTGCAAGGACAAGCTTGGTTCGGTCAAGGCGCCCAAGACCGTGGAGTTCATTGCTGCCTTGCCGCGCAGTCCGGTTGGCAAGGTGCTCAAGAAAGACATCCGCCAGCAGTACTGGAATCAAGCCAACCGAAAAATTTAACAAGGGGCCCATGATGCTCAAAATGATGCCCCTGGACATGTCCTGGTTCTTGCTGGAATCCAAGGTCGTGCCCGTGCATGGTGCCTTTCTGTATGTGTTTACGCCGCCAGAAGGTGCCGCTCCCGACTACGCCAGGCGCCTGCTGCGCGCCATGAAGCGGCGTGCGGTGGGCGCGCCCTTCAACCTGCGCCCGCAATGGAAGCTGGGCACGCTGCCGCACTGGGAGGAAGTAGACGTTGATCTTTCCCAGCATGTATTCGACAGCCGGTTACCCTCCCCCGGCACCAATGCGCAACTGCTGGCCGCCGCCGCTGAGCTGGCCGGCCCGTCGCTGAGCTGGGACAAACCGCTGTGGCGCCTGCACTGGATCGAGGGCCTGGAGGGCGGGCGCTTTGCGTTCCTGTTTGTCGCCCACCATTCGCAGTGGGACGGCATCAGCATCTTTCGCCTGATGGGCGAGATGATGTCTGATTCGCCACAGGCCAAGACCTACAAGGCACCTTGGCAGGGCTTGTCGACCTGGGTGAAACAGGTGGCTGTATCCCATGAGCACACAGAAGCGCCCGAGATGCTCAGCAGCGTCGGCAAGGCTGCCAAGCTGGTCAAAAAATCGGTTGGCGTGGCCGCCGAGCTGGGCAAGGTGTTTTTGCAACAAGGCTTGCAGGCCACGGGCGGGCGCCACATCGCCTTGCCGCTGTCGGCCCCCGAGACCCGCCCCGAGCGCAATGGCTCCAGCGCACGCACCTATGGCCTGGCCAAAATTGCGGTCGAGCGTATCAAGGCGCTCGCCAAGGCGACCGACACCACTTTCAACGATGTGATGACGGCCGTGGTTGACGCGGCCTACGCGCGTTACCTTGAAGAACTGGGCATGGAAGTGACCAAACCCATGATTGCGATGGTGCCGATGGCCATCAAGATTGCGGGTGCCGGCAACCAGCTCTCTGGCGCGCTGGTGCCGCTGGGCAAGCCCGGTGCCCAGCCGCTGGAGCGTCTGGCCACCGTCAAGGCCGCCATGGGCAGTGCAAAAGCCGAAATTGGCTCACTCGACGCGGCGGGTGCCAAGCTGTTTGCCATGATCAACATGGGCTTTGCGGCGGCGCCTGACCTGATTCGGGTGGGTGAGCGGCTGCCGGTCACAGCCAACATGATGATCTCCAACCCCTACGGCATGCCCACCACGCTGTACCTGAACGGCAGCCATCTGGACTACTTTGTGCCCTTCATGGGGCCGTCGCTGGGCACGCGCCTGATGTACGGCATTTACACCTATGCCGAAAACACCTATGTGTCGATCACGTCCCTGCAATCGGTGGTGGCCGACATGGCGCGCTTGAGCGAACTGGTGCAGATGTCATTTGACGAACTTGAACAGGCGGCCAGCGCCTTGAGCGCCAAGGCTTCAAAACGCGCCACGCCGGCGCGCAAACGCAGCCCAAAACGGAGTGCCACCTGATATGGCGGTTGAACAAATCAGCACCAACTTTGATACCGTTTTCCCGAGTCCACCGGCGCGCCTGAGCTGGAAAGCGCGGGGCTTGCTCACGTTTTACCGCCACGTCGTCAAAAAGATGCTGCCCGGGCATGTTGAACTGGCTGACGCCAAAGCCATGATGGTCAAGCTCGACCGCTGGTTGGGGGGCAGTGGCGGCGACAGCGGTTTTGATCGCAAGAGCGTGGGGGCCAACGGGCTGGCAGCCGAATGGATCAGCCTGCGTGGCACCCACACGAAACGCGTCATTTTGTATTTGCACGGCGGCGGCTTCATGCTCAGCACGCCGCACCTGCATGGTCGCCTGGCCGCGCGACTGTGCAAGCTCCTGGGCGCCAAAGCGTTTTTGCCGCATTACCGGTTGGCTCCCGACCACCCACTGCCTGCCGCCCACGAAGACTGCCTGGCCGCCTACCGCTGGTTGATTGTTGACGGGCATGACGCCGCCAACATCATCCTGGCTGGGGACTCCGCCGGCGGCATGCTGGTGCTGTCCACGATGCAGCGCATTCGCGATGCCGGCTTGCCGTTGCCCGCTTGCGGCGTGATGTTTTCCCCGGGGAGTTGCGTGGACTCGATGCGCGAGCTCGATGCGCAGTCCACATTGGCCGATCCGATGATCGGGCCCGGCATGCTTGAGTTGTTGCAGCGCGTTGTGGTGAGCCATGTGGGGCCGTACGACCCGGCCATATCCCCTTGCGCCGGCAGTTTGCACGGCTTGCCGCCGCTGCTGTTTCAGGCCGGCAGCACCGAAATGCTGCTGTTTCAGTCGCGCAAGGCGTTTGCCCTGGCGCGTGCCGGCGGCACCTATGCCGAAT
This sequence comes from Rhodoferax sp., assembly GCF_011391645.1. Lineage (GTDB taxonomy): Bacteria > Pseudomonadota > Gammaproteobacteria > Burkholderiales > Burkholderiaceae_C > Rhodoferax. The sequence goes on along the minus strand of NZ_JAABQC010000059.1, from coordinate 8,141 downwards.
TGCAAGTGTGGTCAGAGATGCCCCATGTCTGGCAGGCGGTACATTGGCTGCCCGAAGCGGAGCAGGCGCTCGCCTGTGTTGCCGACTTTGTCACCCGCCTGGGCGGTGCCGACTGGCAAGGCATTGAATACAAGCTACCGGATGCGGCTGCCTTGCAGTCTGAAGCCACCTTTAGCTAAGGGCTTGGCAGCCTCCCCCCCTGTTCTGGGGGGTCTGATTTGGCCCCGGCAAACCTAACATACCCCCCATGTTTTCATGCTGCCTTGGCATGAGGAAACGACTGGAGAATTTTGCAATGACATACCGCCACCTGAATCACCATGAGACCCAGAGCGGGGTTGCGTTATGACGACTGTTTATATCGCCGGCATCGCCATGACAGTATTTGGCCGTCACCTGGAAATTCCGGTGCATGAATTGGCCAGAGAGGCGCTCAACTGCGCCGTCAAGGACGCCAATTGCAAGATTTCCGACATTGGCGTGGCCTTTTATTCGGGCATGACCCAGGGCTTCCTGCAGGGACAGTTCAGCATTCCCGGCCAGGTGGTGTTCAGCAAAATCGGCATCGACTCGATCCCGATTTACAACGTCGAAAACGCCTGTGCATCGGGCAGCACCGCATTCAATCTGGCGATCCATCACCTGCGCGGCGGCAGTGCTGACGTCGCGCTGGCCTTGGGCGCCGAAAAGATGAACATTGCCGACAAGCTCAAGGCATTTTCACTCTTCGATGCAGGCTGGGACGTTTCGCGGGCCGATGAACATTACCAGACCCTGGTCAAAATGGGCGAAGGCGTTGAGGTTCCGCACGGCTCGGAGTCGGACCGGCCCTACAGCAAGTTCATGCAAATTTATGCGGCTTTTTGCCGTCATCACATGAAGCATTACGGCACCACCCAACGACAACTTGCTGCTGTTTCCTCCAAGAACCATGGCCACTCGGTGCACAACCCCTATTCGCAAATTCGCAAGGCGTTCACCATCGACGATATTCTTGCCGCACCGCCCATCACCTACCCGCTGACATTGCCCATGTGCTCACCCCTGTCGGATGGCGCTGCCGCCGCCATCCTGTGCACCGAAGAAGGGCTCAAGCGCATTGGCGCCGACCGCAAGCGTTGCATCAAGGTGGCTGCCAGCGTGGTCCGCAGCTTCAGTCACCGCAGCCTGGAGCAACCCGAATTGCAAATCAGCCGCCTGGCGGCACAACAGGCCTATGAGCAGGCGGGTCTGGGCCCGCAGGACATGAGCGTGGCCGAGGTGCACGATGCCTCTGCCATGGGTGAAATCATTCAGGTCGAAAACCTGGGCTTTGTGCCGCTGGGCCAGGGCGGGCCGTCGGCCGAGCGTGGCGAATTCACCCTGGGCGGGCGCCTTCCCGTGAATCCGTCCGGCGGACTCGAATCAAAAGGCCATCCGCTGGGCGCCACCGGATTGGGCCAGTTGTATGAGCTCACCACCCAGTTGCGTGGCGAAGCCGGTGCCCGCCAGGTGCAGGGTGCGCGACACGCGATACAGGAGAACGGTGGCGGCCTGCAAGGCATCGAGGAAGCGGCCGTGGCCATTCACATTCTGAGCAAGTGAGCCGCGTCTGACGATCAGTGTTCAATGAGCCCCATGATGCGGGCCCGGGCCACCAGGTGCTTGCGGCTGCCGGCATTGAGCTTGCCAAACAGGTTTTTCAGGTGCCACTTGATGGTCTCGTCGCTCACGCTCATGGCCAGCCCGATTTGCTTGTTCGACAGGTTGCTGGCCAGCAGCTTGATCACCTCAAGCTCCTTGGGTGACAACAGCGATTTTTTGGCAACACGCGCCACTGCCGCCTGGCGCGGTTTTTCTGCGGGCGCGGCCAACGGTTTTGCCGGGTCGGCCCTGTCGCCAACGGGTTGGGCGTGTCCCGGGCCCAATTTCAGTTGATCGGCCCACTCGACCAGATCGGGGTGGGTGTCGGTGAGCACGCGCGCCAGTCCCCACAGTTCGGCCATGCCGTGTGCTTCGCGCAGCAGCGGCTCGCCGTCTTCGCCGCAGCGCTTCATGGCTAGGGCTTTCAGCAACTGGGTGCGCAAGATTTCTCGCCCCTGGCGCAGTCGGTCAACAATCGGGGCAATGGCATTTAGAAGCTCAAGTGCCTGTTTCCAGGCATTGCGCGCCACAGCGGCATAGGCGCGCGCCATGCCAATCTGGAATTCAATGATCGGCGCCAACAGGCCCCATTTGTGCTCGCCCAGGCTGCTGACAAAGGCGTCGAGCTTGCGGGCGGTCACGGCGCACACATCGCCGCGCCTGAGCAGCGCATGCATCCGGATGCGCTCACCCAGGCTGACGATGCACAAGCGCGGCAGATGGCGGGCTTGCCCCAGGTCAAACAGGTAGTCCAGCAACTCCAGCGCGTGCTGCTCGCGGTTGCCTGCCAGCTCTACCCGTGCCGCCGTCACATAACCCATGGCAATCGCATCCGGCGGCGTGCACCGTTCCAGAATATCGAGTCGATTGGCGACCAGGGTGGCTGCCTCTTCGGGCTGGTTGCACTCCCACAGGGCAGAGGCCAGTGCCACGGCCAGCATCACCGCAATGGGGCTGCGCCGCCCAGAACTCTGCTCGGCACGCGCCAGGGCGGGGCGCAATTTTTTGGCGCCCAGCTCAACCTGGCCTTCCCACAGGTAGCTCATTCCGACCAGCCAGTCGCGCCAACCCAGCGTGTAGCCACCCACCGTGTCGACGTTCTGCAAGCTGGCCAGGGCGTAACGCGCCTGCTCGGGTGCGCCGCGATAAATGGTCAACACCGCCAACTGGTTGGCGCCGATGAGCTTGTGCAACATCGATTGCGGTGGCAGGGCCTCATACCACGCCGCCACAAAGGGCCCCATGCTGTCGATGTCGTCGGCAAAATAAGCGGCGGTGGCACAAATTTCGGCGCTCTCGCATTTGTCGCCATCAGCCGCCGCCGGGTCATTGAGGATGGACTCGACGGTTTTAGCCGCTTCGGCGTAGCGCTCACTCTGCGCCAGAATCCAGCCCACCGCCAGCCGCAAACTGGTGCGCCGCATGATTTCCGCAGCGGGAAGGCGCTCCATCCAGAAGGTGACCAGCGAGACATTGCCGCTGGCCGTGACTGCGTGCAGGCAGCGCTCCACCAAATCGTAGGCCAGTTCATCCTGGCCGGCTTTGAGCATATGGCGCGCAGCGGCCTCAAAGAGCCTGTGCGCTTCCAGCCAACGACCCGCGCGGGCATGGTAGTCGCGCTTTTGCGGCTCCGGCAAGGTCTCAAAGCGTTCCAGCAGGAACTCACGCGCCAGCGGATGGATGCGCATCCATTCGCTTTCCACACCTTCAATGAAGATGGGGGTCAGTTCGCACAATTTATTCAATGTTTGCGCGCTTGTGGCTTCGCCGGTGATCGCCACACACAGGTCGGGCGACAAGTCATTGACAAACGAGACTTTCACCAGAAACTGCGCCATGGGCTCCGGCAGGTGGCTCACCAAGCATTCCACAAAGTAGCGTTGCATGTCGCTGGACTTGACCGAAAAACCGGCGATGGCCTCCTGGATGTCGGCACTGCGCTCGATGGATGAGATGGCAAGCTGCACGCCCAGTGACCAACCTTGGGTCAACTCGTACAGGCGCACGCAACTGTCCATGGTGATGCGCTGGCCAAAGCGCGCACGCAGCAGCAAAATAATTTCATCCAGGTCAAAGCGCAAGTCTTGGTCCAGGATCGTGGCAAAGCGCCCGCGCGACGACAACTCCGCCATCGGCAGCGCTATGGCTTTGCGTGAAGCCAGCACAATCTTGAGGTTGGCTGGCGCATTGAGCAAAAGGTAGACCAGTGACGAGTTCAGGGTGACTTCGGGCAAGGCGTGCACATCGTCAAGAATCAGCAGCGTTTCAACAGCCATTTCGGCCACCTCGGCGAGCCAGCCGGTCAAGGCGGCGAGCGGGCTCATTTCAGACCGTGTGTCCCAAATCCAGGAATTGCCAAAAGTGGTGCGCCCGCTGCTGGCGCGCATGGCATAGGTGAGCGCCACAATAAAGCGGCCGTCGTCGTCCAGGCTGTCCAGCGTAAGCCAGGCCACCACAGCGCCCGTCTGCAGGGCTTCCTTGCGCCATTGCGCCAGCAAAGATGTTTTGCCTGAACCGGCAGTGGCCTGAATGGCCACCACGCTCTTGTCTGCAAAAGCGATGTTTTGGCTGCTGAGCCGGCCCCGTTCCAGCACGGTCCTGGGAATCCTGGGTGGCGTGATCTTTAAAAGGAGTTGCGGGTCACCCCCCCCGGAGGGCAATGGCTCAGACCGCTTGTTCATCTAGTCATCCTCATCCAATAAAAAAGATCAGACGCTTGACGCCTTGAATTTCCATTTGGCAGCAACGACAACCCCAATAAGGAGGCAGGAGCCACTCTTTACTCATCCATCCATTGTGGAGCAGAAACAACTGGTTAGGGTTTCTCCCAATCCATCCCGAGATGCCGCTATCTAATGTTGATTTGAGTTTGCGGAAAACCGATATCGCGATATTGCTTTATGCAAGAAACTTCTTCCTCCCCCCGATTGACGATGAGGTTCGAAGCTCAGGCCGTCATCACCACTCGCCCCCCTTAGTCGGGGGGGGTTCCAAAAGGAATTCTGACTCAGAATTCAAACTGCTTCTTTGAGATTTTTAACGCGTAATAACAGGAGACAACACATGCAACATCAGACCCTTCTTAAGTGTCGCACCGGTGCCCGGCTGACGGCTGTGTCGGCAGCGGTGCTTGGCATGCTCGTGCTGGCAGCAGCACCGGCCCAAGCCATGGAATTCAACACCGGCAACCCCGACCTTGAGGTGCGCTGGGACAACACCGTGCGTTACAACCTCGGTGTTCGCACCGGTCAACAAAACAAGAGTCTGGTTGGCAATAATCCAACCTACGACGAAGGTGAGTTCCGCTTCGACAATGGCGATTTGGTTGCCAACCGCCTCGACCTGCTGTCTGAGCTGGATCTGGTTTACAAGGGCAAGTATGGTTTCCGCGTGAGCGGTGCGGGCTGGTATGACAACGCCTATAACGATGGCAAGGCCAAGCGCAATCCGGCGCTTCCGGCGCAGATTCCTGGCAGCTATGTTGGCGACAACTACTCGGCTTACACCGATCGCTACTACGCGGGTCCGTCGGGTGAGATTCTGGACGCCTTTGTGTTTGGCACCTTTGACGTGGCCGACGCGCCGCTGTCGCTCAAGGCCGGCCGCCACACCGTGTTCTGGGGTGAGTCGCTGTTGTTGGGCGGCGCGGTGCACAGCGTGTCGTATGCGCAGTCGCCCATCGATTTGGGCAAGGGCTTTGCCACGCCGGGCGCGGAAGCCAAGGAATTGTTCCGACCACTCAACAGCATTTCGGGCACTTACCAGCCCACCACCGAGTTGTCGCTGGGAGCGCAATACTTCCTCGAATGGGAGTCGTTCCGCTACCCTGAGGGCGGCACTTTCCTGGCACCGGGCGACCCCATCTTCAATGGTCCGCAGCAACAGTGGACGGCCTTTGGCGTTGTGCCCCGCACCAGCGCCAATGAGCCCGAAGACCGTGGCGAATTTGCCCTGGCTGCGCGCTGGTCGCCAGAGGCGTTGGATGGCACCCTGGGCTTCTTCTACCGCAACTACACCGACAAGCTGAATGGCGTGTTTGTGACTGGCGGAGGGACGCAGACGGCGACAAACCCCCTGAGGCTGCAGTACGGCCAGTTCTATGGGGAAAACATTGACCTGTTCGGCATGAGCTTGTCAAAAAGCATCGGTGGCGTCAGCATCGGCACAGATTTCTCTTACCGGAAAAACACGCCGCTGAATTCGCAACCCCTGGGTTTTACACCGAGTGGTCTGGTGGGTCCGCTAAGCGCTTTCACGCAGGCCCTGTTCCCAAATGGGGCGGCGAACGTCACGCTCAACGACAACAGCTACCAGGCGCGCGGCAACACCTATCACTTGGTGGTCAACGCGCTGGGCATCGTGCCCAAGACGCCGCTGTTTGACACCGCCAGTTATGTGGGCGAGCTGACCTATAGCAAGCTCGACAAGATCACCGCCAACCAGGACATGTACTACGGTGAAGGGTATGGTGTTTGCAACCCGAAGCTGGCTGCGTCGCCGTCGCCACAAGTGCGTGGGCTGTACAAGGATAGTGGTGATGGTTGCGCGACAGGCCGCAGTTTTGGCCTTGCGTTCAACTTCACGCCGGTCTGGTTCCAGGTAATGCCGGGGGTCGATTTGTCGATGCCCATGAGTTATTCCAAAACCCTCTCGGGCAACTCGCCAGTGACGCTGGGCGGCAATGAAGGCAACGGCAACTACAGCATCGGGCTTTCGGCTGACGTGCAGTCGAAATACCGATTCGACCTGAAATACGTCGACTTCTTTGGCGATGTCAAAACCGGAGCTATCAGTCCTGCCTTGCCAGGCCTCACCGGCGTCACCGGTTTCAACGGCCTGAGCACCCTGCTCAAGGACCGTGGACACATCATGTTCACATTCAAGACCACCTTTTAACAAACCGAGGCATTCATGAAATTCTCTAAAAAACTCATCACCGCCGCGCTTGGCGCGGCATTTGCCGGTTCGGCACTGGCTGCTGTCAGCGCAGACGAGGCCAAAAAACTCGGCACCACGCTGACTGCCGTGGGCGCCGAGAAGGCCGGCAACAAGGACGGCACCATTCCCGCCTACACCGGTGGCTTGGCATCGCTGCCGGCGGCTTTCAAGAAGGGCGATGGCCTTCGTCCCGACCCGTTTGCCAATGAGAAGCCGCTGTACTCGATCGATGTCAAAAACATGGACAAGTACGCCGACAAGCTCACCGAGGGCGTGAAGGCCCTGATGAAGAAGTACCCGACCTACCGCATTGACGTGTACCCGACCCACCGCACGGTGGCTTTTCCCAAGTTTGTGACTGACAACACCGCCGGCTGTGCCGTGACTGCCAAGACCACCAACAACGGTCTGTCAATGGAAGGCTGCCATGCGGGTTATCCGTTCCCTATCCCCAAGGACGGTTATGAGGCCATGTGGAACCACCTGGTGCGTTTCCGTGGCCAGGGCACCAACCTCAAGTACGACTCTTACAACGTCGATTCATCGGGCCGGGCCTCGTTGTCAACCTCGGGCAAGCTGTCGCAAGACATGCCTTACTGGGACCCCGCGCAGAAGGGCGCTGATGTTCTCTTCAAACTCAAGATCACCTACACCGGCCCGGCACGCCGCGCCGGCGAGGCGCTGATGGTGTTCGACCATCTGGATCCAGTGAACAAAAGCCGTCGCGCCTGGCAATACCTGCCTGGTCAGCGTCGTGTCAAGCTGGCACCAGATGTCGCCCACGATACGCCCAATGTGGGCACCGCCGGCGCCTCGACCTATGACGACGCTTATGTCTTCTCGGGTTCGATGGAGCGTTTCAATTTCAAGCTGATCGGCAAGAAAGAGGTGTACATCCCCTACAACACCTACAAGATGGCTTACGCTTCAAAGGCCGAGGATCTGTTGAAGCCCAACCACCTCAATCCTGACCTGGTGCGCTGGGAACTCCACCGGGTTTGGGTGGTTGAAGCCACCCTCGCCGAAGGCAAGCGCCACATCTACAGCAAGCGCACCTTCTACCTTGATGAAGATTCGTGGGCGGCTGCAACCAGCGATCAGTACGATGGTCGCGGTCAGCTCTACCGTTCAAGCTTTGGCTACATGGCGCCCAGCTACGAGGTGCCAGCGCCCTTCGGCGACCTGCAGGGGAACTACGATTTCATTGCTGGCTTGTACGTGATCAACGGCTACACGGCTGAAAAAGGTGGCGTGCGCCACGGTGACATGTTGCCTGAAAAAGAATGGTCGCCTGACGCACTGGCCGGCAGCGGCGTGCGCTGATAGGGCAGATTTCAAAATAGCAGTCTGATGGAGAGAATTCAATGTTGAAGACAAGTCGTACATGGCTGGTTTTGGCAGGTGTTTGCGCGATGGCGCTCGCCTCTCCAAGCCAGGCTGCTTTTCAGGATCCGCTCGACGTCCCTGCGGTGCAGAGCAAACTTGCACCCAAGGGGCTTATCAACGGGCTGGCCTATGCGGGCAAACGCATGGTGTCGGTGGGCCAGCGCGGTCACATCCTTTACTCGGATGATGTCGGT
>NZ_JAABQC010000058.1 GCF_011391645.1 Rhodoferax sp. | reverse complement strand
TGGTCGGCGAAATCAGCTACCTGACCGGCAAGCCTGCCTCTGCGGCAGTGGTTGCCGGCCTGGAGACCCGAATGTTCAACCTGGACCACAGCGCGCTGGACAACCTCAAGGTTGGGCACCCTGAACTGCACAACAAGGTGCTGTACATCCTGAGCCGCAACCTGATTGAGAAGCTGGCCAAATCCAACCAGCAGACGGCGGAGTGGGCCACATCCAGGCTCTGATGAGCCTCAGGTCGTCGCCGAGCCAGCCGGCGGTGCAATAGCCGCAACCGTGTGATCAGGCACGCGACCGAAGAGCCCTGAGCTGCTCATCGGTCTGGGCATCCAGCACCTCACGGGCGTAGTCGTAGCCCTGCTTGGCGATGCTGTCAAAGCGCTGCCACTGCAACATGCCCACGCGCTCCAGTGGCGGGCTGAAGTACAGGTCGGTCAGCCGGCGCGATTCACCCTGGCGCGAGTTGCTGTACATGATGTTGACATTGAGCAGATAGGCCATGAACGAGGGCAACTTGTAGCGGCGCTGCTGGCGCGGGCGCAGGCGGTCGCGCAACAGCGCCCAGGTGCCCGGCACCTCATCAAACGCCACGGGCTTGGGCCGGCGCACGCCCAGGTCCATGCCGATGACCTTGCCCACACCGCGGCGCTTGCGCATGATGCTGACCGGGAAATTGTTGAAAGTGCCACCGTCAAACAGCAGGTCACCCGCCACCGGCACCGGCGGGAACGCGCCGGGGATGGCGCTGGTGGCCAGCAGCGCCTGGGCCAGGGAACCCTGGCTGATCACCTGTTCGCGGGCCTCGGTGTAGTTGCTGGCCACGCAGAAGAAGTTTTTCCAGGCATCCTCGATGTCGGCCGGATGGCCAAAGACTTGCTGCAGTGCCACTTGCAGAATGCGGCGCATGCGGCGTCCGCGAATGAGGGAAATCAGCGGCAGCAGGTTGAAGTCGCCGGTGGGTTTGTCGGCAAAGGCCGCGCGCGCAATCGGCATGATGCTCGCCAGCGGCTGGTCTGAGGCCACCATGGCCGCCATGATGGCGCCAATGCTGGTGCCGCCGACAAAGTCAATCACAATGCCACGCTCTTGCAGCGCCTGGTACAGCCCCAGATGCGCCAGCCCCTTGGCGCCGCCACCGGCAAGCACCAGGCCCACCGCCGTGCGGCTCTGAATGCGCGCCAGCCGTGCCATGTCGCCGGCAAGCGTCGGGCGCACATGCACATGGTCGGCCACCGGTCGGCGCGCCAGCCATTCCCGGGTGCCGCTGGGGCTGCGCACGTCAGCCTCGTGCATCAGCACCAAAATTTGCGCCGCGTCGTTCTGCCCTCCCCGCTGCATCAGGCAAGCGGTTTCGGTTTCATGCGGCACCGGCGGCTGGTTGGCATTGGCCAGCAGCAGTATCTCGTCGCTGTGGCGGCTGCAGCGCTGCGTCCAGGCGCTGGCACCGGCGTCGCCCACCAGCAGGACAAAGTCGTGCGTCAGTTCCAGTTCATCAAGGTGCGAGACGATGCGTCGGTTGGCAGCCATGTCAGTGACTGCGCTGCGCGCCAGGCCGGGTTGCTGCAGCGCCGCATCGACACTGTCGGCGTCCGCCAGGCAAACCTTGCCCATGTGGCCCAGCTGGGTAGCCAGGCGCTGCGCAAAGTCGGCTGCGTCCACGCCTGCGGTCACGGGCAGCAGTGCCATGGCCACTGGCGGCGGCACCGCCGTGCGCGGGCCGGAGCTGGTGAGCCGCTTGATCATCTGGCGGGTCAGCAAAATGGACATGTGCGCGCTGCTGGCCAGCAGGCTGGCAAACTCCGACTTGGCCAGGCGCACCAGCAGCGAGTCGCGGATGGCGACCACAGTGGCCGAACGCGGCTCGTCGGTGTAGAGGCTCATTTCACCAATGATCTCGCCCCGCCCCATCTCGCGCACCATGTGCTCGACGCCGTCATCACCCCGCACCGAGGCACGCAGGCGCCCGCTGATTGACAAATACATGGCATCACCGGGTTCACCCTGGCGCATCAGCGCTTCGCCCGCTGCCACTTCAAACCACTGCAGGTGGCGACGCAGCAGCGCAATAGCCTCGGCATCGACATCGCTGAGCATGCGTTGCAGATACTGGTTGAGCACGCGCTCGGGGTAATCGGTGGTCATGGGCTATCCAATCTGGAAGTACAAGTTCGAAGCCTGATCTGCCAAGTGCAAAAGCTTGCCACCTGGTTCACGCCCCCGGGGCATTCTCGCGCCGCGCTGATGCTTGGTCAATTGATGCCAGTGCCCTGATTTTTTTCTTACCGCGCTGCATTTTTTTTCAAGCTGTCTTCAGGGTTTTTACTTAGACGGTGAAAAAACTCAACACGTAAACTCATCGGCAACGCACAGCCGGTACAACCAGGTATCGGCCAGCGTTGACGTGCCGGTCCGGCTGTATGGCCGATCTCGGCAAGTTAGATTTTTATAACCATTCAAGCGAGACCAAACATGAAACTTGTAAGCCGTTCTTCCCTTCTTGCACTGGCCATTGGTGCCGCACTGTCTGCACCCGCAATGGCCCAGGAAACCGTGCGCTGGGGCGTCCCCATGGCGTTTGGCTCCAACCTCACGGCGCTAGGCGACACCATGCCCTGGGTTTCGGAGCAACTTAAAAAGGTTTCGGGCGGCAGCATCAACCTGCAAGTGTTCGAGCCGGGCAAGTTGGTGCCGGCTCTGGCCATTTTCGACAGCGTGTCGACCGGCAAGGTCGAGGCTGGCTACAGCTTCATGGGCTACGAGTTGGGCAAGGTTCCGGTGTCGGCCATTTTCGGCGCATTGCCCTTCGGCATGGAAACGCCGCAGTTTGCCGCGTGGATCTACTTCGGTGGCGGTGATGCGCTGCTGAAAGAGGCGTTCAAGCCACACAACGTCCACCCGATCTTCTGTGGCTCCATCAGCCCCGAAGCCGCTGGCTGGTTCCGCAAGGAAATCAAGACGCCCGACGACCTGAAAGGCCTGAAGTTCCGCGCTGCGGCGCTGGGCGGGAAGATCTATCAAAAGCTGGGCGCCTCTGTGACGATGCTGCCGGGCGGCGAACTGTTCCAGGCGCTCGAGAAGGGCGTGCTTGACGGCACCGAGTTCTCGCTGCCCACGGTGGACGACCAACTCGGCTTTGACAAGGTGGCAAAAAACTACTACCTGCCGGGCTGGCACCAGCCGTCGACCAACCAGTACCTGTATGTGAACATCGCCGCCTGGGCCAAGCTCAAGCCGCAAACGCAGGCGCAAATTGAGACGACCTGCACCGCGGGCGTCACCATGGCGCTGGCCAAGGCGGAAGCGTTGCAAGGTGAAATGCTGACCAAGTTCGAAAAAGAAGGCGTCACGCTGCGCCAGTTCAACAAGACCATGCTTGATGCGTTCTCGAAGGCGTCCAAGGAAGTGATCGCTGAAGAGGCAGCCAAGGACCCGATGTTCAAGAAAGTCCACGACAGCATGGCCGCCTTCCAGGCCAAGAACCGCAACTGGCACAGCCTGGGCTACCTGCCGCGCGACTACAAGTAATCTTCGAATCGCGCAATTGATGCGCGCCAAGCCGTTCCAGAATGCGACATTCGCCTGGAGCGGCTTATTTTTGCCAAGGAGAATTTAAATGAAGATCCTCGTACCAGGTGCTGATGAGCCAGAAGTTGGCTTGTCCGGGCTCGCGCTGCCCACTACCGTCTTTTCCCGCGCCATCGACCGCGTCATCAGCTGGTTCGGAGAATTTGCCTCTGTTTTGTGGACCATTCTGGTGATGACCATCGTGCTGCAAGTTGTGCTGCGTTACGTTTTTGGCATTGGCTCCATCATGTTGGAAGAAGCCCAGTGGCACCTTTATGCCGTGGGCTTTTTGCTCGGCTTGGCGTTTACCGAGCTGAAAGAAAAGCACGTGCGCATCGACGTGCTGTCCTCCGGCTTCACCAGCAAAACCCGCCTCTGGATCGAATTTTTGGGTATCACCTGCTTTTTGCTGACCTTTTCGCTGATGGTGATCTGGTTTGCCCTGCCCTTTGTGATCAGTTCATGGCAACTTAGCGAAGTGTCTGCCGCGCCCGGTGGCTTGCCGTACCGCTGGGCTATCAAATCCTTCTTGGTCACTGCCTTTGTCCTGCTGGCCCTGATTGGCATGAGCCGCCTGACCCGTGTCTGGGCAGCGCTGTCGAGTTCACGCTGAACCGGCGAATTCGCACAAGCCTGACAAACCCACAACTTTTCGAGAATAGTCCATGCCTTTTTACGAAATACTTTCTATTGGGCTCATGATCACCTTCATTGTGTCCTTGTTCCTCGGCTATCCGGTCGCCTGGCTGCTGGCAGGCATATCGATTCTGTTTTCCGCCATCGCCATCGTCCTGACGACCCAGTTCGGCATAGACACCTTTCTGTTGACCAGTTGGGTCAAATTTTCCGGCATCATCGACCGGTTTGATGCCATCATGTCGAACTGGGTGCTGGTGTCTTTGCCCATGTTTGTTTACATGGGCCTGATGCTGGACCGCTCGGGTGTGGCCGACGTCATGATGCGCAACTTTGTCAAGGTGTTTGGCGGTATTCGCGGCGGGCTTGGCCTGACCGTGATCGTGATCGGCATCTTGCTGGCGGCTTCCACCGGCATTGTGGGCGCCTCTGTGGTGCTGCTGGCCATGCTGTCCATGCCGATCATGCTGCAATACCATTACTCAAAGCCGCTGGCCTGCGGCATCGTGGCAGCATCGGGCACGCTGGGCATTTTGATTCCGCCGTCCATCATGCTGGTGCTGATGGCCGACCAGGTGTCAGTCTCGGTGGGCGACCTGTTCATGGGTGCACTGGTACCAGGCCTGTTGTTGGGCGTGCTGTACATGGTGTTTGTCATGCTGGTGGGCATTTTCCGTCCCGACATGTTGCCGCCGCGTCCGGCGGATGCCGAAAAACTGACCGCTCGCCAAGTCGGCATTGCCTTTCTGTCCACCATCCCCACCTTTGGCCTGATTCTGGTGGTGCTGGGCTCGATCTTCTTTGGCATTGCCACACCGACCGAGGCGTCGGGTTTGGGCGCGTTTGGCGCCATGATTCTGGCGGCAGCCAACGGCAAGCTGAACTGGAAGGTGATACGCCAGGTGGGCATCGACACCACCACCACTACCTGCTTCATCTTTGCCATTTTCATTGGCGCCACGGTGTTTGCCTACGTGCTGCGGATGATTGGTGGTGACGAGTTGATCAGCGAATTCTTCAAGGGCACCGGTTTCAGTCCCAATGGTTTGGTCATTCTGGTGCTGGCGGTGGTGTTTGTGGCCGGTTTCTTCCTGGACTGGTTCGAAATCGTGCTGATCATCCTGCCTCTGCTGGCCCCGGTGATCAAGCTCGCAGGGCTTGACATGACCTGGTTCCTGATCCTGGTTGCTTTGATGCTGCAAACCTCGTTCCTGACGCCGCCGGTCGGTTTCTCGCTGTTCTACCTCAAGGGTGTGGTACCCAAGGGTGTGACCATTCGCGACATCTACATTGGCGTGATTCCTTTTGTGGCTTTGCAAATGATGATGGTGGCGATCTGCTTCAAGTGGCCGCAAATTATTCTGTGGCTGCCAGAGCAGATGTATGGGGCCAAGTAGCCGCTGAGCGCACCAAAAAAAATCCGACCCGGAGTCTGATCTCCGGTCGGGTCGGGTGCAAATTATGGGTTCCGCCTCAGGTGCTTTGCCAGATCACCTTCTGGCCAGAGCTTTCCCAACGTTCGTAATTGGCCGAGTACGCATCTTCAATACGATTGCGCTTGACCTTGAAGGTGGGCGTCACAATGTCGTTTTCGACTGTCCACGCGTTGCTGGCGATCACTACGCACTTGAGTTGCTCGTGCGGGTCCAGGGTTTCGTTGATGGCGCTCAGGTGCTGTGCCAGAGACACTTCAAGCTGGGCACGGTTGGCCGGATCTGAGATGCTCGCCAAGTACTCGGCGTTGAGCATCACAATGCCCAGCGGCTGGCCCAGGTTGGCTCCGGTCACCACACAGGCTTCGACGGCGTCGTGCATCACCAGTTTGTCTTCAATGGGCGCGGGAGCCACATATTTGCCCTTGCTGGTCTTGAACAGGTCCTTGACGCGGCCGGTGATGCGCAGCCGGCCCTGGGCGTCAATCTGGCCCTTGTCGCCAGTGCGCAGCCAGCCATCCGCAGTAAAAGTCTCGCTGGTCGCCGCAGGCTCTTTGTAGTAGCCCAGCATCAGCGCCGGGCTGCGCATTTGAATCTCGCCGGTGGCCGCATCAATGCGCATATCCACACCCGGGTAGGCGGGGCCAACCGTGCCTTCCATGTTTTGCCCGGCCAGCGTCAGGTTCGAAACCGCCAGGTTCTCCGTCATGCCGTAGCCTTCATTGACAGGCAGGCCCAGTTTGCGGTACCAGGCCAACAGCGACACCGGCATGGGTGCTGCGCCACCGGCGGCAAAGCGGCATTGGTCCAGCCCCAGGGCTTTTTGCACTTTGCGGCGCACCAAGCCGCCAATGATGGGAATCGACAACAACCGATTGAGCTTGGCCGGCGGCAATTTGTGGTGCACGCCGTGCTGGAACTTGACCCACAGCCGGGGCACCGAAAAGAAGATGGTGGGTCGCGCGCGCTGCAAGTCGGAGGCAAAGGTGTCGAGCGACTCGGCAAAAAACACATGCATACCGGTCAGCAGCCAGCCATGCTCGACCAGCACCCGCTCGACCACATGGGCCAGCGGCAGGTAAGACAGCATGCGGTCTTGCTGTGTCATGCCCACACTGGTGGCGCCGGTTCGGATGGCCCAGGCAAAATTGCCAAAGCTGTGCATCACGCCCTTGGGCATGCCGGTGGTGCCCGAGGTGTAAATCAGGGTGGCGAGGTCATCGGCATCACGCACCACCTCCCCTTCAATCGGCTTGTTGCGGGCAATGATGGCGTCCCAACCCTCGTAGCTTTTGATCGCATCTGGCGGTGACAGCGCATAGCTGATGCAGGGCATGTCAGCGGGAACACCGGGCTTCATCAATTCCCAGTCGTCGAGCTTGCCAACAAAACAGGCCCGCGCCTCGCTGTGAACAAGGATCTGCTTGACGGTGTCACGCCCGAGCGTGGGGTACAGGGGCACCGACACATAGCCGGCCATCCAGATCGCCAGGTCGCTCATCAGCCACCAGGCGCAGTTCTTGGACATGATGGCCACCTTGGCACCCGGCTCCCAACCCTGGGATTTCAAGTGGCTGGCCATGCGGCGCACTTCATCGCCCACCTGGGCCCAAGTGAAATCCTTGATGACACCACCGCCCATGGGCTGGGTCAGTGCAATGCGGTCTGGCGCTGTCTTTTCCCAAAAATACAAACGTTGCAAAGCCAGTTGGTCAGATGAAACGGGATTCATGAAATTTGTCTCCATATAGGTTTTGTGCAGCCTTCGACTGAAGAAGGACCTTAACCAGTATAGAAAAAGAATCGGCATTTTGGTAGCGTAAAAACGGGACGATTGATGCAACGGATTGCGAACAATCAATGTTCCGATTGAAAAATCAGCCCACATCTCCGAGTTGCACCATAAATGTGCAGAAGCTCCTGGCATCTTTATTGCTTTTTAGACCGGGTTTATTCATTTTCAGGATGTACCCATGTCAAAACGCATTTTTCTCAAGGCAGCCGTCACGCTGGCGGGCGCCAGCTTTCTGGGTTTGGCCCAGGCGCAAACCACCCCCATCAAATTTCAGCTCGATTGGCGCTTCGAGGGACCCAGCGCGCTGTTTTTGACGCCCGTTGCCAAAGGCTACTTCAAGGAGGCAAAACTTGATGTCAGCGTTGACGCGGGCAACGGCTCGGGCGGCACGGTAACGCGTGTCGCGTCAGGCGCCTACGACATGGGTTTTGCCGACCTGGCTGCGCTGATGGAATTCCACGCCAACAACCCCGACGCGCCCAACAAGCCCGTGGCCGTCATGATGGTCTACAACGACACTCCGGCTTCTGTCATGGCACTGAAGAAATCCGGCATCAAAACCCCAGCCGACCTGAGCGGCAAGAAACTCGGCGCCCCGGTGTTCGACGCCGGCCGCCGCGCCTTTCCGATCTTCTCCAAGGCCAACAATGTGACCGGCGTGCAATGGACCGCCATGGACCCGCCGCTGCGCGAAACCATGCTGGTGCGCGGCGACATTGACGCCATCACCGGCTTTACCTTTACCTCGCTGCTGAACCTGGAGGCGCGCGGCGTCAAACCGGCCGACGTGGTGGTGCTGCCCTACCCGGCTTATGGTGTCAAGCTCTACGGCAACGCCATCATTGCCTCGCCCAAGCTCATCAAGGAAAACCCGGAGGCCATCAAGGCCTTCCTGGCCGCGTTTGCCAAAGGCGCCAAAGACGTGATCAGCAGCCCGGCTGCGGCCATCAATGACGTGAAGGCGCGCGACGGCATTGTCAACGTGGCACTCGAAACCCGCCGCCTGCAACTCGCCATTGACACCGTCATCAACAGCCCGAACGCCCGTGCCGAGGGTTTTGGCCAGGTAAACGGCCCGCGCCTGGCGCTGATGGCGTCGCAGGTGTCAGATGCCTTCAACACCAAAACCCGGGTCAATCCGGATGCGGTCTGGAACGGCAACTTTTTGCCGGGCAAAGCGGTGCTGGATGTGTTGCCGAAGTAGCAGGCCATGATGGAAAAATCATCCAGCCCGTGGTTTGTCGACTTCTCGGACGTCTGGCTGGCCTACAACGACGAACTGCTGGCGCAAAACCAGTTCGCGGTAGAGGCCATTGACATGAAGGTGCGCCAAGGCGAGTTCATCGCCATTGTCGGCCCGTCAGGCTGCGGCAAATCCACCTTCATGAAGCTGGCCACTGGCCTGAAGATGCCCTCCATGGGCAAGATTCGCATTGACCAACAGCCGGTGACGGGCCCGCTCAAGATTTCGGGCATGGCGTTTCAGGCATCCTCACTGCTGCCCTGGCGCACCACCGTCAACAACGTGCTGTTGCCGCTGGAAATCGTGGAGCCTTACCGCAGCAACTTCAAGGCCAAGCGCAAGGAATACGAAGAACGCGCCCGCAGACTGCTGCAAAAAGTGGGTCTGGGCGGTTATGAGGACAAGTTCCCCTGGCAACTCTCGGGCGGCATGCAGCAGCGCGCCAGCATTTGCCGCGCACTGATTCACGAGCCAAAGATGCTGCTGCTCGACGAGCCGTTTGGCGCGCTTGATGCCTTTACCCGCGAGGAGTTGTGGTGCATCTTGCGCGACCTCTGGACCGAACAGCAGTTCAACGTGATCCTGGTGACCCACGACCTGCGCGAGTCGGTGTTTCTGGCCGACACCGTGTATGTGATGAGCAAGAGCCCGGGCCGTTTTGTCGTCAAGCGCGAAATTGATCTGCCGCGCCCGCGCGACCTGGAAGTCACCTACACCCGCGAATTTACCGACATCGTGCACGAGTTGCGCGGCCACATTGGCGCCATGCGTCAAAACAGCGCAGCCATTGCCCAATAGCATCACATCCCCTTGGCTCAAGGTCAAAGCATGAACAAGAAACAAATGGAAATCTGGTCGCCCTGGCTGCTGCTGCTGGCGGTGCTGGCGCTGTGGCAGATCATCTGCTCGGGCTTTAATGTGTCAGAGTTCATCTTTCCCAGCCCGTGGCGCATCTGGACGCAGTTTTGGGAGTTCCGCGACACCATTGCCGGGCACGCCTGGCGCACCTATTGGGTGACCATGGTCGGCTTTGGCCTGGCCATCGTGGTGGGTGTTTTGCTGGGCTTTTTGATTGGCAGCTCGCGCCTGGCCTATGCCGCCGTGTACCCGTTGATGACCGCCTTTAACGCGCTGCCCAAGGCGGCCTTTGTGCCGATTCTGGTGGTCTGGTTTGGCATTGGCGCCGGGCCAGCCATCCTGACGGCGTTTTTGATCAGTTTTTTCCCGATCATGGTCAATATTGCGACCGGTCTGGCGACGCTGGAGCCCGAGCTCGAAGACGTGTTGCGGGTGCTTGGTGCCAGGCGCTGGGACGTGCTGATCAAGGTGGGGCTGCCTCGTTCCATGCCCTACTTTTATGGCTCGCTCAAGGTCGCCATCACACTGGCGTTTGTTGGCACCACGGTGTCCGAGATGACCGCTGCCAACGAGGGCATTGGCTACCTGCTGATTTCGGCGGGCTCGAGCATGCAGATGGGCCTGGCCTTTGCCGGCCTGGTGGTGGTGGGCGCCATGGCGATGGTGATGTATGAGCTGTTCAGCGCGGTTGAGAAACACACCACCGGCTGGGCGCACCGCAGTTCGCAAAACCATTGACCAGCCCATGACCCCGGAGCAAGTGATCCGCCATTTGCGGCGCGCCAACGCGGTTGCACGCCGCGCCATGGACCTGGGTCGGCATCCGTTCGGGGCGATTTTGGTCGCGCCCGATGGTGACACCGTGCTGGCCGAGCAAGGCAATGTGGACACGGTCAACCACGCAGAATCCACGCTGGCCCGCAGCGCTGCCACCAACTTCACGCCAGACTACCTGTGGCAATGCACCCTGGTGACCACGGTAGAGCCCTGCGCCATGTGTGCAGGCACGCAATACTGGAGCAACATCGGACGGCTGGTGTATGGCATGACCGAGCGCCGCCTGCTGCAACTCACCGGCAGCCACACCGAGAACCCGACCATGGACATGCCCTGCCGCAGCGTGTTTGCCGCAGGACAAAAACCGGTCGAAGTGGTGGGCCCGGTCGCTGCCGTGGAGGCAGAAATCTCAGCGCTGCATCAAACATTCTGGCACCGATAAATTCGGCATGGTATTTGCTCAATCGCTAACGTTCCGTGTGAGGCAGCAGCCCCTGGTCAGCAGAAATCAGGGCAGTAACAAAGCGCGATTCATCGCATAACTTCAATCTTCCTCTGGGGTACTTCATGAAAAAATCAAGCCTTTTGGCAACTTGTCTGGCTGCTGCAACCATGGGCGCGCAGGCGCAAAGCAACGTTCAACTGAACGGCCTTGTAGACGCTTACATCGGATCAATGCGCATGGCGGGCGACAAGGCCAGCAAATCGGTGGTGGGCAGCGGTGGTTTGACCACCTCCTGGTGGGGCATGTCAGGCACAGAAGACCTTGGCGGCGGGCTCACAGCCAGCTTCGCGTTGAACGGCTTTTTCCGCACCGACACTGGCGAAACAGGCCGCTTTGGCGCCGACACGCAGTTTTCCCGCGATGCGTATGTGGCGCTTGCGGGGTCATTTGGCGTGGTGAACCTGGGCCGCAGCAAGGCCCCGAACTTCTTGCCCACCATCGCCTTCAACCCGCTGGGTGACTCGTTCACCTTTTCGCCCTTGGTGTTGCATGCCAATGTGCCGCTGTTCAACGGCACCGGCTGGGGGGCGACCACATCGTCTGACACCGGCTGGTCCAACCAGATCACCTACACCACACCGAGCCTGGCCGGACTCAAAGCCAACCTGCATTACCAGTTTGGTGAAATTGCCGCCGACAATGGCAAGCGCAACATGGGCCTGAACCTGATGTATTTTTCTGGCCCCGTGGGTTTGACCACTTTCTGGGAACGCACCGAAGTGAGCAATCCGGTGCCGGTTGCACTGCCAGGGGGCGCCACACGCACCAACTGGATGCTGGGCGGCAGCTACGACGCCAAAGTAGTCAAGGGCTTCATCACTTATGGCGAATCATCCTCCGACCTGGCTGGTGTGCCTGACAAAGCCACCACATCCCTTGGCTTGTCAGCCCCCGTGGGCAGCGGCAAGTTACTGGCCGCCTGGGCCAACACCAAGGTCGACGCCGGCAACACCCGCGACACGGTGACGGTGGGCTACGACCACACGATGTCCAAGCGCACTGACGTCTATGCATTGGTGATGAACGACAAGATCACCACGTTTGAGAGCGGCACCAGCTTTGGCCTGGGCGTTCGCCACAGGTTCTGAGGTACGCTACGCGGCATGACCTGGCACGCCCAACTTGACATTGACTACCAGGTCGAATCTGACCGCACGGTCGCGCGTTATCGGCACAACGGCCCGTTGCGGGTGTTGCAAAGCCTCTACCCCGAGGGCGATGCCATCTGCCACAACGTGCTGGTGCACCCGCCCGGTGGCCTGGTGGGCGGCGACACCCTGGAGATGACGATTGCGGCCAGCGGCACAGCCCACGGCCTGATCACCACGCCGGGCGCCACCCGCTTTTACCGCTCGCTGGGAGAGTCGGCGGTGCAGCGCGCCAGCATTACCCTGCACGACCAGGCCCGCCTGGAATGGTTGCCGCAGGAAGCCATTTGCCACAACGCCTGCCTGGCAGAAAACCACCTGCGCATTGCACTTGGACCCGAAGCCGAGTTCATGGGCTGGGACATCACCGCGCTCGGCCTGCCCAGCGCGCAGCTGCCGTTCGACGCAGGCCATTTTTTGCAGCACATTGAGGTGCCCGGCATCTGGCTGGAGCGCGGCCTGCTGCAGGCCACTGACCACTGCCTGATGAACGGCCCGCTGGGCCTGGCCGGGCGGCGCTGCCTGGCGTCGCTGTTTTTTGTCAGTGGCAGCCCGCTGGCGCGGGAGCGGCGAGCGCAGGCGCTGGAACTGGCGCGCCAGGTGATGACCAACCACGCCCTGCAACACATGGCCGGAGTGACCTGCCCGAACGAACAGGTGATGGTGCTGCGGGTGCTGGCACCCCTGGTGGAACCTGCGACAGACCTGCTGCGCCAGGTGTGGCAGGTGTGGCGCCGGCACTTCTGGCAATTGCCCGCGGCCATGCCGCGCATCTGGTCAACCTAATCAGTTGGGGTCAGAGCACGTCGCTTTGCGAGTGGTCTGACCCGCAAAGTCTCAGGACTTAAATCGCCACCAGCTGGCGCACGCCATCAACTTCCATGTTGGCGCCAAGACCCTGCGCGCGCACGGCGCCGCGCTCCATCACCACGTAGTTGTCGGCCAGTTCCTGGGCAAAATCGAAATACTGCTCCACCAGCACAATCGCCATGTCGCCGCGGTCAGCCAGCATGCGGATGACACGGCCAATATCCTTGATGATGCTGGGCTGAATGCCTTCGGTCGGCTCATCCAGAATCAGCAGCTTCGGGCCGGCCGCCAGCGCGCGGGCAATGGCCAACTGCTGCTGTTGCCCGCCTGACAGGTCGCCGCCACGACGATTCAGCATCTGCTTGAGCACCGGGAACAGCTCGAACAGTTCGGGCGGAATCGGCGTGCTGGCAGGCTTGTAGGCCAGGCCCATGGCCAGGTTTTCCTGCACGGTGAGGCGACCAAAAATCTCACGCCCCTGCGGCACAAAACCAATGCCGGCACGGGCGCGCTCGTAGGGTGTGGCGTTGTGAATCGCTTTGCCATCAAATTCGATGCTGCCGTTCTTGATTGGCACCAGACCCATCAGGCTTTTCAACAATGTGGTCTTGCCCACGCCGTTGCGACCCAAAATGACGGTAACTTTGCCCAGGGTGGCCTGCAGGCTGACGTCGCGCAGGATGTGCGAGCCGCCGTAATATTGGTTGATGTTTTTGACGTTCAGCATGGGGGTTGCCATCTCAGCGGCCCAGATAGACTTCGATGACCCGCTCGTCACTCTGCACCTGCGCCAGCGTGCCCTGCGCCAGCACCGCACCGTCGCACAGCACCGTGACAATGTCGGAAATGGTGTTGATGAAACTCATGTCGTGCTCCACCACCATCAGCGAGTGCTTGCCCCTGAGGCTCAAAAACAGCTCGGCGGTGCGCTCGGTTTCCTCGTCGGTCATGCCTGCCACCGGCTCGTCAAGCAGCAGCAATTTGGGGTCCTGCATCAGCAGCATGCCGATCTCCAGCCACTGCTTCTGGCCGTGGCTTAAGTTGCCGGCCTGGCCACGTACGCTGTCCGCCAAGTGAATTGTGTGCAGCACCTCTGCCAGGCGGTCGCTCTGAGTCGAGTCGAGCCTGAAAAACATCGAGCTGGTCACAGCCTTGTTGGTTTTGAGCGCCAACTCCAGGTTTTCGAACACGCTCAGTTGCTCGAACACCGTGGGTTTCTGAAACTTGCGGCCAATGCCCATCTGGGCAATCTCGGACTCCTTGTAACGCAGCAGGTCGATGGTGCTGCCAAAGAACACCTGGCCTTCATCGGGGCGGGTCTTGCCGGTGATGATGTCCATCATGGTGGTCTTGCCGGCGCCGTTGGGGCCGATGATGCAGCGCAGCTCACCCGGCGCGATGTCCAGGCTCAGCTTGTTGATGGCCTTGAAACCGTCAAAGCTCACGCTCACGTCTTCAAGGTAAAGAATGCGACCGTGGGTGACATCTACCTCCCCCGGCGTGGCAATGCGCGAAAAGCCCGCTTGCCTGCCGCCTGATTCGGTTTGCCCTGCCTTGGCGGCCTGGGCCGCCTGGTAGGCCTCAAGGCGCCGGGCGCCCTGCTCCATCAATTCGGGGGTCATTTCGTACCCTCGCTTTTGACAGATGAATTGCCGCGCTTCGTTCGCAATGACAAGCCAGCAGACAACTTTCGAACCAAACCCACCACACCGTTGGGCAAAAAGAGCGTCACGCCAATGAACAGCAGTCCCAAAAAGTACAGCCAGAACTCAGGATAAGCCACCGTCAGCCAACTCTTGGCGCCATTGACGATGAAGGCCCCCACGATCGGGCCGATCAGCGTGGCGCGGCCACCCACGGCCGCCCAGATGGCGATCTCGATCGAATTGGCCGGGCTCATTTCGCTGGGGTTGATGATGCCCACCTGCGGCACGTACAGCGCACCAGCCACGCCGCACATCATGGCCGAAATGGTCCAGATGGTGAGCTTGTAGCCCAGCGGGTTGTAGCCGCTGAACATGACGCGCGTTTCGGCGTCACGCACGGCCTGCAGCACGCGACCAAATTTGCTGCCCACCAGCCAGCGCGCCATCAGGAAGAAGCCCAGCAGCGTCACGCCGGTCAGCACAAACAGGGTCATGCGCATTTCCTGTGTGGCCACCGGAATGCCCAATATCCGTTTGAAGTCGGTGAAGCCGTTGTTGCCGCCAAAACCGGTCTCGTTGCGAAAGAACAGCAGCATGGCGGCAAAGGTCAGGGCCTGGGTGATGATGGAAAAATACACGCCCTTGATGCGCGAGCGAAAGGCAAAGTAACCAAAAACAAAGGCCACCAGCCCCGGCACCGCCACGATCAGGAACAACGTGGCGATGAAGCTGTCAGAAAACGTCCAATGCCAGGGCAGCTCTTTCCAGTCCAGGAACACCATGAAGTCGGGTAACTCGCTTTTGTAATTTCCATCGGTGCCGATCTGGCGCATGAGGTACATCCCCATGACATAGCCGCCCAGCGCAAAAAACAGGCCATGGCCCAGGCTCAAAATGCCGCTGAAGCCCCAGATCAGGTCCATGGCCAGCGCGCAAATGGCGTAACACATGATTTTTCCAAGCAGGCCCACCGCGTAATCGCTCAGGTGAAAAGCGCTGTCGGCGGGCACCAGCAGATTGAGCACTGGCGCAACCGCACAGACGACGATCAGGGCGAGGATAAAAGCGCTCCAGCCGGTGCGGGTGAGCAGCGGAGAGCGCGCGGGTAGTTGGATGGAAGGGGTCATGATGTCACGCTTCCGCACTGCGGCCCTTCATGGCAAAGATGCCTTGCGGACGTTTCTGGATAAAGATGATGATGAGCACCAGCACCGCAATCTTGGCCAGTACCGCGCCCGCCCATCCCTCCAAAAACTTGTTCAACACGCCAAGACCCAGAGCAGCATAAACGGTGCCCGCGAGCTGACCCACACCGCCCAACACCACCACCATGAAGGCATCAACAATGTAGCCCTGACCCAAGTCTGGCCCCACGTTGCCGACCTGGCTCAAGGCACAGCCCGCCAAACCCGCAATGCCCGAGCCCAAAGCGAATGCGTAAGTGTCAATGCGCGCGGTGTTCACACCCATGCAAGACGCAATGGGGCGGTTTTGCGTGACACCTCGCACAAACAGGCCCAGCCGTGTTTTGCCAATCATCCAGGCCACCGAACCCAGCACAAAAATGGCAAAGCCAATGATCACCAGCCGGTTGTAAGGCAGCGACAGGTTGCCCAGCACCTGCACGCCGCCGCTCATCCATGAGGGGTTTTCCACCCCAACGTTTTGCGCGCCAAACACGGTGCGCACCAGTTGCATCAGCATCAGGCTGATACCCCAGGTGGCCAGCAGCGTCTCCAGTGGCCGGCCATACAAAAAGCGGATCACGCTGCGCTCCAGCAGTGCACCCATCAGTGCAGAAGCCATGAAAGCCACCGGCACAGCCGCCAACAAATACCAGTCAAAGGCCCCGGGCAGGTAGCGCTGAAACAGGCCCTGCACCACGTAGGTGGCGTAGGCGCCGATCATCATCAGCTCGCCGTGCGCCATGTTGATCACACCCATCAAACCGTAGGTGATGGCCAGGCCCAGCGCCACCAGCAGCAGGATGCTGCCAAGGCTGATGCCGCTGAAAATGGCGCCCAGCTTGTCGCCCCAGGCAAGCGCCGCCTCCACTTCGCGCAGGGCCTTGCCCAAAGCGGCCTTGACCTGCGCGTCAGACTCGGTTTCAAGCCGTGCAAGCAAAATTGTTTTGGTTCCGGACTGGTTGCTGGAGCCCAACAAAGCCGCCGCTTCGAGGCGTTGCGCCTTGTCAGTGCTGCCCAGCAGCGCAGCGGCGCGCACCAGCGCCAATTGGTCCTTGATGCCGGCATTTTGCTCTGTGGCAAAGGCTTTTTCGATCAGCGCCAGCTTGCTCGGATCGGCATCACTTTGCATCTGCTTCACAGCCGCCATGCGGACCTTGTCATCCTTGGAAAACAGCTTGAGCGCCGCCAGGGCCGAGTCGATTTCTCCGCGCATGCGGTTGTTGTTGATCACGTCTTCGGCGTCGTCGGGCAGGGCGAATTCAACGCCTGATGCCGGGTCGATGCCTTTGTCGTCCTTGACCATGATGGCCCGGCCGCGCACCAGCTTGACCGCATCGTCGGCCAGCGCCTGCAAAAACACCGCCGTGCCGGCGTCGGCGCTGGCGACAGCCTTGTTTAAAGCTTCAATGCGGGCATCGGTTTCGCCACTGCTGATGGCGTTGGCCTCGTCCACGCTGATCGCATGGGCACTGGCGGCAAACGACACAAAGGCAGTAAAGATTAGTTTTGATAGCAACATAGGGGACCCTGTAGGGTGGGCACGTTGACAGTGCCCACGCTGCAATTTCCTTGCGTCAAACGTCATTGCGCGCAGAGCGCGCAATGACGTCAGAAAG
>NZ_JAABQC010000057.1 GCF_011391645.1 Rhodoferax sp. | reverse complement strand
CCCTTTTTATTCAGCCTCGACCCCGAAACCGCCCATGAACTGACGCTGCATTCACTGGCGCGCACTCAGGGCAGCGCCTTGAAATGGGCCTACGCCAGCGCGCGTGTGAACGACCCGGTGGTGCTGGCCGGGTTGACCTTCCCCAACCGCGTCGGCCTGGCCGCCGGATTGGACAAAAACGCCCGTTGCATTGACGGCCTGGGCGCCATGGGCTTTGGTTTTGTCGAGGTCGGTACCGTCACACCGCTGGCGCAGCCCGGCAACCCCAGGCCGCGCATGTTCCGCTTGCCGCAGGCGCAGGCGCTGATCAACCGGCTGGGCTTCAACAATGATGGGCTGGCTGCATTTGTCGCCAACGTGAAACGTTCAAGCCTGCACCAGCAGCGCCTGTCGAGCAAGCCTGGTGGCTCGCCCATGCTGTTGGGCCTGAACATCGGCAAAAATGCCGCCACGCCGATCGAGCGCGCCACCGACGATTACCTGACCTGCCTGGACGGGGTCTACCCGTATGCCGACTATGTCACGGTCAATATTTCCAGCCCCAACACCAAAAACCTGCGCAGCCTGCAAAGCGATGAAGCGCTGGACGGCTTGCTGGGCGCCATCTCCGAGCGACGCGAGCAGCTGGCCAAAAAACATGGCAAGCGCATCCCGATCTTTTTGAAAATTGCGCCCGACCTCGAAGCCGATCAGATCAAGGTCATCGCCCAAACCCTGAAGCGTTACGGGCTTGACAGCGCTGGCGAGGTCAACAACGCCTGGGGCGTGGTGGCAACCAACACCACACTCAGCCGCGAAGCCGTCAAGGGCCTGCCCCATGCCGATGAGGCCGGCGGCCTGTCAGGTGCGCCGGTGCTGGCCATGAGCAACCAGGTGATCAGCCAGTTGCGCGCGGCCCTGGGGCCACAGTTCCCCATCATCGGCGTGGGCGGCATCATGCGCGCCGAAGACGCGGTGAGCAAGATCAAAGCCGGGGCCGATGTGGTGCAGATTTACACCGGTTTGATCTTCCAGGGACCTGAATTGGTCAAAGAGGCTGCGACCTTGATCAAGAAGACTTTTTAGTTGACCAACCCGGAAACCCGATCCGCAATGGCCAGGCAACTGGTCAGTCCGGGCGACTCGATGCCGAACAGGTTGACCAGCCCTGGCACGCCGTGCTCACGCGGGCCCTGGATCATGAAATCGCAGGCAGCTTCACCCGGACCGCTGATCTTGGGACGGATGCCGGCATAGCCAGGCAGCAGTGCGCCCTCAGGCAAGCCGGGCCAGTACTTGCGCACCTCGGCGTAAAAACCGTCACCGCGCGCCGGGTCCACCGTCAAATCGTCCGGCGCATCGACCCACTGCACATCGGGGCCAAACCTGGCCTGTCCGCCCAGGTCCAGCGTCAGGTGCACGCCCAGCCCGGCGGCTTGGGGCACCGGGTAGATCAGGTGCGAGAACGGCGCCCGCGCGGCCAGGGTGAAATAGTTGCCCTTGGCGTAAAAGGCTTGCGGCACGTGGCGCTGGTCAAGGCCTGCAAAGCGCGCGGCCAGCGCAGGCGCCTGCAGACCCGCCGCGTTGACCACGGTTTTGGCTTGCAATTGGGTACCGTCCCTGGCAAACAACCCGATTCCAGATGGCCCGACAACCGCTTTCTCCAGCGGCGAATTGAGTGCGACAAGACCGCCCGCATTTTCCAGATCACCCAGCAGCGCCAGCATCAGCCCATGGCTGTCGACAATGCCGGTGCTGGGCGACAGCAGTGCCGCCTCACACACCAGTTGCGGCTCCACGCTGCGGGCCTCTTCACCGCTCAAGAAAACCAGATCAGTCACACCGTTGCGCCGCGCCTGGTCGGCAATACCCTGCAGCTGCGCCACTTGGGTCGGCTCGGTCGCCACAATCAGCTTGCCGCAACGCCGATGGTTGATGCCGCGCTCAACGCAATAACCGTAAAGCAGCGCCCTGCCCTGCACACACAAGGTCGCTTTGAGCGAACCCGGCGCGTAATAAATGCCGGCATGAATCACCTCGCTGTTGCGCGAACTGGTGCCGGTGCCGATGGCATTGGCGGCTTCCAGCAGCAGCACCTCGCGCCCATCCAGCGCCAGCGCGCGGGCCACCGCCAGGCCGACCACACCCGCCCCCACCACCACACAATCCACCTGATCCATCTGTTTTCTCCAAGCCGTTGCCACGCTTTGGCAAACAATTCAGTTTAGCGAAAGCGTCTTTGGCGTCTTGGGCATCGGTAAAATGCAGGGTTTGTACCAGTACCCGACTGGTCACTTCCACAACCCTTCACAGGACTTTTGTCATGTCACTCTTTTCCGCTGTCGAAATGGCCCCGCGCGACCCAATTTTGGGTTTGAACGAACAATTCAATGCCGACACCAACCCCGCCAAGGTCAATCTGGGCGTGGGGGTGTACTTTGACGACAACGGCAAATTGCCCTTGCTGGGTTGCGTGCTGACCGCAGAAAAAGGCATGATGGACGCCCCAAAGCCGCATGGCTACCTGCCGATTGACGGCATTGCCGCCTACGACGCAGCCGTCAAAGCACTGGTCTTCGGTGCCGACAGCGAGCCCGTCACCTCTGGCCGCGTGGCCACCATTCAGGCGCTTGGTGGCACCGGCGGCCTCAAGGTGGGCGCTGACTTTTTGAAGTTTCTCAACACTGGCGCCAAAGTGCTGATCAGCGACCCCAGCTGGGAAAACCACCGCGCGTTGTTCACCAACGCCGGCTTCACGGTCGAGTCCTATCGTTATTACGACGCGGCCACCCGCGCCCTCAACTTCGACGGCATGCTGGCCGACCTGAACGCCGCAGCGGCCGGCACCATCGTGGTGCTGCACGCTTGCTGCCATAACCCCACCGGCTACGACATCACGCCGGCCCAGTGGGACCAGGTGATTGCCACCGTCAAGGCCAAAAACCTGGTGCCGTTCCTTGACATGGCCTACCAGGGCTTTGGTTACGGCCTGAAAGAAGACGGCGCCGTGATCGGCAAGTTCGTCGCAGCCGGCCTGCTGTTTTTTGTGGCGACCAGCTTCAGCAAGAGCTTCAGCCTGTATGGCGAGCGTGTTGGCGCCTTGAGCGTGGTATGTGGAAGCAAAGAGGAAGCAGCCCGCGTGCTGAGCCAGCTCAAGATCGTGATCCGCACCAACTACAGCAATCCACCCACCCATGGCGGCGCCATCGTGACGACGGTGCTGAGCAGCCCCGAGCTGCGGGCACAGTGGGAAGCCGAACTCGGCGAAATGCGCGTGCGCATCAAGGCCATGCGGCAAAAACTGGTCGACGGCCTGAAAGCCGCCGGTGTCAAGCAGGACATGAGTTTCATCACCCAGCAAATCGGCATGTTCAGCTACTCCGGTCTTTCCAAAGACCAGATGGTGCGCCTGCGCAATGAGTTTGGCGTCTATGGCACCGACACCGGCCGCATGTGCGTGGCAGCGCTCAACAGCAAGAACATCGACCACGTCTGCGCCAGCATCGCCAAGGTGGTCTGAGCCAGCCAATTGTCTTGAAAACCATCAACCTGATTGGTGGCGGCCGGGTTGGCCAGACGTTGGGGCGACTGCTGGCCCGGGATGGCCAGGTCCAGGTGCAGGACATCCTCACACGCAGCCTGACCTCGGCGCAACAGGCTCTGGCTTTCATTGGCGCCGGGCGCGCCGTCGGGCACATGCCTGAATTGCAGCCGGCTGATTTGTGGCTGCTGGCGGTACCCGATGGTCAGATCGCGCCGGTGGCGGCGGCACTGGCGCACTGCGACAGCTTGCCACCCGCCACGGTTTTTCATGCCAGCGGAGCCTTGGGCTCCGAGTTGCTCGCGCCGTTGCGGGACAAGGGCTGGCAGGTGGCCAGCGCCCATTGCCTGTTGAGCTTTGCCAGCCCGCGGCTGGCGCTGGAGCAATTTGCCGGCACCCCTTGCGCGCTCGAGGGCGATGCGCAGGCACTGGCTGAACTGCGCGCATTGTTTACCCGCCTGGGTGCCCAGTGCTTTGATGTCCGGGCACAAGACAAGATGCTCTACCACGCCGGTGCCATCTTCGCCACCAACTTCTTGCCGGTTCTGCAAGACCTGGCCGAGCAGCTTTGGCAGCACAGCGGGATGCCGCCGCCCTTGGTCAAACACTTGCGCGCCGCCCTGCTGCAAAACGCTGTCGACAACATTGTTGCGCTGGGACCGCAAGCCGCCTTGACCGGCCCGGCCGCCCGTGGCGACTCGGCGCTGGTTGCCTCACAGGGCCAGGCGGTGTTGCACTGGGACAACACCGCTGGCCACGCCTACCAGGCTTTGAGTGCGTTGGCCCGACAACTGGCACAACGCCAGCCCCCAAACTCCATGCCTCTTCCCTAGACCCCGCCAGCACAACAAACGACGTGAATGTTTATCATGCTCGCCGGATATATCGTCCGTTGGATGTCAGTCAAAACGCGGCCTGACCTGTTATATTGCGCTGCAACATTTTCATTAAAGGTGAATTCCTGTGCTCTACAAATTTTACGAAACCCAGCGTTCGCTAATGGAGCCCTTCACTGATCTGGCGCAGTCGGCCGCCAAGCTGTACGGCAACCCCTTGTCTTTGTTTGGCCGACATCCCATGGCGCAACGCATTTCAGCCGGATACGACCTCCTGCACCGCCTGGGCAAAGACTATGAGAAGCCCGAATTTGGTCTGCGCACCGTGGATGTGGACGGGGTTGAAGTGGCGATTCATGAGCGCATTGAACTGAAAAAGCCATTTTGCGAACTTCGTCGTTTCAAGCGATTCACTGACGATCAGGACACGCTGACCAAGCTCAAGGACCAGCCTGCGGTGCTGATCGTGGCACCGCTCTCAGGCCATTACGCCACCCTGCTGCGTGACACTGTCAAGACCATGCTGCGTGACCACAAGGTTTACGTCACCGACTGGACCAATGCCCGCCTCGTGCCCTTGTCAGAAGGCACCTTCAGCCTTGACGACTACATCAACTATGTGCAGGAATTCATCCGTCACGCGCAAAGCCGCTACGGCAACTGCCATGTGATGAGTGTCTGCCAGCCCACCGTGCCGGTGCTGGCCGCGGTGTCGCTGATGGCCAGCCGGGGTGAACTGACGCCCCTGAGCATGGTCATGATGGGCGGCCCGATTGATGCGCGCCTGTCACCCACCGCAGTCAACAACCTGGCCATGAACAAGCGCATCGAGTGGTTTGAGCGCAACGTGATCTACAGCGTGCCCTCCCACTTCCCGGGCGTCGGCCGCAAAGTCTATCCCGGCTTTTTGCAGCACTCCGGCTTTGTGGCCATGAACCCCAGCAACCACGCCCGCAGCCATTACGACTACTTTCAGGACCTGATCAAGGGCGATGGCGCCAGCGCCGAATCACACCGCAAGTTCTATGACGAGTACAACGCGGTGCTGGACATGGATGCGCAGTACTACCTCGACACCATCAAGGTGGTGTTCCAGGAGTTCAACCTGGTCAACGGCACCTGGGACGTGAAAGGTGTTGACGGCAAGATTGAGCGGGTGCACCCCGAAGACATTCGCAACACGGCCTTGCTGTCTGTCGAAGGTGAGCTCGATGATATTTCAGGCTCTGGCCAGACGGCTGCCGTGCACACCATTTGCACCGGAGTGGCCAAGGCCGACCAGCGCCACATCGAGGTGGAAGGCGCCGGCCACTATGGCATTTTTGCTGGCCGCCGCTGGCGCGACGTGGTCTATCCGCAAGTCAAGGCGTTCATTCTGGCCTACCAACCCAAGCCGGTCGCCGAGACCCCGGTGGTGGTGGCCAAGCCGCCCGCCCCGGTGCTGACCAACCCGGAACCCGAGCAGCCGGAACCGGCGCCAGCCTTTGTTTTGCCCGAAGCACCCGTCGCGGCTGACATCAAGCTGCGCAGCAAGACCCCCGAGCCGGTCAAGAAACCTGTTGCCAAAGCCGAAAAACCTGCGGTCAAAGCCAAGTCGCTGGCGCAAGTGCCAGCGACGGCAGCGGTCAGCAAGGCGGTTGTCCGCAAGGCAGTTGCCAGCGTGGCCGAGCCCGCCAAACCGGCGCGCAAGCGGCCGACCCAACGCCACGGATGAAACCCGGCGCCGCCGAACTTCTGGCGGTGTTGCCGCAAACCCAGTGCACGCGCTGCGGTTATCCCGACTGTGCCGGCTATGCACAGGCACTGCATGACGGCAGCGCGGACATCAACCAGTGTCCGCCCGGCGGTGCCGAGGGTGTTCGAAGGCTGGCTGCCCTCACCGGGCTTGAGCCCAAGCCGATCAACCCTGACAACGGCGCAGAGGAACCACGCACTGTGGTCTTTATCGACGAGGACTGGTGCATTGGTTGCACGCTGTGCATCAAGGCCTGTCCGGTGGATGCCATTGTGGGTGCCAACAAACTGATGCACACCGTGATTGAGCCCTATTGCACCGGTTGCGCGTTGTGCCTGCCGGTGTGCCCGGTGGACTGTATTGAAATCGAAAACGTTACCGGCAGCGCCACCGGTTGGGCCGCCTGGTCGCCCGAGCAGGCTGAGCAAGCCCGCAAGCGGTATGAACTCAATCGCTTGCGACGTGCGCGCGAAGCGCATGAACACGACAAAAAGCTGGAGGAAAAAGCGTTGCTGAAGTTGTCAGACCTGGCCGCCCACTCGCAGCACACCGACCCGGCTGTGCTGGACAAAAAACGGGCCGTGATCGAAGCCGCGCTGGCCCGCGCCCGGGCCAAACGCGAAGCGGCGACCTAAGCCGCCAGCCGGGCAAACGCGGCCACCACCTCGGGTGGCGCCTGCACCATCTCGATCAACACCCCCTCTCCCGCAATCGGAAACTCGTCGCTGGCCTTGGGATGCAGAAAACAGATGTCAAAGCCTGCAGCGCCCTTGCGGATGCCACCGGGCGCAAAGCGCACGCCCTGCGCCGTGAGCCACTCAACTGCTTTGGGCAGGTCATCAATCCACAGGCCCACATGGTTCAGCGGCGTGGCGTGCACGGCAGGCTTTTTGTCGATGTCCATGGGTTGCATCAGGTCCACCTCGACCTTGAAGGGTCCAACGCCCATAGCGCAGATGTCTTCGTCGACATTTTCCCGCTCACTCTGAAACGTGCCGGTCACCTCCAGGCCAAGCATGTCGACCCAGAGTTTTTGCAGGCGCACCTTGCTGGTACCACCAATGGCGATCTGCTGGATGCCCAGCACCTTGAACGGGCGCTGGCTCATACAAACTCCACGATCGGTTGGTCCACCGTCAGGCTCTCGCCCTTGGCCGCCAGCACCTTGCCCACCACGCCGTCGGCCATGGCAAACAACACGTTTTCCATCTTCATGGCTTCGATCACGGCCACACGCTCACCAGCCTGCACTTTTTGGCCCACCTGCACCGCCACTTCTGCCAGCAAACCGGGCATGGGCGAGAGCACGTAACGGCTCATGTCCGGCGGCGCCTTGTACGGCATCAGGGCATGCAGTTCAGCCGCACGCGGCAACAGCACCATGACATCGATCTGGGCGCCGTTGTGACTCACACGAATCGCCAGGGGATGCTTGGCAGTACCGCGCTCGACCTGCGCAGTAAACGGCAGGTCATTGCAGGTGCCCCACAAACGAATCTGCCCGAATCGGCTCTTGCTGGTGATTTTGTAGCTATCACCACCCACGGTGACGACGCTGGCAAAGGTCTTGTTGTCGAACTCGGTGACGCGCACCGGGGTGGCCGCCGCGTTTTTCACCTGTCCGACCGGCACCACCACAAAGTCGTCGCTGATGCGCAGCTCATGACCCTCAAGTTGGCCACTGATGGCGGCCGAGCGTGCCAGGTAGCAGCGGTTCACAAATGCAGCCAGCGCCACCAGAAACGCCATATTGGTGTGTGGCACATCTTCGGCACGGAAGCCCTTGGCATAGTTTTCAGCGATGAAACCGGTGTTGAAATCGCCCGCCACAAACTTGGGGTGGGCCAGCAACGCGGCCTGGAACGGAATGTTGCTTGACACGCCGCGAATCACAAAGCCATTCAGCGCCTCGCGCATCTTGGCGATCGCCTCCAGGCGGTCCTTGCCGTGCACGATCAGTTTGGCGATCATCGAGTCGTAAAACATCGGAATCTCGCCGCCGTCTTGCACACCGGTGTCCACACGCACGCCCTGCCATTTGCTGACATCTGAGGCAAACATGGTTTCTCTGGGCGGCTGAAAGCGCACCAAACGCCCGGTGGAAGGCAAAAAGTTGCGAAACGGGTCTTCCGCGTTGATGCGGCACTCCATCGCCCAACCGTCACGCTTGACCTCGGCCTGCGTCAGAGGCAACGCCTCGCCGGCCGCCACACGGATCATCAGCTCGACCAGGTCCAGTCCGGTGATGCACTCGGTCACCGGGTGCTCCACCTGCAAGCGGGTGTTCATCTCAAGGAAGTAAAAACTCTGGTCTTTACCCACCACAAACTCCACCGTGCCCGCGCTTTGGTATTTGACTGCCTTGGCCAGTTGCACAGCCTGCTCACCCATGGCTTTGCGGGTGGCATCGCTGATGAAGGGCGAAGGCGCCTCTTCAATCACCTTCTGGTGGCGGCGCTGGATGGAGCATTCACGCTCGTTCAGGTACAACACGTTGCCCTGGCTGTCGCCAATGAGTTGAATCTCGATATGGCGGGGTTCTTCGACGAATTTCTCGATGAACACACGGTCGTCGCCAAAGCTGTTGCGCGCCTCATTTTTGCAACTGGTGAAACCTTCAAACGCTTCCTTGTCATTGAACGCAACGCGCAGGCCTTTGCCACCGCCGCCAGCGCTGGCCTTGATCATCACCGGGTAACCAATGCCCTTGGCGATTTCAACCGCGGCTTCAGCCGTGTCGATGGCATCGTTGACACCAGGAATGCAGTTCACACCGGCGGCGCCAGCCAGTTTTTTCGACTCGATCTTGTCGCCCATGGCGGCAATCGAGTAGTGCTTGGGGCCAATGAAGACAATGCCTTCTTCTTCCACCCGCTTGGCAAAGCCCGCGTTTTCGCTCAAGAAACCGTAGCCCGGGTGCACCGCTTGCGCGCCGGTTTGTTTGCAGGCGGCAATGATCTTGTCAGCCACCAGATAACTCTCGCGGCTGGCAGCCGGGCCAATAAAAACCGCTTCGTCGGCCAGGGTCACGTGCCGGGCGTCGCGGTCAGCCTCCGAGTACACCGCCACAGTCTTGATGCCCATCTTGCGGGCGGTAAGGATGACGCGGCAGGCAATTTCACCCCGGTTGGCAATCAGTATTTTGGTAAACATGTTGTGAATCCTTTTTTTATTTTTTGCGGGCTTAGAGGGGAATGTTCCCGTGCTTGCGCCACGGGTTCTCAATTTTTTTCTCGCGCAGCATGACCAGCGAGCGGCAAATGCGCTTGCGGGTTTCATGCGGCTGGATCACGTCGTCAATGAAGCCACGCGCGCCGGCCACGAACGGATTGGCAAAGCGTGCTTTGTACTCGGCTTCTTTGGCGGCAAGCTTTGCGGGGTCACCCTTGTCTTCTCGGAAGATGATTTCCACCGCGCCTTTGGCTCCCATCACGGCAATTTCAGCATTGGGCCAGGCCAGGTTGACGTCGCCGCGCAGGTGTTTGGAGGACATCACGTCATAGGCACCGCCATAGGCCTTGCGGGTGATCACGGTGATTTTGGGCACGGTGCATTCGGCAAACGCATAGAGCAGCTTGGCGCCATGCTTGATGATGCCGCCGTATTCCTGCGCCGTGCCGGGCATGAAACCGGGCACATCGACAAAAGTGATGACCGGGATGTTGAAGGCATCGCAAAAACGCACAAAACGCGCGGCCTTGATGCTGCTCTTGATGTCCAGGCAGCCGGCCAGCACCAGCGGCTGGTTGGCCACGATGCCTACCGTCTGGCCTTCCATGCGGCCAAACCCGATGATGATGTTTTTGGCGTACTCGGGCTGCAGCTCAAAAAAGTCGCCGTCATCCATGGTCTTGGTGATCAGCTCCTTCATGTCATAGGCCTTGTTGGGGTTGTCCGGCACCAGGGTGTCCAGACTCATGTCCATGCGGTCGGCGGGGTCGCCGCTCTTGCGCACCGGCGCTTTTTCACGGTTATTGAGCGGCAGGTAGTTGTACAACCGGCGCAGCAGCAGCAAGGCTTCCACATCGTTCTCAAAGGCCAGGTCGGCCACGCCACTCTTGGTGGAATGGCTGATGGCGCCACCCAGTTCTTCAGCCGTCACCTCCTCGTGGGTCACGGTTTTGACCACCTCAGGGCCGGTGACAAACATGTAGGAACTGTCCTTGACCATAAAGATGAAGTCGGTCATCGCCGGTGAATACACCGCACCGCCGGCGCAGGGGCCCATGATCATGCTGATTTGCGGAATCACACCGCTGGCCATCACGTTGCGCTGGAACACGTCGGCATAACCGCCAAGCGATGCCACGCCCTCCTGTATCCGTGCACCGCCGGAGTCGTTCAGGCCAATCACCGGCGCGCCCACCTTCATCGCCTGGTCCATGATCTTGCAGATCTTCTCGGCGTGAGCTTCAGAAAGTGCCCCGCCAAACACCGTGAAATCCTGGCTGAAAACAAACACCAGACGCCCGCTGATCATGCCGTAGCCGGTGACCACACCGTCACCCGGAATCTTGTTGGCTTCCATGCCGAAGTCCACGCAGCGGTGTTCCACAAACATATCCCATTCTTCAAAGGTGCCCTCGTCGAGCAACATTTCAATGCGCTCACGGGCAGTGAGCTTGCCCTTGGCGTGTTGCCCGTCAATGCGTTTTTGTCCACCACCCAGGCGGGCAAGTTCGCGTTTTTTTTCCAATTGTTCAAGGATATCGTGCATGGCTTGGTCTCTCTTTGGTCAGAAAATGGTTAAGTTTTGGTGTTGCAAATGACTGCGTTGTCCGGGTTTTTCTCAGCATACGCCTGAAGCATGTTTCTGGCGGCAGTGGAGGCAGCCACCCGGCCAGCCAGCACCTCCTGCGTCAACTCGGGCAGCAGCGTCATGACCGCCGGATGGCAGGCAAAGGCCTGTTTCAGGCCGGCGTCGATGCGTTCCCACATCCATGCCAGCGCCTGCTTCTGGCGCCGCGCAGCCAACTTGCCGCTACCGGTTTGCAGCGCCCTGAACTCAAGCACCTTGGTCCAGAAGACATCCACCCCCTGGTCGTGCAGTGCGCTGAGCTGGATCACTTGGGGGTGCCATATTTTTTCGTCGTGCTGCATATTCTGCGGGGAGCCGTGCGCACCCAGCAGGCGCAGGCTGGAGCTGATCTGAGCGCGCGCTCGGGTGGCGGCATCGGGGTCGATATCGGCCTTGTTGATGACCACCAGGTCGGCCAGCTCCATCACCCCTTTTTTGATGGCCTGCAAATCGTCGCCGGCGTTGGGCAACTGCATCAGGACAAACATGTCTGTCATGTTGGCCACCGCCGTCTCGCTTTGGCCCACCCCGACAGTTTCCACAATCACCACGTCAAACCCGGCAGCCTCGCAAACCAGCATGGCCTCGCGGGTTTTTTCGGCCACACCCCCCAGCGTGCCACTGCTGGGGCTGGGACGGATATAGGCATTTTCATGGACCGACAGCCGCTCCATGCGCGTCTTGTCACCCAAAATGGAGCCACCCGAGACGGTTGAAGACGGGTCAATCGTCAGCACCGCGACGCGATGCCCTTGGGCAATCAGGTACAGCCCGAGTGCTTCGATAAAGGTGGATTTGCCCACGCCCGGCACGCCGCTGATCCCGAGCCGAAACGACTGACCGGTGTGCGGCAACAGGTTTGTGAGCAGTTCGTCGGCCAGCAAGCGGTGGTCAGCCCGGGTTGATTCGAGCAAAGTGATGGCCTTGGCCATGGCACGGCGTTGCACGGTTGCATCACCCCGCAGCACAGCCTCCCGCAGCGCGCCGGGATTCACTTCAGCGCAGCCTTGATCTGCTTGAGCACGTCCCTGGCACTGACCGGGATCGGCGTGCCGGGGCCGTAGATGCCCTTGACTCCGGACTGGTACAAAAAGTCGTAGTCTTGCCGCGGCACCACACCGCCGACAAACACGATGATGTCATCGGCACCCTGCTTCTTGAGTTCTGCAATGATGGCCGGCACCAGGGTTTTATGGCCGGCGGCCAGCGTGCTCACACCGACGGCATGCACATCGTTCTCAATGGCCTGGCGGGCGCATTCTTCGGGGGTCTGGAACAGCGGTCCCATGTCAACGTCAAAACCGAGGTCGGCAAACGCCGTGGCCACCACTTTGGCACCCCGGTCGTGGCCGTCCTGGCCGAGCTTGCTGATCATCACACGCGGGCGACGGCCTTGGGCCTCGGCAAACTCGACAATTTCTGCCTTCAGCGCGTTCCAGTAATCCATGGTCTCTGCGGCTGTTGAGTCCGTGTCAAAAGCCGCCGCATAGACACCGGAAACCTTTTGCGTATCGGCGCGGTGGCGACCAAAGGATTTCTCCATGGCGTCGCTGATTTCACCCACCGTGGCGCGGGCGCGCACCGCCTTGATCGACAGGTCCAGCAGGTTGCCGTTGCCGCTGGCGGCCGCTGCCTCGATGGCCAGGAGCGCCTGTTGCACCTGGGCTGCGTCGCGTTTTTGCTTGATGGCGTTGAGGCGGGCGATTTGCGAATCGCGCACTGCCACGTTGTCGATGTCGCGCGCGTCAATGGCGTCCTCGGTCTTGAGCTTGTATTTGTTGACGCCCACAATCACGTCCTTGCCGCTGTCGATGCGCGCCTGCTTTTCTGCTGCGGCGGCCTCGATCTTGAGCTTGGCCCAGCCCGAATCCACGGCCTTGGTCATGCCGCCCATGGCTTCGACTTCTTCGATGATGGCCCAGGCGGCGTCGGCCATGTCCTGGGTGAGCTTTTCCATCATGTAGCTGCCGGCCCAGGGGTCGATCACGTTGGTGATGTGGGTTTCTTCCTGGATGATGAGCTGGGTATTGCGCGCAATTCGGCTGGAGAACTCGGTCGGCAGGGCAATGGCCTCGTCGAACGAATTGGTGTGCAGGCTTTGCGTGCCGCCAAACACCGCCGCCATGGCCTCGATGGTGGTGCGCACCACGTTGTTGTAGGGGTCTTGCTCGGTGAGTGACCAGCCTGAAGTCTGGCAGTGCGTGCGCAGCATCAGGCTCTTGGGCGACTTGGCGTTAAAACCTTTCATGATGCGGCACCACAGCAAGCGCGCGGCGCGCATCTTGGCCACTTCCAGGTAAAAGTTCATGCCAATCGCCCAGAAAAAGCTCAGGCGGCCGGCAAAGCCGTCAACATCCATGCCCTTGGCCATGGCGGTCTTGACGTATTCCTTGCCATCGGCCAGCGTGAAGGCCAACTCCAGCGCCTGGTTGGCACCGGCTTCCTGCATGTGGTAGCCCGAGATGCTGATCGAGTTGAACTTGGGCATGTGCTGCGCCGTGTACTCGATGATGTCGCCAATGATACGCATGCTCGGCTCGGGCGGGTAGATGTAGGTGTTGCGCACCATGAACTCTTTCAGAATGTCGTTCTGAATCGTGCCGCTGAGCTTGTCCTGGCTCACGCCCTGCTCTTCGGCGGCCACCACATACCCCGCCAGCACCGGCAGCACCGCGCCGTTCATGGTCATCGACACACTCACCTTGTCCAGCGGGATCTGGTCAAACAGGATCTTCATGTCTTCAACCGAGTCAATCGCCACCCCGGCCTTGCCGACGTCACCGGTCACGCGCGGATGGTCCGAGTCGTAGCCACGGTGCGTGGCCAGATCGAACGCGACCGACACACCCTGGCCGCCGGCCGCCAGCGCCTTGCGGTAAAACGCGTTGGACTCCTCGGCAGTAGAAAAACCCGCGTACTGGCGAATGGTCCAGGGCCGCACCGCATACATGGTGGCCTGCGGGCCGCGCAGATAGGGCTCGAAGCCTGGCAGCGTGTTGGCGTAGGGCAGATTTTGTATGTCCTCGGCGGTATACAAAGGCTTGACGGAGATGCCATCGGGCGTGAGCCAGTTGAGCGCATTGACATCACCTCCGGGCGCAGATTTGGCAGCCGCTTTGGCCCAGGCGTCCAGGCTGGCGGACTGAAATTCAGGATGGGAATGTGTCATGGTGGCAGGCAATAAATGGGTAAATTAACAGCGCATCAGCTGCGACAGCCGTGCGTGTTTCGAGCAAATGAGTTTACATTATTTATAATTATTGATGCAAAAAATTCTTCCCAGCTTACAATTTAAGCCATGTCCGCACTCTCATTAGCCCCACGCGCACTGTACGAAGAAGTCGCCGAACTGTTGCGTCAGCGTATTTTCAACCATGAGTTGGAGCCTGGCAGTTGGATCGACGAACTCAAGATTGCCCAGGACTACGGCATCAGCCGAACGCCTATGCGCGAGGCGCTCAAGGTGCTGGCGACCGAAGGGCTGGTGACCATGAAAGTGCGCCGCGGCGCCTATGTGACCGAAGTCTCGGAGCGCGACCTGGCTGATGTTTACCACCTGCTGAGCCTGCTGGAATCGGACGCGGCAGGTGTCGTGGCGCAACGCGCTGACAATTCACAAATGGACGAATTGAAAGCGCTGCACCAGGAGCTTGAAGACGCGGTTCAACCTGAACAACTGGACCGTGAGCGCTTTTTTGAGATCAATGAGCGTTTTCACATGCGACTGCTGGAAATTGCCGATAACCGCTGGCGCAACCAGATGGTGGCCGACCTGCGCAAAGTCATGAAGCTCAACCGCCACAACTCACTGTTGAAAGCCGGACGCATCCAGGAGTCCCTGAACGAACACCGTGCCATCATGGCTGCGCTCTCGGCTCGCGACACGCAACTCTGCACACAACGCATGCAAGAGCATTTCAAAAACGGCCTCGAAGCTGCCGTTTGAGGCTGTCGCCCCGCAATGATTACGCCTGACGGCAATACTTTCATGCAGCAGGCGCTGGCACTGGCCGGGCAAAGCCTGCTGCTCACCTCCCCCAACCCGCGCGTGGGTTGCGTCATTGCCAGCCCCGACGGGCAGGTGCTGGGCCAGGGCTGCACCCAGCGTGCCGGCGAGGCGCATGCCGAAGTGATGGCGCTGCGCGATGCGAAGAACCAAGGTCATAGCGTGGTGGGCGCCACGGCCTATGTCACCCTGGAGCCCTGTTCACACCAGGGCCGCACCGGGCCCTGCTGCGATGCGCTGGTGGCCGCTGGCATCAAGAAGGTGGTGGCAGCCATCAAAGACCCCAATCCGCAGGTGGCCGGCCAGGGCTTGGCGCGGCTGCGGGCGGCGGGCATTGCTGTTGAAATTGGCCCCGGCGGCACCGAGTCGCGCGAACTCAACATCGGCTTTTTCAGCCGCATGGTGCGCCAGACACCCTGGGTGCGCATGAAGCTGGCGGCGTCGCTGGACGGCAAAACCGCTTTGGACAACGGCACCAGCCAGTGGATTACCTCTACGATCGCCCGCGCTGACGGCCACGCCTGGCGCGCCCGCGCCTGCGCCGTGCTGACCGGCATCGGAACGGTGCTGGCCGACAACCCCAAACTCGACGTGCGACTGGTGGCCACACCCCGGCAACCGGCGCTGGTGCTGATCGACAGCCGCCTGGAGACGCCGCTGGATGCCGCGCTTTTTATTCCGGGTCGCACCCTGCTGATCTATGCCGCTGTGCCCAATGCCGCCAAACAAGCCGCGCTGGCAGCACAGGGTGCCACGGTCGTGCTGCTAGCCGGTGCCAACGGCAAGGTCGATCTGGCCGCCATGCTGCGCGACCTGGCGCGCCGTGAAATCAATGAGCTTCATCTGGAGGCTGGTGAAAAACTCAACGGCTCCTTGATCCGCGAGGGGCTGGTCGATGAATTTGTGGTTTATCTGGCCCCAAAACTGATAGGACAGGGGCGCGGCATGGCACACTTTGGCCCGCTGCAGGATCTGGCTCAAGCCGTGCCGCTGGACTTCAAGTCCACCGCCATGCTGGGGCCTGACCTGCGGGTGGTGGCCCGCGTTTGCGGCCGCGATCTTTTTTAAACGCCAGGGCAAGCGCCCTGCCCAACCCGTCTGATCAACATGTTCACAGGCATCATCACCGGCATTGGCCGCATCACAGACGTCCAGCCCCTGGGCGAAACTGCCACCCATGGCAAGCGTCTGACCATCACCTGCCCCGCTGGCTATCTTGACGACGCGGGGCTGGGCGACAGCATTGCGCTCAACGGCGCCTGCATGACCGTGACCACGCTCAACGTCGCCCAAAACCAGTTCACCATCGACATTTCGGCAGAGTCGCTCGACAAGACTGCGGGACTCGACCGGTTGGGCGACATCAACCTGGAAAAAGCCCTGCGTGCCCATGACCGGCTGGGCGGCCACATCGTGTCGGGCCACGTTGACGGCATCGGTCACGTCACCTACTTTGCCGAAATCGGTGAAAGCTGGCAATTGCGCGTGATGGCGCCACCCGCGCTGGCCAAGTACCTGGCCTACAAGGGCTCGATCACCATCAACGGCGTCAGCCTGACCGTCAACCAGATTGTGGACAGCGCAGAGGGCTGTGAAATGTCCATCAACCTGATCCCCCACACCGTGCAGAACACCGCGCTGGGCACGCTCAAGATTGGTTCCCGGGTCAACCTGGAAATCGACCTGATCGCGCGTTATGTGGAGCGCATGCTCAGCGCTGACTCTGGCGGCATGAACAATCACACGCCGACAGGGCAACAAGCCCAGGCCTGATCATGGCTTGAGACCGGATGCCAGCCTGGCAAAACCGGACTCGCGCCGGCCCCAGGCATCTCCTCAGTCCCTTGCCACCGCCATCATGGCCGCAAAGCCGACAAAGGCACCGCCAGTCACGCGGTTGAACACCCTCAGCACGCTGGCACGCTGCAGGTAAACCGCCAGGCTTTTGCCGCTGATGGCGTACACAAAATACCAACTCACCTCAATGACCGCAAAAGTGGACAGCAGGATGCCAAACTGCGGTAGCTGGGCATTTTGCGGGTTGATGAACTGGGGCAAAAAGGCCACGGCAAACAGGATCGCCTTGGGGTTGCTGGCCGCCACCAGCATCGCCTGACGAAACAGTGCGGCCTGCGTCATGGCAGGCTCAACCGGCCTGGGTGCGTCGATCGCGTGGTCATGCACCGGGGCACGCCAGCTTTTAATGCCAAGGTAGGCCAGATAGGCGGCGCCCGCCAGTCGCAGTGCATCAAAAACCGCCGGAAACAACTGCAGCAAGGCCCCCAGGCCTGCCGCAGAAATGCTCATCATGGCGAGCAAGGCGGTCATGCAGCCCACCATGGATGCCGTGGCGGCACGCAGGCCGAACCGGGCGCTGTTGCTCAGCACCAGCAGCATGTTGGGCCCGGGCGT
>NZ_JAABQC010000056.1 GCF_011391645.1 Rhodoferax sp. | reverse complement strand
CGACCTGGCCTCTTATTTGATGTACCCCAAGGTGTTCAAGGACTATGCCGAACATCGGCGTGACTACAGCGACGTGTCGCTGTTGCCAACCTCACCCTTCTTCTATGGTCTGCTGGACCGGGAAGAAATCGCCATTGACATCGACAAGGGCAAAACCCTGGTGGTGCGCCAAACCGGCCGCTCCGACACGGTGGACGAAGAAGGCAAGATCAAGGTCTTCTTTGAGCTCAACGGCCAGCCGCGCACGGTGCGGGTGCACAAGGCGGGGTTGGGCGCGGTCAAGGCCAAGCCCAAAGCCGAAGAGGGCAACCCCAAACACGTGGGCGCACCGATGCCGGGCATGGTGGTCACGGTGGCGGTCAAGGTCGGGCAGAAGGTGTCAAAAGGTGACCCGCTGCTGTCGATGGAAGCCATGAAGATGGAAACCATGCTGAGTGCCGAGCGCGACGCCGTGGTGCATGCGATTCATGTGCGCACCGGGGAAACGGTGAATGCCAAGGACTTGCTGGTTGAGCTGACCGTTGCAGCGTAAGCCGCGCGGGACCAGCCCGCAGGGCGGGGGACACGCAGCAGAACGCTCTGCCGCCCAGACTCCTAGGGTGATTCAGGCTTTCGCCACACACTTGCCAGCCAGGGTTGTTGTTCCCGCGGCAGGCCGGCAGGCCGGTAGTAATGCGTCAGTTCGACGAAGCCGGCTTGTGTCAGGTAATTACGCCAGGTTGGCCAATCATAAAAGGCCGCATATCGGT
The DNA here is from genome assembly GCF_011391645.1 of Rhodoferax sp. Classification (GTDB taxonomy): domain Bacteria; phylum Pseudomonadota; class Gammaproteobacteria; order Burkholderiales; family Burkholderiaceae_C; genus Rhodoferax. The sequence goes on along the minus strand of NZ_JAABQC010000056.1, from coordinate 16,803 downwards.
CACCGTTCCAGCCCTCCTGTCCATCGCCGTGCGGGTTCGAGCAAAACAGCACGCCGCCAGGTTTCAATGCCGTATGCAGCGCCCGCAGCACCCGCTGGAGCGCCGGGCTGGGGATATGGAAGAGCACAGCGTTGGCAAACACGCCGTCAAAGCGGGCGCCTGGCAAGTCCAGGTTGAGAAAGTTCTGCTCCAGCACCGGGCAGCCACTGTTCGCCCGTGCCAGTGCCGCCAATTGCGCAGACCCCTCAAGGCCGGTCACGCGGTGACCAAGCGCCTTGAAACTCATCAGATCGCGCCCGGGACCGCAGCCGAGGTCGAGCAGTTCAAAAGGCGAAACCGCCCTGATATGCTTCAGTAGCGCGTCAATGTTCTGGCTTACGTCGTGGTCTCGGGTGCCTTCCCAGAATGCCTGCGCGTTCTGGTCGTAGTACGCCAAAGTCCGCTCGGCAACGCGCTGCAGATCGTCGGGTGTTTGTTGCATCGCCCATTATTCCATGCAGTTTGTGGTGCCGGCGGTGAGGCTCCACACCCGCCTCACGGGAGAGCCACCGGCGCAATACGCCCTTCATTTGCTGGACTTTCAGATGGAATTATTCCCAACGTTGTTGGCATCGAATGCGTGGTCCTATTCCTCAGGGCTTTGAATCACGCTGCCCGACTCAAGCAACTCATCAATGCGCGCCATCACCAGCAGCCCCGTGAAAGAGTAGGGATCAAGCTCAGGCCATTCGACTTTTTTCTGCGGGTCAATGTCAGACAGGCTGACGTGCGCCATGGACCATTTGTCATAGCGCCTCTTGGTGATGCTTTCACAGTGGATCATCTCCACGTTGGTGTGGCGCTTGTCTGTGTAAATGCGTGAATAAAGCTTGGTAACGACGGGGCGTTCTCCCTCAAGCGCCTGCAAGTAAACGCCCTGCCCCTGGCACAAGACCCCGGTGATGTTGTTGGCCTTGTTCCAGGCTTGCGCCCTCTTCAAAATTGAGTTGGTCACATCACTGGTCTGCGGACCCACAGCGGTACTGACATAAATGACGCGAATCAGCATTCTTGTTACTCCTTTGAGTTGGTTGCAGGATGATAGCCAATAGCAGCTGGCATCGGGCAGTTGCGGTCAAAAGGCGTCGCGGTTTTCACGTCACTGCAGATTTCTGGACGATCCTCCCGGAACAGCCCGAATTAAAAACAGAATAGCGGCTGTTTGTAAAATCGCCCGCTGTTCAACTCAATTTGGCGCCTGACGTGCGCCCGTTATGGAAATAGTCATACTTTTCGCCCTCATCCTGCTCAACGGTGCCTTTGCCATGTCAGAAATCGCGCTGGTCACAGCACGCAGGGCAAGACTCCAGAAACTTGTTGATGAGGGCGACAGCTCTGCCATAGCAGCCGTCAAACTGGGCGAAGACCCCACCCGTTTCCTCTCCACCATCCAGATCGGCATCACTTCCATCGGGGTGCTCAACGGGATCGTCGGCGAAGCGGCTCTGGCGCCGCCTTTGGCGCTGTGGATGGTCACCCTGGGCTTGTCCGATCCCTATGCGTCTTATGCGGCGACTGGCTTGGTGGTGGTATTGATCACTTATTTTTCAATTGTTCTGGGCGAACTGGTGCCCAAGCGTCTGGGGCAGTCCAACCCAGAAGCGGTTGCCAGGTTGGTCGCCAAACCCATCAACCTGCTGGCTATTGCCACCAAGCCCTTCGTTCGCCTGCTGTCTGGTTCAACAAGAGCGTTGTTGCGTCTGCTCGGTGTCAAGGAAAGTTCCGGCTCCAGCGTGACCGAGGCAGAAATTCATGCCGTTCTGGCTGAAGGCACCAGCGCAGGCGTGATCGAGTCGCATGAGCACACCATGGTGCGCAACGTTTTTCTGTTGGATGACCGGCAACTTGGCTCGCTCATGGTGCCCAGGAGCGACGTGGTGTTTCTCGACATCAACGCGCCGTTTGAAGAAAACCTGAAACTGATCGACAGCGCGGACCACGCGCGGTTTCCGGTGGTCAAGGGTAGCCTCGACGACATTCTGGGCATCGTGAATGCGCGCCAGTTGCTGTCCCAAATTGCCCACGGGGAAATTCCGGATCTGCAGGCCAAGCTGCAGGTGCCACTGTATGTGCCGGAAACCCTGACGGGCATGGAGTTGCTGGACAACTTCCGCCTGTCCGATGTGCACATGGCGTTTGTGATTGACGAATACGGGCAGGTGCAGGGCATTGTTACCCTGAAGGACCTGATTGAAGCCATCACCGGGGAGTTTCAGCCACGCGACCCCGAGACATCCTGGGCGGTACAGCGTGACGACGGCTCCTGGCTGCTCGACGGTCACATCCCCATTCCCGAGTTGAAAGACCGCCTGGGGCTCTACAGCGTGCCAGAAGAAGAGCGCGGCCGCTACCATACCCTCAGCGGCATGATGATGTTGCTGACCGGCCGTTTGCCCAAAGTGGCGGACAGCATTGAATGGCAGGACTGGAAATTTGAGATTGTCGACATGGATGGCAAGACCATTGACAAAGTGTTGGCCTCCAGCCTGTCCAGGGATTCCATCCGCGCAGACGCAGAAACGAATGCCGGATGACAACTCAGGAACTGGCTTTGAATCAGACCGCTTTCGGCAGCTCACCATCGTGACAAAACCACCGGGCGGTCATGCGCTGTCGACCATTCTTTGGACACTCTCCACCGACACGCAGCGTGAGCGCATCGCCATCCGTGATTTGCTGGTGGCACTTGGCGACCGCGCAACAGGTGCCCTGATATTTATCTTTGCATTCCCCAACGCTTTGCCAACGCCACCCGGCACATCAACCATTTTGGGTGCGCCGCTGATCTTTCTTGCCGCCCAACTGATGCTCGGCCGGGCACCCTGGCTGCCGGCATTTGTGGCCAATCGTTCCATGTCGTCCTCAGACTTTTCCACCCTGGTCAAGCGCATCCTTCCCTGGCTTCAGCGTGCTGAAAAACTGTTGCGACCCCGCTTCACCGGTCTGGCCCTGCCGCCAATGGAGCATTTCATCGGTCTGGTGTCGCTGCTGCTGGCGGTCTTGCTGGTGCTGCCGATTCCCCTGGGCAACGTCCTGCCGGCATTGGCCATCAGCCTGATGGCGCTCGGAGTGCTTGAGCGTGACGGCCTTTGGGTCATGTCCGGGCTGGCGGTCTCGGTGGCTGCCGTGTTTGTGGTCTATGGTGTGGTTTTCGCCATGGTCAAGGCCACCTTGTTTTTCTTTGCCCAGGTCTGGTAGCTAGCAAGTCAGCGACAGGCGGCTTCATGGGCAGTCGCCGACGCCGCATAATCCTGAATCAACTCTCAGCGGAACTTTTCTTCATGGATATTCACCGCAAACCGATACACGAGCGCATCGACTGGTTGTTTGACCTCGCGGACCGCCATGGCGCAAATTTCCGCAGCCCCGAGGTGTGGCTGGCGCGGGAACGCTACATGGCCGAGCATCCAACGGCCATTGCAGCGCTGAAGTGCATGGACGGCCGGATCAATATTGCGGTGGCGACCAACACGCCGGTGGGCATCGTGATGCCCTTTCGGAACCTTGGCGGCATCTTCGATCTCGGTTGGCCGCATCTGGGTGAACTGCTCGCGCACCATGTGCAGCGCGTGGTGAGCCAGGGGCGGCGCATGCTGCTGCTGATCACTTACCATTTCTCGCGCGGCGATCCGCGACGCGGTTGTGCCGGGTTCAATTGCGATACCGCGGCGGCCATTGCCCACACCTATGAAATCCGCCGCCAGGTCGCGCATATTTTTGGCGCCGGCCATGGCACCGTTTATCCGCTGGTCTGCGGCTTTGAAACTGACGAGGACGCGCTGGTCATCCATGGCACAGCCGCCGGGGCGACGCTTGACATGGCGGGGGTCGACGGCGCCGCGCTGCCGGCGCTGGGGCGAACGCTGGACGACCTCTTGCCCGACATGCCGGCGCAGATGCGAGCCGACTTGCTGCCGCTGCTGCACGGTAATGTTGAGCACATTGGCGAGGTGCGCGAGCAGGCGCGCCAGGCCAAGCGCGAGCTCGACATCGAACACCGCGAATGGATGATTTGTCTGGGCCGCGGCTTCGACTTTCTGCACACGCCGAATCTGGCGCTGATCATCGGTCCCTACAGCCCCAACCTCGATGTGCCGGTGCACACGGCCGCCAGCATCATCAAGTCCAACATGGCGGCCGGACGCATTCCAGACGACGGCTTCCTGCTGCTTGCGTCGGTGCCCTACGAGGAGCAGGGGGTTGACCGTGCCCGGGCCGAGCTCAAGAGCCGTTTTCTTTCCGGCTTTGCCGCCGAAGTGATTCGCAAGGACTTTCCCGATCTGGCCCGCACGATGACGGTACGCACCTCGGTGCTGGACTGGCGCTCTCGACGTCTCGAAACCCTTGATTGATGCCGCGAGTGTTCACGCCATTGCCGTGGCGCGCCCGCGCAGACGACCAATGACGAACAAGCCAACGCCGGCCAGAGCCACCAGCACTGCCATTGCGATGGCCCAGATCACCCACAACAAAGGCGCAACCCATTCGAGGAGCGGCACAATCCACGGCATGAATGCTGCGAGCGCTTCGACGCTCCACACCACGCTGGCACGCAGGGTTTCCGCCAACGCGGGGTCCAGCCAAAGCCCGATCCAGGCCGGCATGGGCCATTGGGTGAGCGCCTGCATGCCGCCCTGCAACTGCCCGCCCTGACCGGCCAGCCAATCTGCCAACGCAGCCGACACCGCGATAAAGACGGTCCATAGAAGTGCGACCACTGCAGTCCCTAAAACAAGTAAGATTTTCATGAGCGAATTATCAGTCGATCACCCTGTGCCCGACGGTTCTAAAAAAGCAGCTTTTCTGGAACTGAAACATCGTAAAAAATGAACAAAGGACCAAGCGCCTGAAGTGTATTCTGGCGCCTTACACTTGCTGCCCGTCACCCGGCCCGATCCTCGGACCTGTCTGACAGCTGACCACCCGGAGAACCAATTCCATGCTCAACACCCGAAAGGGAAATGTCGTCCGTCTGGCGTTCGCACCAGGGTTGCTGGCCCAAACCGGCTTGTCGGAAACGGTCTTGACCAGTGATGGCGTCTGTCCTGAAATCGATAGATGAGCGTGTTGCTGCAAATCTCGGACCCGCACTTTGGCACCGAACAGCTGCCGGTGGTCGAGGCGCTGGTGGCGCTGGCCCGGCAGCAGCAGCCCGATCTGCTGGTGCTCTCGGGTGACATCACGCAGCGTGCGCGGCCGGCGCAGTTCAGGGCGGCCCGTGCTTTGGTGGACCGCCTCGGGGTGCCAGTGCTGGCTGTTCCGGGCAACCACGACATACCGCTGTTCGACTTGTGGACGCGCCTGCGCCAACCCTATGCCCGCCACATGGCGGCCTTCGGGTCAGACCTCGAACCCGTGTATTCTTCACCCCACCTGCTGGTGGTGGGCGTCAACACCACGCGGGCCTGGCGTCACAAGCATGGCGAGGTGTCCGGGCATCAAATCGACCGCGTGGCCCGGCTGCTTGAAGGCGCCGGGGCTGCGCAGTTGCGCGTGGTGGTGGTGCACCAGCCCGTGGCCGTGACGCTTGCAGAAGACGTGCCGAACCGGCTGCGCGGCCATGCCGCCGCACTGCAGCGCTGGGCTGCCGCCGGCGCCGACCTGGTGATGGGCGGACACATTCACCTGCCCTATGTGATGGCGCTGGACGGCCTGGCGCGGCCACTATGGGCGGTGCAGGCGGGCACGGCGGTGTCTTCAAGGGTGCGCAAGGGCGTGCCGAATTCGGTGAACCTGCTGCGCTGGGGCGTGGATTCGTTACCCGGGTGCTGCTTCGTTGAGCAATGGGACTTCTTGGCGGCCCATCAGACCTTTGTTTGCGCCAAGGTCACCGAAGTCCGACCAGCCAGGGCTTGACACAGCCGATGCTGTGCTGCCTGCCGTGGCTCAGTGCAAGGTGGCGGCGTTGTTTTGCATGCGCAGCCTGCGCGCGGCGTCCTCGGCCCGGGCGTCGTCAATCTCGCGCAGCACGGCTTGCATGTCAATGCTGGCCTGGCTGCGCTCGAAGCGACCGGTCAGCACCGATTCGTTGCCGAGCAAACCGGCCTGGTACAGATGCCACATTTCGGGACCAAAGTCGGTGGCCAGCAACTCGGGCGCAAACTGGCCAAAGAAGTCGCGCAGGTTGGCCACGTCGCGCAGCAGCATGCGCTGCGCGTGGTTGTTGCCAGCGGCGTCCACCGCCTGCGGCAGGTCGATGATGACGGGGACGTCCTCGCCCTCTGTGCCGTCCACCCCCGCGCTGTGGGCCAGCAAAATGTTGAACTCCGACAAGTCCCCGTGCACCACGCCCGCGCACAGCATGCGCACCACCTCCTTGATCAGCGTGGCATGGTGTTTGCGCGCCTGCTCAGGCGAAAAGCGAACATCGTTCAAGCGCGGTGCGGCGTCGCCATTGGCATCGGTCACCAGCTCCATCAGCAGCACGCCGTCGCAAAAGTTGTAAGGCTGCGGCACCCGCACACCGGCGGCTGCCAGGCGGTACAGCGCATCGACCTCGGCGCTTTGCCAGGCTGCTTCCTGCTCTTGCCGGCCAAACTTGCTGCCCTTGGCCATGGCCCGGGCCGAACGCGAGTTTTTTACCTTGCGGTTTTCGGTGTAGTCCACCGCCTGGCGAAAGCTGCGGTGAGTGGCTTCCTTGTAGATCTTGGCGCAGCGGGTGTCGTCCCCACAGCGCACCACAAACACCATGGCTTCCTTGCCACTCATGAGCTGGCGCACCACGCTGTCGATCAGGCCTTCTTCGATGAGGGGTTGCAGTCTGGCGGGTGCTTTCATTCGGGGCTTTGCTTTTTTGAGGTAGAGGCCGGATTGTCGCGCGCCGGCCATACCACGATGCCTGCCAAGGCCTTGCCCCTAGACTCTGCCCTGTGCCGTATCCTGTGGCAACCAACCCGTGAGCCTCTTCCATCCATGAATTCTGGTGTGCTTTATGCCGCCCTGGCCTACACCGCCTGGGGCTTGTTCCCGATCTTTTTCAAACAGCTTGGCAACGTCAATGCGTTCGAGGTGGTGATGCACCGCACGGTCTGGTCGCTGGCGTTTCTGCTGTGTGTGCTGGCCGTGCTCAGGCGCTGGGCCTGGCTGCGCGGGGTGGCCAGCCAGCCGCGGGTGCTGGCGGCATTTGCGCTGTCGGCCCTGCTGCTGTCGGTGAACTGGTCGGTGTATGTGTGGGCGATTCAGAACGCGCACGTGGTCGACGCCAGCCTGGGCTACTTCATTTTGCCGCTGGTCAATGTGGCGTTCGGGTTTGCCTTTTTGCATGAGCGTCCACGCCCCGTGCAGTGGCTGGCGGTGGCGGTGGCCGGTGCGGGCGTGTTGTGGCTCACGCTGCAGGCCGGGCGACTGCCCTGGGTGGCGCTGGTGCTGGCGGCGACCTTTGGCGTCTACGGCCTGCTGCGCAAGGTGGCCGCGCTGGGCGCGCTCGAAGGTCTGACACTGGAAACCCTGCTGCTGGCGCCGTTTGCCCTGGGGCTGCTGGCGTGGTGGGCCTGGCATGGGCAGGGTGCGCTGGTGCAGGGCGACCCAAGCACCCTGGGCTGGCTGTTGCTGGCCGGGCCGCTGACGGCCATTCCCCTGCTGCTGTTTGCCGCTGGCGCACGCCGCATTCCCATGGCCACGCTGGGCATCCTGCAATACATCTCGCCCAGCCTGCAGATGCTGCTTGGGGTGTGGTTGTACGGCGAAGTTTTTGACCCCGCGCGTGCCATCGGGTTTTACCTGATCTGGCTGGCCCTGGTGGTTTACAGCCTGGACAGTTTGTGGAACAGCCGCAAGCAGCCCGCAAAACAACCGGTCATCGTGAGCTGATGGCTGAACTCCTTAAGAACCAATACGGTGCCGACGTGCCGCGTGCCATTGCCGGCATGATCTCGAAGGTGCATCCCTCGTTCAATAGCTTGCGTTTTGTGAGCGATGCGATTGATGGCTATGACGCGCTTGAACTGATGCCACGTGGCAAGAAAATCGCCCAGGCCTTGCGTCGCCATTTGCCGGACGACTATCCGCGGGCGATGGCGATCCTGCTTGACTCGCTGGACCAGCCCCATGACCGGGACCCCGGGCTGAGCCTGGCCTCGTTTCTGTACCTGCCGCACACGATGTTTGTGGCGCAATACGGCCTGACGCATTTTGAGGAGTCGATGCGGGCGCAGCATGCCTTGACACAACGCTTTACCGCCGAATTCAGCATCCGCCCCTTTCTTGAGCAGCACCCGGAGGCCACCCTGCGCCAACTCGCAGCCTGGACGGCTGACCCGAGCCCGCATGTGCGTCGTCTGGTGTCCGAAGGCACACGCCCCCGGCTGCCCTGGGCACCGCGCCTGCGCCAATTCCAGGCCGACCCGGCCCCGGTGCTGGCGCTGCTGGAGTTGCTCAAGGATGACCCCGAGTTGTATGTGCGGCGCTCGGTGGCCAACAACCTCAACGACATCGGCAAGGATCACCCGGCGCTGCTGGCCAGCACCGCCAAGGCTTGGCTGAAAAATGCCCCTGCCGGGCGCGCCTGGATCGTCGGCCATGCGCTGCGCTCGGCCGTCAAACGTGGTGAGAGCACCGCGCTCGAGGTGCTGGGTTTTGGCCATCAGGCGATGGTGGCTGTGAACCACATCCAGATCACCCCGGCCAGGGTGGTGATGGGTGGCTCGGTACGCATCGGGTTTGCGCTCACCAGCACCCACACCCGTGGGCAACGTGTGCTGGCGGACCTGGCGGTGCACTATGTCAAGGCCAGCGGCCAGGCCAAGGCCAAGGTGTTCAAGCTCAAAACCCTGGCGCTGGCGCCGGGCCAAACCACCCTGCTGGCCAAGACGTTGTCACTGAAAGAGATGAGCACCCGAAAACATTACCCCGGGCCGCACCAGGTGGATGTGGTCCTGAACGGTGAGCCTCTGTGCTTGGGGACATTTGAGTTGCTGAACGACCGATAGGCCTTGTTCAATAGCCAGCGCTTCATGTTGCGGCGAGAGTCACACGCATGTTGAGGACAAATTTGAAAAAGCCAAAACTGTCGCTGGAAATGTTGGCTAAACTACAGAGTCACCTTTGCCATCGTCTGGACATCAATGAAACCAATCTCAGAATTATTGAAGCAGCGTAACTCCACGCTGTATCAAATTGCCCCAACGGTCAGCGTCTTTGACGCGTTGTTAACGTTGGCCAAGCTAGAGGTAGGCGCCTTGCTGGTGATGCAAGACGGCAAACTGCAGGGTGTTGTGTCAGAACGCGACTACACCCGCAAGATTGCCTTGCAGGGTCGCAACTCCAAGGAGACCACGGTTGCCGATATCATGACCCGCGAAGTCATCACGGTTGGGCCAAAAGTCGGCACGCGTGCTTGCATGACCCTGATGAGTCAGAAGAAAATTCGGCACTTGCCAGTGGTGGAAGACGGAAAAGTGCTCGGACTGATCTCCATTCGCGACATCATGGATGACATCATTGCCGACAACGAACAAACCATTTCGCAACTGACCAGCTACATCAACAGTTAAATATTTCTGTCGCTTGGCAATGTTGGTTGCCAGGCTCGGCGCTGCTAATAGGCGCCCATGTAATCGCGCTTGCCGATGTCGAGCCCGTTGTGACGCAAGATGGCGTACGCGGCCGTTACATGAAAGAAGAATTGCGGCAAGCCATAGTTTGACAAATAGACCTGTCCGCTCAGTTTCTTTTCTTTCGGCGTGCCCGGACGCAGCACGATTTCCTTGAGTTCGCTGCCTTGGAACGACGCACTGTCCAATTCCTCGAGAAACGTCAATGTTTTGGTCAGCAGCACGTCAAGGTCAGCAAAGCTTTGCTCGTTGCTTTCAAATGCAGGAATTTCGACACCGGCGAGCCGCGCCGATATGCCGCGGGCGAAGTCCGCGGCGATCTGCACTTGCTTGAGCAGTGGGAACATGTCTGGATAAAGACGCGCCTGCAATAGCGCACCGGGCTCGATTGATTTGGCGGCGCAGTGCGCATCGGCCTTGGCAACAATGGTTTTCAGGGCCGTCAGCATTTGCTTGAAGACAGGGACGGAATTCGTATACATCGGACTGATCATGGGTGCTTCTTTCATGGTTCAAAAGCACGAGGATATGCTGAAAGCCCTGACCCGGCGCATGCCACGGTTGTTTTCGCATCGCACAGCGCGGGCGTGACACCATGAAGCGTCGCCGCGATGCGCTGCAAGCTCACGCAGTGCAAGAATTGCTGGAAAAGTACTTGCCACAGCTTGGATTAGCGTAGCTTGCGGGTCAGACCACTCGCGTAGGGATCGACGATTTCACGCGTGTGGGCGTGCTTTTCATGCCCCTGGTGGGTGCGGCAGTGGGCGAGTACTGGGCGCAAAGAGACCAACAACGCGCTGCCAAAGTGGCTGTCACGACTTGGTTGGGCCTGTTGGTGGGCCTGGTGGCCAAGGACGTCCTGTCGTTTGTGGTGGTTGGGATCGTCCTGGCAGCTCTCTGGCTATGAAGCCATCATTTCCATTTCAGGCGTTCATGCCTTGAAGACTTGGCTGCGTGGCGCAGCTGACTATGGCAAACGGGTGGCTTTGCGTTTTCTGGCTGCCACTTTAAGCGGCTGGCTTGTCTTGACGGCTTTTGCGGTCTTTTGCGCCCGTGCCGCCAAGGCAAGTTCACGCACCTTCTCGATCTCCTCGTCGCTGAATGGGCCGTTGACGCCTGAGATGGCAGCCAGCTTCATGCCGTGTTTGAGGCCCATCTGGTAGATTTCGCGCACTTTTTCCCACTCGATGGCGCGGCCCACGGTGAAGTTTTCAAACCGGCCCTCCAGCGCCAGCACAATGGTTTCCGCCAGGCAGGCATAGACCACGCCCTGCGGCAGGCCGATGTTCTTCATCTGCACGTCGCCGGGCAACTGGATTTCGCCGGACTCGATCACCAACACATCAGGCCGCTTGGCCACCTCGCTGGCGGGCAGGTCGAGCGGGCGGGCCACGTCGGTGATGACACAACCCGGCTTTACCTTCATGATGTCGAGCACCTTTTTACCTGCGCCTGAGGTGGCGGTGACAATCATGTCCATGTCGGCAATGTCCTTGTCGGCATGGGCCGACAAAAACAGTTTGGCGTCCGGCGTTTCCTGCAGGATGGCGTCTTTCAGCGACAGCAGCTTGGCCGTTTCCGGCGACACCAAGTACACCTCTTCCGCCACCATGGCCAGCAGACGCGCGCACACCGAGCCAATGGCGCCGGTGGCCCCGACCACCATGGCCTTGAACTTGACGCGTTGCCTGCCTTTGGGCATGGGCAACAGCCGCATGCGCAAGAGCGCATCGTGCGCCGCCCACAGCGCGCCGGATGCGCTGTAGCTGTTGCCGGTGGTGATGGGCAGGGGGGAGCGTTTGGCCACTGTGACGCCGGCATCCCCCACCACCTTGGTAAACGCCCCCAGGCCCATGATCTGGGCGCCCAGCCGTTTCGCCATGGCCGCGGCATCAAGCAGGCGGCGGTAGGTGAATTCGGGGCTGTGGCGCATGATTTCCTTGGGCGTGCCACCCACCGAGATCAGCCAGCCTTCGACCTCGACGCCGGTGGGTGACTGGATGCCCGACACGCGCGAATAGACAAACGGCGGCGCATAAGCCATGATTTTTTCCAGCGAGTTCATCAGCACGGGCGGCGACACCTGTGACAACAAATCAATCGGCTTGATCTTCTTGAAATACTCCTGCGATAGCGGGTGGATCACAAAGGCAAAGCGGTTCACCCGCTTGAAACCGTTCGGGTAAAGAATGCGTGGCGTCAGCGCCAGGCCAATGATGATCTCCAGGTAGTCGTCTTCCAGCAACTCGTCGGGTTGTTTGCCGGTGGCGGCGCAAATCATGGCATCCAGCAAGTCCGGCCCAATGGTGTGGCCGTGCATGACGGGTGCACCATCAATCACCATGTGCACGCCCTTGGCCGCCAGGGTTTCAATGCGGGTGTCGCTGACGGTGGAGGTGATCACGGTTTTGCCGGCCAGTTCTTCAAGCCCGAATTCATCCAGCTCATGCACTGGCGCCACCACCACGCTGGCTTTTTGCATGGCTTTGCGCAGCAAGAAGCGGGTCCATTCTTTCACCGGGCCGGACGACAGGGCACTGGGCAGGCTCCAGTCTTTCACGTAATGGGCGCCGCTGGCATAAAGCTGCAGGGCCTGCAATGAGGTCAGCAGCTTGGGCACGCCGAGCTGATTCAGGGGGTCGGCAAAGGCCAGGTTGTCGGTGTACTCGGCCATCGACATGGCCAGTTTGTAGTGCTTCAGGCCCGAGAAAAACAGCGTGCGCGCGTTGTTGAAATAGTTGCCCAACTCCACCTGCGCGTGGCGCACCGCCCATTCCTGCAAGATGTCGTTGAGCGGTCCGCCCAGGGTCACCGGCGCCTTGTGCACCACCGCTTTCAACCGGGCGCTGTCGGCGTCAATGAACTTGTAGGCGCCTGCCTTGTAGCCGTCCTTGAGTACGCCCAGGCCAATGGCGGCGGCGCGTTTGTCCCAGTATTTGAGCAATCGGGTGGCTTTGGCCAGATTGCCATCGGTGCCAAAGCGGCGCACTTGCAGGTGCGCGCCGAGAAAATGGGTGCTGAACTCGAAGTCATGCGCACTGCTGCCCAGACTGATGCCGACCACGGTTTTGACGCTGTTCATGTAGCTTGCCTTGAGTTGGAGTGAAACGACTAAAACAATTGTTCCACAAGAGGCATCATCAGAACTTCGATTTGCTCAAACACGAGCTCGCTTTTTTAGAGGATGTTCTTTTATGTTTGCAAACCTTTTGACCAGCGCGGCCCGCTCAGTCGGGCTTTCCACGGTGATGCGTGCCGCCGGCGTGTTGACCCGCCTGCTGCCTATTTCGCAGCCCACCATGTTGGTTGGCCCCGGTGCCAGCGCACGGCTCGGCCAGGCCATCAATGACTTTGGTCACCAGAAGGTGCTGATCGTCACTGACGCCATGATCACCCGGCTTGGTCTGACCGCGCCTTTGATCCAGGCCTTGACTGCAGGTGGCACGCGTTTTGTGGTGTTCGATGCCATCAGCGCCGACGCGCCGGTGGAACAAATTGAGCAAGGCATGGCGTTCCTGAATGCCGAAGGGTGCGATGCCGTCGTGGCCTTTGGCGGCGGCTCGGCCATGGACGCCGCCAAAACCATGGCACTGGCCGTGGCCAACCACAAGCACCCGCGTGAGTTGGTGGGTTACTTCAAGGGCTGGCGCGCACCGTTGCCGCTTTATGCGGTGCCCACCACGGCGGGCACCGGCTCTGAGGTGACCGTGGCCGCCGTGGTGTCCGACCCCGAACACCACCGCAAGCTGGTGATTGCCGACACCCGCCTGGTGCCACGCATGGCGGCGCTTGACCCGAATTTGATGCTCGGCCTGCCGCCTGACATCACCGCCGCCACCGGGATGGATGCGCTCACCCACGCCATCGAGGCTTACATTGGCCATTGGGGCACTGACTACAGCGACCGCATGGCGCTGTCGGCCGTGACCATGATTTACAAGAATCTGACTCTGGTTTACGTCAACGGGCAAGACCTGGCGGCACGTGAAAAAATGGCGTTGGCTGCCAACTACGCAGGTCAGGCGTTTACCCGCGCCAATGTGGGTTATGTGCACGCCATTTCGCACCAGCTGGGCGGTCTGTACCACACGCCGCACGGGCTGGCCAACGCCATCATGTTGCCGCATGTGTTGCGCTTTTTGAGCCCGGCCATCACGGCCAAACTGGCGGTCTTGGCCTTGCGCGCCAAAGTCGGAAAGAAGAACGACTCTGAAGCCGTGCTGGCGCAGAAATTCCTCGATTCGATTGATGCCATGAACGCCCGCCTGGGTATTCCCGCCACACTTGACGCGCTGCGCGAAAAAGACATTGTTGCGCTGGCACGTGCCGCCTGCCGCGAAGCGGATACCAACTACCCGGTACCACTGTACCTGTCACAGGCCGAGTGCGAGGCCGTCATTCGCAAGGTGTTGCCGGCGCACCCGCCATCAAAGCCAAAGGTCCGCAAGATCGCCACAAAGAGAAAGTCACAAGCGACGGTTGGGTAAACGCGCTGCCAAAGTGGCGTTTGCGACTTGGTTGGGCCTGTTGGTGGGCATGGTGGCCAAGGTCGTGCTGTCGTTTGTGATGGTTGGGATCATCCTGGTAGCTCTCTGGCTATGAAGCCACCTCCCTTCCCTGCAGCCCTCGCTTTGATCTTGGCAAAGCCCCGTTCCGGGCAGGGCGTTGTTTAGAATCACAGTATTATTACCAAGGGGTCTAGATAGTGGAAAAGCTTTTATCGGGGGTTGGCTCGCTGCTTTATGGCATGCGTTTCACCATGCTGTTCTTTTATATCGGCCTGGTGGCGATCATTTTCGGGATTTTGGGCAAGTTCCTGCTGGAAACCTACAAGCTGATGAGCACCTTGCTGTTTGGCCATTTGGAAAAGATCGACCTGATCATCAAGGTGCTTGAACTGGTGGACATGACGATGGTGGCGCAACTCGTTTGGGTGGTGGCGCTGGCAGGCGTTTCGCTTTTTGTGACCACCGGACACTTTGACAAAAAGGACATCAAAAAGCCAGACTGGCTGGACCACGTCAACACCTATAACCTCAAGTTAAAACTCGCATTTGCCATCATCTCCATTTCAGGCGTTCATGCCTTGAAGACTTATCTGAGTGGTGAGCTGACGATCGAAAACATTCAGATCGTCACCATGGTGGCGGTCATCCACTTCACGTTCGTGCTGTCAGCGGTGGGCATCTCCTATGCCGAACGGATGACCAGGGATCACAAGTGAATCTGGCCTTGGCGAACGCCCATGGGTTGTCTTCGCCGGGGACCTGGATTCAACTCGTGGCCCAGGCAAGCAGGTCGACGGCCACCACGGAACCACCCCACCAGAGCAGCATTACCGAGGCCATCGCGGCGGCGGTGACGCCGTAGCCCGCCAGCAGCATCAGGCCGTCGCGCAGACGCAGGCCCCAGGTCATCAGGACGATGGCCAGCGCGGGCAGCACATTGTCAAATGTGATCACCGGGACAGGAACCACCATGGCCAGCCCGGCGGCGGCCAGCACCAGCCCGTTGAGCAGGCGGGAGGGCTTGTTGCTCAAGGGCAGCATGCGCGGCCGCCCCATGCGCCCAATGACGCGAACCGCCCGCTGAGACATGCTGGCCAGCGCGGCTTTGACGCGCGCACTCAACTCGCGCTTGCCGAGCCAGCCCGGCAACGCGACCGCTTGACCCATGCACAGCCCGAACGCCACCAACAGGCACAAAGCGCCCACCGCTGAGGCCATGCCGGGCAAGGCAATGGGAAATAGCAGCGGCATGGCCAGCAAACCCAGCCAGACCAGCTGTTGCCGGGCACCCTTGCCCACGGTGTCGGCCACCGTATCGCCTATTGCGGCCAAGTGGGCCGACGCAATCCGGTCCACCGTCGATCGGCGTCTGGCCTTGCGGCATGCCGAGTCGTGCGCGGGTGACGGGGGCTGGGGTGACGAAGATTCAAACAACTTGGGGCGCACTGTTTCTTTTCAAGGATGAAGTGCTTAACAGTACGTGACTCAACAGTTCTTGAAAAGAAGGTTTTACATGTTCCAAACATCGAAAAAAACTGACCCATCAACCCTGTTTCGCCCGCACACTGCCAGCTGCGTCGACCCGAATGCGCAGCCACCTGCCGCGCACCCGGCGTTGCCCCCTTTAGAAAAGCTGCCCCATGCCCAACATCCGACACACCAACACCGTTCAGATTGAGTTTTCGCCCGGTTGGCTGGTGCTCTATGACGCGCCCGGGCCCGACCGCCGGGATGGCCAGCACACGGTTTTTGGCAACCTGTTACGGCACAACCAATGACTTGTGGCCTGCATTTTGACCCTACGGCTTCATTGCTGTTTGTCATCAACGCGTCTTCGGGCGCCCAGGACATTGATGCCAAATGCGGGGTGATTGAATCTGCCCTGTCATTGGGTGGGCGCCGGGGCGAGTTGCTGGTGTGCCGTCCGGCAGAGCTGCAGCGGGTGGCCACCGAGGCAGCCGCAAAGGCAGTGGCACGCGGCTCAGCGGTGGTTGCGGTGGGCGGCGACGGCAGCCTCAACACCGTGGCACAGGCGGCACACGCGGCCGGTTGTGCCATGGGTGTCATCCCGTACGGCACGTTCAACTACTTCGCCCGCACGCACGGCATTCCCACCGATCCGGCCGCTGCTGCACGGCTGCTGCTGGATGCGCAACCCAGCCCGGTTCAGGTGGCGGCCATCAACGACCGCCTGTTTCTGGTCAACGCCAGCCTGGGGGTGTACCCCGAGTTGCTGCAAGACCGCGAGGTTTACAAAGCCCGCTTTGGTCGCAGCCGCTGGGTGGCATTGGTGGCGGCCTTTGCCACCTTGCTGCGCGCGCAGCGCCGGCTGCGCCTGCACATCGAAATGGGTGCCACGACTCGCGACGTGCAAACCTTGACGCTTTTTGTGGGCAACAACCGGCTGCAACTGGCGCAGCTGGGCGCCGAGCCCACCGACACCCTGGCCGGCACGCCTGGCCACGGCAGCATGGCCGCGTTGATGTTGCGGCCCATTGGCACGCTGGCCATGATCCGGCTCATGCTGCACGGGGCCATGGGCACGCTGGGGGAGGCCGCCGGGGTGGAAAGCTTTGAGTTCCACCACATGGTGGTCAGGCCCAGGCTGGCACCCGGGGGCAAAGAAGTGGTGGTGGCGTTCGACGGCGAGGTGGCGCGCATGCACTCGCCCATTGACATCCGTGTGCTCGACAAGCCCTTGTACC
>NZ_JAABQC010000055.1 GCF_011391645.1 Rhodoferax sp. | reverse complement strand
TCCGTTCCCCGATATGTTCCCCGCTTTCGGCCTGGCTGTCAATAGCCCTCGTTAGCCCTTGCTATCGAATAACTCATTGATTTACAAAAGAAAAAGGCCGCTAAGTGTATGTCCTTAGCGGCCTTTATCACAGGGTAATGGTGGAGCTGGCGGGATTTGAACCCGCGTCCGCAAACCTTCTTCGAACAGTTCTACATGTGTAGCCGTCTGATTTGGATCTCGCTTTTCACATCGCGCAGTGGCACGCTATGCAAATCGCCAGCAACCTATTTTCTCGACCCACCCTAAGTTACCCAAGGCGGGCCCAGCCGAATGAAATTACCCCACAGCCTGGACAGCTTGCGCTACCCTTGCCCAGCCGATCGGCTGACTGTTGTGAGGCTCACGTGCAATTAAGCAGCGAGTGCGAAACGTTCGTCGTTTGCAGTTAGTTTTTTTGAATCAGTTTTACGAGCGCATTCAGCTCGACATGCCCTGCTGCGCGTCCGAATCCACGTCGAAACCAGTGCAGCCCCAGAACGCTATTTTAGGCTGTGCTGCAAAATTGCAATAGCGGCAACAGTTCATTCACATAATTAATTGTGGCGTTTGCGCCCCACCGGCTCGTGTCGGCCTGCGCCCCAAGGTAGCCGTAGGTGACCGCCACGGTGACCATTCCGGCGGCCAGACCGGCCACGATGTCACGTTCATCGTCGCCCACATACACGCAGCGGCTGGCGTCCACACCCATACGCCGGGCTGCCTCCAGCAAGGGGGCCGGATGCGGCTTGGCGTGGGGTGTGGTGTCGCCGCTCACAATGGCGCCTGCCGTTGCAAACAAGGCCATCGAGCCCGTCAGTGGCAAAGTGAAGCGCTCGGCTTTGTTGGTCACCACGCCCCACTTGACGCCCTGATTGACAAAGGACTCCAGCAACTCGGGCACGCCGTCAAATATCTGGGTGCGCTGGGTCAGGCTGCGCTCATAGTTGCAAAAGAACTCTTCCCGCAGGGTCATGTAGTCAGCGTGCTCGGGGGTCATGCCAAACGCCACGGCGAGCAGGCCGCGGGCGCCGGCGCCGGCCATGGGTCGGTACTGCGCCAGCGGCAGTGATGGCAGTCCGCGCGCCAGACGCATGGCATCGGCTGCGGCAGCCAGATCAGGAGCGCTGTCGATCAGCGTGCCATCCAGGTCGAAAAGCACCGCTTGCACATTGGCAAACCGGGCCTGCTGCGCCGTCACGCTGGCAAACTCGCCGGTTTTTGGGTGGCCAGCAGGTAATTGACGCTGGTATTGCTGTTGAGCCAATAGCGCTGGGTTAGCGGGTTAAACGACAAACCCTTCGTATGCATGACATCCAGGCCGGCGCGGCGGCAATAGCTTGCCAACTCGCTGGGACGGATGAACTTGGCAAATTCGTGGGTGCCGCGCGGCAACATGTTGAGCACATATTCAGCCCCCACGATCGCCTGCAGGAAGGACATGGGGTTGCGGTTGAGCGTAGAGAAAAATACCCAGCCGCCTGGCTTGACCAGGGTGGCGCAGGCCTGCACCACAGAAGCCGGGTCAGGCACATGCTCGAGCATTTCCATGCAGGTCACCACATCAAAACCCGCGGGCTGCTCCAGCGCCATGGCCTCGGCGCTGATCTCGCGGTATTGCACGTTTTCGGTTTGGGCGTCCATGGCGTGCAACTGGGCAATGCGCAACGCTTTGGTGGACAGGTCGATGCCGGTCGCCTTGGCGCCAGAGCGAGCCAGCGAGTCGGTCAATATGCCGCCGCCGCAACCCACATCAAGCGCGTCTTTGTCCTGAAGAACACAAAGCTCTTTCATCCATGCCAAGCGCAAGGGGTTGATCTGGTGCAGCGGGCGAAACTCGCCATCGGCATCCCACCAGCGGTGGGCCAGGTCGGAAAATTTGGCCAGCTCGGCCGGATCAGCATTGAGTGTTGGATTCATGGCCAGATTATCCGAAATTTCGCATTGCCCTGATGCACCAGGCCCAAAAACAAAACCCACCGCGAGGGTGGGTTTTGCGAGTACCGGATAAATCCAGTTGCGTGCTTATGCCTTTTTGGCCCAGGCACTGCACCAACCCTTGCCGGCCACTTGCTTGCCAGCAAACAGCGGGCAACCACCGGCAGCATCAGCAGCCTTGCCTTGGAACAGGGCGCAGTTGTTGCACAGCTGTGCGGCAGTGTGCTTGGGGTATTTCTTGGCGTCTGCCTTGGTGGTGTCAGCCACATAGCCCAAGCCCTTGGCATTGGCATCGGTCTCTGCCACCATGGGAGCGGCCGCCATCACCGTACCGGAAGCCAAAACGCTGGCACCAACCACAGATTGCATCATGAATACGCGACGTGTCGTCATAGGAAATTTTCCTTTAAAGTTGAACAAAAATATTTGCAGCCAGCCCTGCTATGGTGGGAGTTTAACGCTTAAACCTGAACGGACGCTTAACGAAAACCCTAAAGGCCGGCGTTGCATCCGGCATGTTCAGCGTCTTCGCACCATGACTTCGCAAGGATGGCTTGCGCCTTAATTTACGGCACCATATTGCGCAAAGTCGGCTTTCAGACCGTGCATCGCATCATGACTGAGGCGGTTGCCGTATTGGGACACGACGCGGCCGGCGCATTGATTGGCCAGCCAGGCGGCATGCGCATGGCTGTGGCCGTGCGTCACCGCATACAAAAAGGCGCCGGCAAACATGTCGCCCGCCCCGTTGGTGTCGATGGCTTTAACCGGTGCCGCTGGCACCTCGGTCACCTGGCCGGCGTCAAGCACCAGACAACCCTTGGCACTGCGCGTCAAGCAGACGGTGTGCGCCTGTTGCCCGAGCTGCTGGCAGATGATTGCCAAATCGGTGGTACCGCACCACACCTGGGCTTCTTCCTCGTTGCAGAACAAAAAGTCCAGGTCAGTGCCAACCATGGCATCCAGCCCGGGGCGGCAAAAATTGATCATGCTCATGTCGCTCAGCGTGGTGGCCAGCTTGACCCCCGCCTGTGCGGCAATGGCGCGCCCCTTGATGGCAGCGGCCAGGCCTGACGGCGAGGCGGCCAGGTAGCCTTCCATGTAATAGACACGGGCCTTGACGATATCGTGCGGGTGCAGCGCCGACTCGTCAAGGTCGGCCGTGGCCCCCAGAAAAGTGCTCATGCTGCGCTCGGCATCGGGCGTCACCATCACCAGGCAGCTGCCGGTTTGGCCCTCGGGCGGTTTGGTGTGGGTGAGGTTGGTGGCGACGCCGTTGGCGATCAGGTCTTTGGTGTAGAAGTCGCCCAGTTCGTCATCGGCCACCCGGCAAGAGTAAAACGCCCTGCCCCCGAGCTGCGCCAGTGCCACCACGGTATTGCCAGCCGACCCGCCGCCCGTGCGGTGCGACTTGACGCTGTGCACATGCTTGAGGAGTTCGGCGCGGCGAGGGCCGTCAATGAGCGTCATGTGGCGCTTTTCAACACCGGCCGCCTGCAACTGTTCGTCAGAAACCTCGTATTCGGTGTCGACCAGCGCGTTGCCAATGGCGTAAAGGTGATAACTCATGCTCACTGTTCCACAAAGGCGCGTTCGACCACAAAGTCACCCTGCTTGGTGGTGTTTCCTTCCAGGAAACCCCGCTTCTCCAGAATATGCTTCAAATCCTTGAGCAAGGCCGGGCTGCCGCACAGCATGGCGCGGTCTGTGGCCGGGTCAAATTTTGGCAAGCCCAGGTCAGCTTGCAGTTTGCCCGACTCAATCAGATCGGTGATGCGGCCCTGGTTCTTGTAGGGCTCGCGCGTCACCGTGGGGTAGTAAAGCATTTGCGCGGTCACCATGTCACCCAGAAACTCATGCTCGGGCAATTCCAGCGTCAGATAGTCGTGATATGCCAACTCGGCCACCTGGCGCACGCCGTGCACCAGGATGACTTTTTCAAACTTTTCGTAAGTGTCAGGATCGCGAACGATGCTCAAAAACGGGGCCAGGCCGGTGCCGGTGCCAAACAGGTACAAATTTTTGCCGGGCAGCAGGTAGTCAATCAACAACGTGCCAGTGGGTTTCTTGCCGACCACGATTTTGTCGCCCACCTTGATGTGCTGCAGCCGCGATGTGAGCGGCCCGTCCTGCACCTTGATGCTCAGAAACTCCAGGTGGTCTTCGTAGTTGGCGCTGACGATGCTGTAGGCGCGCAGCAGCGGTTTGCCGTCCACCCGCAGGCCGATCATGGTGAAGTGACCATTGGAGAAGCGCAGCGTTTCGTCACGCGTGGTGGTAAAGCTGAACAGCCGGTCAGTCCAGTGGTGGACGCTTAAAACGGTTTCATTCAAAAAAGCACTCATGGGATATTGATCCAGTTAAAGCCAAAAAATGGGTTCAGCGGCGGCGTTCATCACAGCCTGGGTTCGAGCCAGCCCTGCACGCTGGCCAGGGCTTCCGCCAGTTTGGCGGGCTCGGTGCCGCCGGCCATGGCCATGTCAGCTTTGCCGCCGCCCTTGCCGCCGACTTGCGCCGCCACAAAGTTGACCAGTTCTCCAGCCTTGACCCTGGCCGTGGTGTCTGCGGTCACACCCACGGCGATTTGCACCTTGGCACCGTCCACCACACCCAGCACGATCACGGCGGTTTTCAGCTTGTCCTTGAGCTTGTCCATGGTGTCGCGCAGCGTGCGGGCATCACCGCCTTCAAGCCGGGCTGCCAGCACCTTGACGCCCTTCACCTCAACCGCCTGGTTCACCAGTTCATCACCCTGCGCAGAGGCCAGCTTGCCTTTGAGCGCGGTGAGTTCTTTCTCCAGATCACGCATTTGCTCCAGCATCGCGCCCACGCGGGCCGACACTTCGTTGGGCATCACCTTGAGCGTGCCGGCAATGCCGCCAAGCATGGTTTCCATGCCCTGCACATAGGCTAGCGCGTTGGTGCCGGTCACCGCCTCAATGCGGCGCACGCCGGAGGCCACGCCGCCTTCTGCAGTGATGCTGAACAAGCCAATATCACCCGTGCGCTGCACATGGGTGCCGCCGCACAACTCGCGGCTGCTGCCAATGTCCAGCACTCGCACAGACTCACCGTATTTCTCGCCAAACAGCATCATGGCCCCGGTTTTTTGCGCCGATTCGATGTCCATCACCTGGGCCTGGGTGGCGGCATTGGCCAAAATCTCGGCATTCACGCGGGCCTCGATCTCGCGGATTTCTGCGTCGGTCACCGGCGCATTGTGGGCAAAGTCAAAGCGTGTGCGCTCGGCATTGACCAGGCTGCCCTTTTGCTGCACATGGCCGCCCAACACGTCGCGCAGGGCCTTGTGCATCAGGTGCGTGACCGAGTGGTTGCGCTGTGTGGCCAAGCGCAATGAGGTGTTGACATGGGCCGTGACGGTGTCGCCCACCTTGAGCGCGCCGGCCGCGAGCGTGCCGTGGTGGCCAAACACATCGGCCTTGATTTTTTGGGTGTCCTGCACCTCAAACAGCGCGTGGTCGCAAAAAACGGCACCGGCATCACCCACCTGCCCGCCGCTCTCGCTGTAAAACGGCGTGGTGGCCAGCACCAGCACCCCGTTTTGGCCCGCCTTGATGTCGGTGGTGCTGGCACCATCGACGTAGATCGCCACCACCTCGGTGCTTGCCGTCAACTGGTCGTAGCCGACAAACACATTGCCAGCGCCGGTGTAGTCCAGCGCCTTGTCCATTTTGAACTTGCCTGCGGCGCGGCCCTGGGCCTTTTGCCTTTCCATGGCAGCGTTGAAGCCAGCCGCATCCACACTAAGGCCGCGCTCGCGGCAAACATCGGCCGACAGGTCGAGCGGAAAACCGAAGGTGTCGTGCAGCTTGAATGCCACATCACCGGGCAAGACCTTGACGCCCCCGGCGAGTGCCTCGTCCAGGATCTGCATGCCGACTTCAAGGGTCTCGTAAAAGCGCTCTTCCTCGACGCGCAGCACGTCCATGATGCGGTCAGCCTGGGCCGCCAGGCTGGGGTAGGCATCGCCCATCACGGCCACCAGATCTGGCACCAGCTTGTGAAAAAACGGGGTCTTCTGGCCCAACTTGTAGCCATGGCGAATGGCGCGGCGGATGATGCGGCGCTGCACATAACCACGCCCTTCATTGCCCGGCAACACGCCGTCGCTCACCAGAAACGCGGTGGCACGAATGTGGTCGGCAATCACCTTGAGCGAGTTGTTGCCCAGGTCTGCGCAACGGGTTTCACGCGCGGCGGCCTTGATCAGCGCATCGAACAGGTCAATTTCGTAGTTGCTGTGCACATGCTGCAAGATGGCGGCCAGGCGCTCCAGGCCCATGCCGGTGTCCACGCAGGGCGCGGGCAGTGGTGTGACCGAGCCGTCGTCGGCCATGTTGAACTGCATGAACACGTTGTTCCAGATCTCGATGAAGCGGTCACCGTCTTCATCGGGGCTGCCCGGCGGGCCGCCCGGAATATGATCGCCGTGGTCGTAGAAAATCTCACTGCAGGGGCCGCAGGGGCCGGTGTCGGCCATCATCCAAAAGTTGTCAGACTTGTAGCGCCCGCCCTTGTTGTCGCCAATGCGAATCACACGCTCGGGTGGCAGGCCAATTTCTTTGGTCCAGATGTCATAGGCCTCGTCATCTTCTTCATAGACCGTGGCCAGCAGGCGCTCTGCGGGCAGTTTGTAAACCACCGTCAGCAACTCCCAGGCCCACTTGAGCGACTCGCGCTTGAAATAGTCGCCAAAGCTCCAGTTGCCCAGCATCTCGAAAAAGGTGTGGTGGCGCGCGGTGTAACCCACGTTTTCCAGGTCGTTGTGCTTGCCGCCCGCGCGCAGGCAGGCCTGCACCGAGGCCGCGCGCACGTAACTGCGCTTGTCGGACCCCAAAAACACGTCCTTGAACTGCACCATGCCGGAGTTGGTGAACATCAGCGTGGGGTCGTTGCCAGGCACCAGCGGGCTGCTGGCCACCACGGTGTGGCCCTTGGAGGCAAAAAAGTCGAGAAAGGTCTTGCGGATGTCGGCAACAGAGACCGGGGCAACGGTTGAATTCATGGCTTGAGAGACCTGGTTTTCAGAGATGGGTAAAGGCAGCAGCGAAGGACGAACCCGCAGCACGTCAGGTGCGCGGGTTACAAAGCCCACCATTTTAGGTGATCAGTGGGGTTTGCATTGCGCCCCCAAAAAGTCGAACAGGGCCGGCTCATCACAGAAGATCACGTTAAAACGCAGCCACGGACTGGTCTGCAGATCGGGGCTGAACAGATGCCCGGGGCCCAGCAAAATATCCTGCTCGGCGGCCTTGTAGGCCAGTTCAGCCGAATCGGCCACAGCCGGATGGCGTGCCCACAAAAAAATTCCCGCCTTGGGCTCACAAAAGATCTCAAAGCCGGCTTTGATCAGGTCTGATGCCGCCTTCACATGCGCTTTGGCCAGGCGTTCGCGCAGCCCCTTGACGTGCTTGCGACTGCGCCCATCCGTCTGCGCCTCATAGGCCAGGCGCTCGCTGAATTCGCTGGAGGTCAGGCCCGAAATCATCTTGAGTTGCGCCAGGTCCTCAAGCAAATCCGGGTTCGCGGCCAGGTAGCCAACGCGAATGTTGGGCGAGATCGTTTTGGAAAAACTGCTGATGTAAATCACCCGGTTCAACTGATCCAGGCTGGCCAGCGAGGGCCGGGGCTCGGGGTCCAGGTCTGCGTAAATGTCGTTCTCGACCACCAAAAAGTCGTGCTTGTCGGCCAACTGCATCACCCGGTGCAAATGCGCCAGTTGGGCGATCGAGCCAGTGGGGCTTTGCAGGCGCGGCTGGGTAAAAAATACCTTGGGCCGTTCCTCAACCACCAGGCGCTCCAGCGCCGCCAGATCGTAGCCTGAAGGGGTGCGCGGCACACCGATCAGGCGCGCACCCAGAAACCGCAAAGAAAACAAAAGATTGGGATAGCCCGGATCATCCACCAGCACCGCGTCTCCGGGGCGCACCAGGCGGCGCGCCACCAGGTCCATGGCCTGGCTGGAACCCTGGGTCAGCAGCACCTGCTCTGCGGTGACTGCAATCTCTTGCTCGGCCAGCAGTTCACGCACCACCTTGCGCAGGGGCAGGTAACCCTTGGGTTCGCCGTAACCACTCAAATCAACATCTTCTGCGGCCAGACTGCGCAGGCCGCGCCGCACGCCCTCCTGAAACAGCCAGTCGCCCGGCAACCAGCCGCAACCCGGCTTGATGCGCAGCGACCGGTTTTCAAAAATTCGCCGCAAGTACCACATTGAATCAAAACTGAAGTTGGGCCCGTGGCCCGGCAGCTCTGTGATGGAAGTGGGTCGCTGTTTGACAAAAAACCCCGAGTGCGGCCTGGAGGCAAAGTAGCCCCGCGCCACCAACCGGTCATAGGCGTCCACCACCGTGAAAACACTCACGTTGTGGGCATGGGCAAACTGGCGGATCGAGGGTGCCTTGGAGCCTGCGCGCAGCTCGCCGCCGTCAATGGCGGCACAAAAACCATCCACGATTTGCAGCACCAGGGGTGTCGTACTTTGCGGGTTGAGCGTGAACATGGTTCGAGTTAGGGTTTGTCTGTATTGGCCTCCAGGGCTGCACAGTACATCCTCAAAAAAGACCTAACTGTATATGGTTACAAGATCACATGACCATTACAGTCCCATCACTTTGTCATCACCAACCCCCTGCCCAGGAGTAACACCCATGCTTACCAAGACACAAAAAACCAACGCCGCCCTGATGACCCGCCGCGCGGCCGCCATTCCCCGTGGCGTGGGTCAGAGCCACGAGGTGTTCATTGCCCGCGGCGAAAACGCCGAGGTGTGGGACGTGGAGGGAAGGCGCTACATTGACTTCGCCGGCGGCATCGCCGTGCTGAACACCGGCCATTGCCACCCCGAGATCATGCAGGCCGTCAAGGACCAGATCGACCGCTTCACACACACCTGCTTTCAGGTGCTGGCCTACGAGTCGTATGTGGAACTGGCCGAGCGCATCAACGCCCTGGCACCCGGCAACTTTGCCAAGAAGACCCTGTTTTTGACGGCTGGTGCCGAAGCAGTTGAAAACGCCATCAAGATTGCCCGCGCACACACCAAGCGCAGCGCCATCATTGCGTTCACCAGCGGTTACCACGGCCGCACCCTGCTCACCCTGGGCTTGACGGGCAAGGTGGCTCCCTACAAGCTCGGCTTCGGTCCCTTCCCGAACGAGATTTTCCATGCCCAGTTTCCCAACGCCGCGCATGGCGTGAGCGTGGATGACTCGATTGCCTCCATCGAATTGATCTTCAAAAACGACGTGGAAGCCAGTCGGGTGGCTGCCATCATCGTCGAGCCGGTGCAGGGTGAAGGCGGCTTCAATGTGGCCCCCACCGAGTTTTTGCAGCGCCTGCGCGCCTTGTGCGACCAGCACGGAATTTTGATGATTGCCGACGAGATCCAGACCGGGGCCGGCCGCACCGGCACCTGGTTTGCCATCGAGCAAAGCGGCGTCGCCCCTGACATGATCACCATGGCCAAGTCCATGGCTGGTGGTTACCCGATTTCCGGCGTGGTGGGGCGTGCAGAAGTGATGGACGCCCCCGCCCCCGGCGGCCTGGGTGGCACCTACGCCGGCAGCCCGATTGCCTGCGCTGCGGCACTGGCCGTGCTGGATATTTTTGAGAAAGAGAACCTGCTGGAACGCAGCCGCGCGCTGGGCGCGCACATGACCGCCAGGCTGAAAGCCATGGCCGCCAAAGACCCACGCATCAGCGACGTGCGCGGTTTGGGTGCCATGGTGGCCATTGAACTGTGCAAAAACGGCGACGCGCACCAACCCAATGCAGAGTTGGCCAAAGCCCTGGCCGCCGAGGCCACCAAACGCGGCCTGATCTTGCTGACCTGCGGCACTTACGGCAACGTGGTGCGCATTCTGGTGCCATTGACCGCCAGCGATGCCATCGTCAACGAAGGCCTGGACATCATCGAAGCCTGTCTGGCTGCGGTAGCCTGACTGGCACGATATTTGCGTGGTTAAAACAACTTGCAGCCCATATTCCACGGGTATCAAGTGCTTTTTAAAGAATAGCAAATAATGGCTTTGTCTGACCCCCTCGTTCGCTTCACCGGCGTCCAAAAAACCTATGACGGCAGCACCCTGGTGGTGCGCGACCTGAACCTTGACATCCAGACTGGCGAATTCCTGTCGCTGCTGGGGCCGTCAGGGTCGGGCAAAACCACCACCTTGATGATGCTGGCCGGTTTTGAGTCGCCCACCTCGGGCGAAATTCTTCTGGCGGGCAAGTCCATCACCCGAACGCCACCGCACAAGCGCAACTTTGGCATGGTGTTTCAAAACTATGCCCTGTTTCCGCACATGACGATTGCCGACAATGTGGCCTACCCGCTCACCGTGCGCAAGTTTGGCAAGGCCGAGCGTGAGGCCAAGGTCAAACGGGCGCTCGACATGGTGCAAATGGGCAGCAAAGGGGAGCGTTTTCCCGGCCAGCTCTCGGGCGGCCAGCAACAACGCATTGCCCTGGCACGCGCCCTGGTGTTTGACCCGCAACTGGTGCTCATGGACGAGCCGCTGGGCGCGCTCGACAAGCAGTTGCGCGAACACATGCAGCTCGAACTCAAAGAGTTGCACCGCAAGCTCGGCTTGACCTTTGTCTACGTCACCCACGACCAGTCTGAAGCCCTCACCATGTCGGACCGGGTGGCGGTGTTCAACGACGGGTTGATCCAGCAGATTGACACCGTCACCACGCTTTATGAGTCGCCGAAGAACCGCTTTGTGGCCAGTTTTGTCGGTGACAACACCGTGCTGGACGCACAGATCACCGTCACCGAGCGTGGCGCCGGTGGCACCTGCAAGGTGCGTCTGCCGTGCGGCACCGAACTGCAAGGGCAAGACATCAACGGCGCGCCACTGAATTACCCGGTGCAAGCCTGCATTCGCCCGGAGCGCGCGCGCATCAGCCCGGTCAGTGAACCCGCGCCTCCCAACAGCCTGCGCGCGCAGGTGAATGACCTGATTTACTTTGGTGACCATCTGCGGGTGCGTTGCTCGGTTGACAAGCAAGTGCCAACCACCGTCAAGATTGCGCTTTCCAGCCCCAACATCCCGCAGGCCGGTGATGTTGTCTGGCTGGTTTTGCCCCCTGAGCATTTGCGGATTTATGCCTGACCCGCATGCGTTTTTCGGTTTATTTTCAACCCCAAGGAGACCTTTCATGAAATTCACCCCTCTGGTTGCGGCCTGCGCCGCGCTGTTTACATTGTCTGTCCAAGCCCAGACCCAGTTGACCGTGGTCAACTTCGGTGGCGCCAACGGCAACGCCCAAAAAGTGGCCTACTTTGCCCCCTATGAGAAAGCCACCGGCAACAAGGTGGTGGGTGTGGAATACAACGGCGAGCAAGCCAAGATCAAGGCCATGGTCGAATCCAAAAAAGTCAACTGGGACGTGGTTGAGGTCGAATCCCCCGACGTGACCCGCGGCTGCGACGAAGGTCTGTTCGAGAAGCTCGACTACAGCAAGATCGGCAACAAGGCCGACTTCACCCCCGCAGCCATTCATGAATGCGGTATCGGCACTTTTGTCTGGTCCACCGTGATGGCCTATGACGCTGACAAGCTCAAGACTGCGCCCACCACCTGGGCAGATTTTTGGGACGTGAAGAAATTTGCCGGCAAACGCGCCATGCGCAAGGGCGCCCGCTACAACGTCGAATTTGCCCTGATGGCCGACGGCGTGCCGGTGGCTGACGTGTACAAAGTGCTCAAAACCAAAGAGGGTGCTGACCGCGCCTTCAAGAAACTCACCGAACTCAAGCCCAACATTCAGTGGTGGGAAGCCGGTGCCCAGCCGCCCCAGTTTTTGGTGGCGGGTGACGTGGTCATGACCACCGCCTACAACGGCCGCATTGACGCCGCCCAGCGCGAAGGCAAAAACCTCAAGATCACCTGGACCGGTGGCATCTATGACCTGGATTACTGGGTCATGCCAAAAGGCACTCCCAACAAGGAAGCCGCCCTGAAGTTCATTGCCCTGGCCAGCAGCGCCGATGCCCAGGCTGAATACGCCAAAAACATCGCTTACGGCCCGACCAACACCAAGGCGCTCGCCAAGCTTGATGCCAAAGTGCTGGCCGGCCTGCCGACAGCGCCAGCCAACGCCAAGACGGCCCTGCAGTTCAACGTGAGCTTCTGGGCCGACCAGGGTGAGGCGCTTGAAAAGCGTTTTGCCGCCTGGGCCGCGCAGTAAGTAGCGCCAAGGAGAGAGGGCAATGGCTGTGACCACCTTGAGCACGACTGTGATTCCCACAGACCTCGCAGTTCAATTGCGACGCTCCCAGCGCCGCAAAAAAGCTTTTGCCATCTCTCTGACCCTGCCCCTGCTGATTTTTCTGCTGGCCGTCTTCATCGTGCCGATTGGCGCGCTGCTGGTGCGCGCTGTGGAAAATCCGGAGGTGGCCAGCACGCTCAAGCAAACCGTGGCGGTGCTCGACAACTGGGACCGCACCTCCAACCCACCCGACACCGCCTACGCCGCCCTGGCCACTGACCTGGCCGCCATTGCCGAACAATCCGATGCAGGCGGACTGGCGCGCCGTCTGAACAGTGAAATCAGCGGCGCACGCTCACTCGTCATGAGCACCTACCGCGCCCTGCCCTTCGACGCTGGCCTGAGCCCCGATCAAATCAAGGCCCGCATGCTTGAGATTGACCCGCGCTGGGCTGAATTGGGCTACTGGCAGGCGATTGCCAAAAATGGCTCGCGCTGGACCCCCGACTACCTGCTGACCGCCGTTGACCTGAAACGCGACATCGAAGGCGACATCGTCAAGGTCGACGCCGACTCAGCGGCATTTTTCAAGATCCTGATGCGCACCTTCAGCATCAGCGCCGTGGTGACCATTTTTTGTCTGCTGCTGGGTTACCCGCTGGCCTACTGGCTGTCTACCCTGACACCGCGCCAGGCCAACATTTTGATGATTCTGGTGCTGGTGCCGTTCTGGACCTCGATTCTGGTGCGCTCGGCGGCCTGGATCGTGCTGTTGCAGTCCAACGGGCTGGTGAACCGCTCCTTGCTTGAAATCGGCTTCATCAGCGAACCGCTGCCGCTGCTGTTCAACCGGCTGGGGGTCATCATCGCCATGGTGCACATCCTGCTGCCGTTCATGATTCTGCCGCTGTACAGCGTGATGAAATCGGTGCCCGCCACCTACTTGCGTGCCGCCGTGTCACTGGGCAGTTCGCCCTTGGCGGCGTTTTTCCGGGTGTATATGCCACAAACCTACCCCGGCATTGGTGCCGGCGGCCTGCTGGTGTTTATTCTGAGCATTGGTTATTACGTGACCCCGGCACTGCTGGGCGGCGCCGATGACCAGATGCTGAGCTACTACATTGCCCAGTACACCAATGTGACCGTGAACTGGGGCATGGCCTGCGCCCTGGGTGCCGTGCTGCTGAGTGCCACACTGGTGCTGTACGCGTTGTACCGCCGTGTGGTGAAAACTGAATTGAGTATGGGGTAAATCACATGTCACTTCCTGCTCGCCCCATGTTTCCGGCCTACGCCACCCTGCCCGACAAGATTGGCTGGTACCTGCTTCGCGTTGTTGGCGCGCTGGTGCTGGTCTTTTTGCTGCTGCCCATTCTGGTCATCATTCCGCTCTCATTCAGCGCCAGCTCGTTCCTGTCTTACCCCATGCCGGGTTGGTCGCTGCAGTGGTACGACAACCTGTTCAGCTCGGCTGAATGGGCGCGCGCCACGCGCAACAGCTTCATCGTGGCCCCCTTGGCCACCATCCTCGCCACCATTCTGGGCACCCTGGCCGCCGTGGGTTTGGCGCGGGTCAACTTTTGGGGCAAAGGCGCGCTGATGAGCCTGCTGATTGCACCAATGGTGGTGCCAATTGTGGTGGTGGGTGTCAGCACCTACCTGTTTTTTGCCCGCATTGGCATCAATGACACCTATCTGGGGCTGGTGCTGGTGCACGCGGCACTGGGTGCGCCATTTGTGCTGACCACGGTGCTGGCCACCCTGCAAAACTTTAACGAGAACCTGATCCGCGCCTCCTTGAGCCTGGGCGCGGGCCACACCACCACCTTTTTCCGCGTCACCCTGCCCATCATTGCGCCGGGTGTGATCTCGGGCGCGCTGTTTGCCTTTGCCACCTCGTTTGACGAAGTGGTGGTGACCCTCTTTATCGCCGGGCCCACCCAGGTCACGCTGCCGCGCCAGATGTTCACCGGCATTCGTGAAAACATCAACCCCACGATCGCGGCCGTGGCCACCCTGCTGATCATCTTCACCACCACGCTGATGCTGGGGCTGGAGTGGCTGCGCGGCAGAAGGCGATGAAAAATCAGCCCCTGTCAGGCAATGCCATGCCGCGTTTTGGCGGCATTGCCAGCATGATGCGCCTGCCGGTGGCCAGCTCGGCACAGGGTCTGGACGCCGCCTTCATCGGTGTGCCGCTCGACATTGGCACCAGCCACCGGCCCGGCGCGCGTTTCGGTCCGCGCGAAATCCGCTCTGAATCATCCTTGATCCGCCCTTACAACATGGCCACCGGTGCCGCACCCTTCGACACCTTGCAGGTGGCCGATCTGGGCGATGTGCCCATCAACACCTATTCGATCGAAAAATCCCTGCCCATCATCACCGACTTCTACCAAACGGTGCTGCGCGAGGGCTGCAAGCCGCTGACACTGGGCGGCGACCACACCATCGCGCTGCCCATCCTGCGCGCCATGGCCGCCAGGCACGGCCCGGTGGCCATGGTGCATGTGGACGCACACGCCGATGTGAACGCCGACATGTTTGGCGAGCGCATTGCCCATGGCACACCGTTTCGCCGCGCGGTTGAAGAAAACCTGCTGGACTGCCACAAGGTGTTCCAAATTGGCTTGCGCGGCAGCGGTTACGCCCGGGACGACTTTGACTGGCCGCGCGAGCAGGGCTTTACCCTGGTGATGGCGCATGAGGTCTGGTACCAGTCGCTGGCACCGCTGATGGCAAAAATTCGCGCGCAAATCGGCACTGCCCCCTGCTACCTGAGCTTTGACATTGACGGCATTGACCCCGCCTACGCGGGTGGCACCGGCACGCCCGAGATCGGCGGCTTGAGCGTGCCGCAGGCGCTGGAAATCATTCGCGGCTGCCACGGGCTTAACCTGGTCGGTGGTGATCTGGTGGAGGTTTCGCCAGCCTACGACACGTCGGGCAATACCGCCTTGCTGGGGGCAAATTTGCTCTACGAAATGCTGTGCGTGCTGCCCGGTGTCACCAGACGTTAATATTCACAAGTTAGACCACCTTTTTGGAATTCCCAACATGACTTCACCCTTGTCCTTGCTCATAGACCCCAGCCTGCTGAAAACCGATGCACTGATCAACGGCCACTGGGTCGCTGGCAACAGCCGCTTTGACATCACAGACCCCGCCACCGGCAAGAAGCTGGCCGATGTCGCCAACCTCGGCCCGGCCGACGCAGAGAATGCCATCGCCGCCGCCAACGCCGCCTGGCCGGCCTGGCGCAACAAGACCGCCAAAGAGCGCAGCATCATCCTGCGCCGGTGGTATGACTTGCTGATGGCGAACCAGGAGGATCTGGGCCGCATCATGACCGCCGAGCAAGGCAAGCCGCTGCCCGAGGCCAAGGGCGAAGTGGCCTACGGCGCCAGCTTTGTCGAATGGTTTGCCGAAGAGGCCAAGCGCATCAACGGCGAAACCCTGCCCCAGTTCGACAACAACCGCCGCCTGCTGGTGCTGCGCCAGCCGATTGGCGTGTGCGCGGCCATCACCCCGTGGAACTTCCCGATTGCCATGATCACCCGCAAAGTGGCCCCCGCGCTGGCGGCCGGCTGCACGGTGATCATCAAACCGGCGGAACTGACACCGCTCACCGCTTTGGCGGCCGCTGAGCTGGCCATTCGCGCGGGCATTCCGCCCGGTGTGCTCAACATGCTCACCGCCGACGCCGACAACTCGATTGCCGTGGGCAAGGTGCTGTGCGCCAGCGACGTGGTGCGCCACATCAGCTTCACCGGCTCCACCGAAGTCGGCCGCATTTTGATGGCGCAGAGCGCGCCCACCGTCAAAAAGCTGTCACTCGAACTCGGCGGCAATGCGCCTTTCATCGTGTTTGACGACGCAGACATCGACAGCGCGGTTGAAGGCGCGTTTGCCAGCAAATACCGCAACGCCGGCCAGACTTGCGTCTGCTCCAACCGTTTTTACGTTCAGGCGGGCGTTTACGACGAATTTGTCACCAAGTTTGCTGCCAAGGTCAAAACCGCCAAGGTCGGCAACGGCTTTGAAGAAGGCGTCAACCAGGGCCCGCTGATTGAAGAAGCGGCACTGCAAAAAGTGGAACGCCACGTGCAGGACGCCGTGGCCAAGGGCGCCCGCTTGCTGGTGGGTGGCAAACGCCTGTCAGGCCAGTTCTTCGAGCCCACCGTGGTGGCCGATGCCACTGCCGACATGCTGTGCGCCCGGGAGGAAACCTTCGGGCCCTTTGCCCCGGTGTTCAAGTTTGACACCGAGGCCGAGGCCATCTTTGCCGCCAACAACACCGAGTTTGGTCTGGCCAGCTACTTCTACAGCCGCGACATCGGGCGAATCTGGCGCGTGAGCGAGGCGCTGGAATACGGCATGGTTGGCATCAATGTGGGCATTCTGGCCACCGAGCATGTGCCGTTTGGCGGGGTCAAGCAGTCTGGCCTGGGCCGCGAAGGCTCGCACCACGGCATTGACGACTATGTGGAAATCAAGTACCTGTGTATTGGTGACATCCTGAAATAAATGGCGCGGCGACTGGCCGGCAGCGCGCCTGGCCAGTGTCAAGTTTGACGCCACTGAGCATGTACACTAGTGCCTCCTTGCGACAAACGCGGGTGTAGTTCAATGGTAGAACTTTTGCTTCCCAAGCAAATAGCGTGGGTTCGATTCCCATCACCCGCTCCATCTGGTCATCCCAGATCGCATCAAAACATCTCATAACCCGTTGATTCTCCTGGAACAACGGGTTTTTTGTTGCCTCAAGTCGTCTCGATGGTTGGAGTTTGCACCGACTATCCCGACCGGGATTGGGCGACTGTCGGCGAACTGGCGGAACGTCTGCAGGCGCAACAGCATGGCGTGGTTGCGCTGGTTTCGCGCTGCGAGACGATGGGTCTGGTGGAACGCCGTCGCTCCACTGAAGATCGGCGACGGATCGAAATTCACCTGCTGGAGAAAGGTGAGCACCTGCTGACCAAACTCGCAGGCCTGCACCGGGCTGCGCTGATGTCATTGCGCGGACGTTTTGTTGTCCCCGATATGCGGGCCTTTGACCACTTGCAGATCAGCTGATCCACCGCGACATGAGCGGCTGACAAGCGGCTTTGATCAATAATCAATCCTCTTCACTTGGGCCTGAGGATAGAAATGACTCAAAAATCATTTGTTGCTGGCGTTGGCATGATTCCGTTCGTCAAACCCGGTGCCAGCGACACCTATGACAAGATGGGCGCCGAGGCAACCCGACGCGCGCTGGCCGATGCGGGGCTGGACTATGGTCTGGTTCGGCAAGCATTTGCGGGGTATGTCTACGGCGACTCCACCTGCGGTCAAAAAGCCATCTACCAAGTGGGCATGAGCGGCATACCGGTGGTCAATGTCAACAACAATTGTTCGACCGG
>NZ_JAABQC010000054.1 GCF_011391645.1 Rhodoferax sp. | reverse complement strand
CGGAGTTGACCGCCGCGCTCTAAGGACTGACACCGCGTCACGCGCCAACCAGGGCATCCGGCGCGATGCCCTTTCTGTTGGTGCCCTTTGTTGTTCTTTGTGTTCTTTGTCGTCGTTAACTTGCTCTTACCCCCTTCTTTTTGATTCCCAGGACATCACCCATGAGCTACACCGCCCCCCTCAAAGACATGCTGTTCAACATCGAGCACCTGGCCCGCATCGACCAGATCGCCCAACTCCCCGGCATGCAAGACGCCGGCCTGGAGACCGCGCAGGCGGTGCTGGAAGAAGCCGCCAAGTTCTGCGAGGGTGTGCTCAGCCCCCTGAACTGGGAAGGCGACAAGAACCCGTCCACCTGGAAAGACGGCGTGGTCACCGCAGCACCCGGCTTCAAGGACGCCTTCAAACAATACACCGAGGCCGGCTGGCAGGGCCTGCAGCACCCGGCCGACTTTGGCGGCCAGGGCCTGCCCAAGACCATTGGCGCGATGGTTGGTGAAATGCAGAACTCGGCCAACATGAGCTTTGCCCTGTGCCCGCTGCTCACCGACGGCGCCATTGAGGCCCTGCTCACCGCGGGCAGCCCCGAGCTCAACGCCACCTACCTGGAAAAACTCGTCAGCGGCGAGTGGACCGGCACCATGAACCTGACCGAGCCGCAAGCCGGCTCCGACCTGGCCGCGGTACGCACCAAGGCAGAACCCCAGCCAGACGGCAGCTACAAGGTGGCCGGCACCAAGATCTACATCACCTGGGGTGAGCACGACATGGCCGACAACATCATCCACCTGGTGCTGGCCCGCGTCACCGGCGCCCCTGAAGGCGTGAAAGGCATCAGCCTGTTTGTGGTGCCCAAGTTCCTGGTCAACACCGACGGATCACTGGGCCAACGCAACGATGTGCACTGCGTCTCCATCGAACACAAGATGGGCATCAAGGCCAGCCCGACAGCGGTGCTGCAGTTTGGCGACCACGGCGGTGCTGTCGGTTACCTGGTGGGCCAGGAGAACCGTGGCCTGGAATACATGTTCATCATGATGAACGCCGCGCGCTACGGTGTGGGCGTGCAGGGCATTGCCATTGCCGAGCGCGCCTACCAAAAGGCCGTGCAGTTCGCCAAGGACCGCATCCAGAGCCGCCCGGTGGATGGCTCGCTGCCAGCGGCCGGCCCGATCATCCACCACCCGGATGTGAAACGCATGCTGATGACCATGCGCGCCTACACCGAGGGCTGCCGCGCCCTGGCCAGCGTGGCCGCCGCCGCCTTCGATGCCGCGCACCACCATGAAGATGCCGAGACCCGCAAGCAGAACCAGAGTTTCTACGAATTCATGGTGCCCCTGATCAAGGGCTACAGCACCGAGATGAGCCTGGAGGTCACCTCCCTTGGCGTGCAGGTGCACGGCGGCATGGGCTTTATCGAGGAAACCGGTTGCGCCCAGTATTACCGCGATGCCAAGATCCTGACCATTTACGAGGGCACCACCGCCATCCAGGCCAATGACTTGGTGGGCAGAAAGACCGCGCGTGATGGCGGCCAGGGCGCCAAGGGCATTGCCGCGCAGGTCGAAGCCACCGAATTCGAGCTGCTGCAAAACGGCAGCGACGACGCCCAGGCCGTGGCCAAACGCCTGAAGGCTGCGCGACTGGCATTCCTGGATGTGGTGACGTTTGTGGCGGACAACACCCGAACCAACCCCAACGACGTGTTTGCCGGCAGCGTGCCCTACCTGATGCTGGCGGGCAACCTGATGGCGGGCTGGCAGCTGGGCCGTGCCTTGCTGGTGGCGCAGGAGCAGATCGCCAAGGGCAACGACGTGGCCTTCATGCAGGCCAAGGTCATCACCGCGCGCTTTTACGCCGACCACCTGCTGACCAAGGCGCCGGGCCTGAGGGACTCCATCGTGGAGGGAGCGGCTTGTGTGACGGAGTTGGCGCTGGAGGCGTTTTAACAGGGTCGATCTAGCGCGGTGAATTGTGTAGCCCGGCTGTTCAACGCACCGGCTCCGTGTCGAACAGCGTCTGATCCTGCCCGGGTTGCCACGGCAGGTACTTGGTCATAACTCGCTGAAACAGCGGCGAGGCCTCGAAATTGGCCAGCCATGCTTGCAAGCTGGGCCAGGGCTGGCTGGCAAACCAATGGCTGTCGGTGTGCGCGAATTGGCGCACAAAGGGCGCAACGGCGGCATCCAGCAAGCCCCATTGATCGCCCGAGAGGCAACGGTCACGGCGCAGGCGCTGGTCCAGCTCACCAATAAACCCGGCGCCCATATCACGGGCTTCATTTCGGTCAGCAGGGCCAAACCGGCCCGGGTACTTGTAGCGATCCAGTTGCGGCTTGAACTCGCCGTCACAGCGTCCGATTAAAAACAGGGCATCGGCCAGCTCGCCCTGTGCAGGCAACCATTGCAAGGGGTCATGGCGTTGCAGCGCCCACAGCATGATGTCGAGGCTTTCTTCCAGCACGCGCCCGTCCGTGTCAACCAGCACGGGCACCGTGGCCTTGGCAGACACTTGTTGCAGTTCAGCCGGTTTGCAACCCAGCACCACCTCGCGCAATTCGCAGGTTTGGCCGCTGACCGCCAGCGCCAGGCGGGCACGCATGGCGTACGGGCAACGACGAAACGAGTAAAGAACCGGATAGCTTATTTGGATGCTCCCACCCAATCCAGCCCGCGTGCCTTGGCCAGGTCCCATTGCCGCTTGCGTTCGCGCGCGCCAGCCTTCTGGCTGTCGCTGGTGACGGCGTGGCAGCGCGCACAGCTGACACCGTCCGCAAACAGCGGCGACAACTTGTCGGCCTCGCTGATCGGCATGCGGCAGGCCCGGCACAGGCCGTAGTCACCCACTTCCAGGCCGTGACCGACCGCCACCCGTTCGTCAAAGACAAAACACGCCCCTTGCCACAGGCTTTGTTCCGGCGGCACCGTTTCCAGGTATTTCAAAATGCCGCCTTCCAGGTGGTAGACCTCCTCGAAGCCCTGGGCGCGCAACAGCGCCGTGGATTTTTCGCAGCGGATGCCGCCGGTGCAAAACATCGCCACCCTGGGTTTTTTGCCGGTGGCCGGGTTCAGTGCCGCAGTCTGCTCGACCCACTGCGGCAGTTGGGAAAAGCTGTCGATGTGCGGATTCAGCGCGCCTTTGAAGCTGCCAATGTCCACCTCATAGTGGTTGCGGGTGTCCACCACCACCACATCCGGGTCGGAGATCAGCTGGTTCCAGTCGGCGGGTTTGACATAAGTGCCAGCCAGTCTGGACGGATTGGCTTCGGGCACGCCCAGCGTGACGATTTCGCGCTTCAGACGCACCTTCATGCGGTAAAAAGGGGCCTTGTCGGACCAGGCTTCCTTGTGTTGCAGGTCGGCCAGGCGCGGGTCCTGGCGCAACCAGGCCAGTACGGCGTGCACGCCATCCGCCGGGCCGGCAATGGTGCTGTTGATACCCTCGCAGGCCAGCAGAATCATGCCCTTGACACCCTGCTGCTGGCACAAGGCCAGCAGGGGTTCTTTCAGTTCGGTGTGGTCGGGCAGGTCGACAAATTTGTAAAAGGCGGCGGTCAGGTAGTGCATCATGGATTTTCGGAGAAGCTTGCGGGTCAGACCACTCGCGCAGCGACGTGCTCTGACCCCAAGTTGGAGGACCTTGCGGGTCAGACCACTCGCGTAGCGACGTGCTCTGACCCCAACATTATGTGGGCCAAGTCGAGCCCTGTTCGGGCACCACCGCGCGCCAGCCAAGTTCATGCTTGATGCGGCCGCGCAGAATGTCGGCCGGGCCCGCCTCGCCATGCACCACGTAAACCTGATCGGGTGGCTCGGGCATGGTGCGCAGCCAGGCCAGCAACTGGTTGGCATCAGCGTGGGCCGAGGCGGATTCAAGTTGCACCACTTCGGCATTAACCTCGACATCACGGCCATGGATGCGCACCGCCTTGGCGCCGCTGGCCAGCGTGGCACCGCGCGTGCCGGGGGCCTGATAGCCAGTCAGGATGATCATGTTGCGATGGTTGCCGGCGTAGTGCGCCAGGTGATGCAGCACGCGCCCGCCCGTGGCCATGCCGCTGGCTGACAGGATCACCATGGGGCCGTGGCGACTGGCCAGGGCCTTGGACTCATCGGTGCTGTTGACCATGGTGGCGTTGCGCGTGAGGGCACGGGCGTCCTGGTGGCTCAGGCGGTGCTCGCCAGGGTGGTCTTCAAACAAATGGGTGGTGTGCACCGCCATCGGACTGTCCAGAAATACCGGCAGCGAGGTCGGCAACTCGCCCTTCATTTTGAGCAGGTGAATGGCGTGCAGCAAGGCCTGGGCACGGCCCACGGCAAACACCGGCACCACGGCCACGCCGCCGCGCTTGGCCACGCGTTGCAGGGCGGGAGCCAGTTCGCCGGGAATATCTTCCCTGGGGTGAATCCTGTCGCCGTAGGTGGACTCGATCAGCACGGTGTCAGCCTGCGGCGCGGTGTCGGGTGGGCTCATGACGAGGTCGTCGGGGCGGCCCAGGTCGCCCGAGAAAAGAATGCGCCTGCCCGCCACTTCGAGCAGAATGCTGGAAGCCCCCAAAATATGCCCGGCCGAACTGAAGCTGGCTTTCCAGCCCGGCATGAGGTTGATGGTTTTGTCGAACTCAACCGCCTTAAGTAAGTGCAGGGCGTTGAGCGCGTCTTGCCGGGTGTACAGCGGCAGCGCCGGCGCGTGTTTGGAGAAGCCGTGCCGATTGGCAAAAGCCGCGTCTTCTTCCTGGATATGGCCGCTGTCGGGCCACAAAATGCGGCACAGATCGCGCGTGCCGCGGCTGGCATACACATGGCCGCTGAAGCCTTCCTTACCCAGCAGCGGAAGGTAGCCGCTGTGGTCCAGGTGGGCGTGGGTCAGCAATACCGCGTGGATCTGGTCTGGTGGCACCGGCAGCGGTGCCCAATTGCGCAGTCGCAATTGCTTGTAGCCCTGGAACAGGCCGCAGTCCACCAACAGGCGCTTATCCTCGTGCTGAACCAGGTACTTGGATCCGGTCACGGTGGCAGCGCCGCCCAGGAAAGTGATGGTGACACCCATGTCAAGTTCTCCTTGAGTTGCCCAATCAAAAAGCCCCGCCGTTGCAACTCAACAGCGGGGCTTCATTTTGGACTCTTTGCAGGGCAGTCGGGCGACAAATATCAACTGAAAAAGCTCTTCAGTCGATCGGTCCAACTGTCACCGGTGGGCGAATGTTTGCTGCCCCCTTTTTTAAAGGACTCATCGAGTTCACGCATCAGCTTGCGCTGGTGTTCGGTCAATTTGACCGGCGTTTCAATCAGGATGTGGCAGTACAGGTCGCCGGGGTAGTTGGAGCGCACGCCCTTGATGCCTTTGCCGCGCAGACGGAACTGTTTGCCGGTCTGGGTGCCTTCGGGGATGTCAATCGCCGCCTTGCCTTCCAGTGTGGGGACGTCAATTTCGCCTCCCAGCGAGGCGGTGATGACGCTGATGGGCACCGAGCAGTGCAGATCGTCACCGTCGCGTTCGAAGATGTCGTGCTTTTTCAGGCGGATTTCAATGTACAGGTCACCCGGTGGCCCGCCATTGGTGCCCGGCTCGCCGTTACCTGCGCTGCGGATGCGCATGCCGCCGTCGATCCCCACCGGAATCTTGACTTCCAGGGTTTTCTGTTTTTTGATCTTGCCCTGGCCGTGGCAGGCGGTGCAGGGTTCGGCAATGACCTTGCCGGCGCCGCGGCAGGTGGGGCAGGTTTGCTGCACACTGAAAAAGCCCTGGCGCATTTGCACCGCGCCCGAGCCGCCGCAGGTGCCGCAGGATTTGACCTGGGTGCCCGGTTTGGCGCCGGTGCCGTGGCAGGTGTCGCAGTTGTCCCAACTGGGGATGCGGATTTGCGCGTCCTTGCCCTTGGCCGCTTCTTCCAGCGTGACCTCCATGGCGTAGCTCAGGTCGCCGCCGCGGAACACTTGTCGCCCCCCCGCGCGTCCACCGCGCTGCTGGCCAAACATGTCGCCAAAAATATCGCCAAAGGCCTCGGCAAAACCGCCGTAGGCCTCACCGCCGGCGCCACCGCGCATGTTCGGGTCGACCCCGGCAAAGCCATGCTGGTCGTAGGCCGCGCGCTTTTGCGGGTCGGACAGCATCTCGTAGGCTTCCTTGGATTCCTTGAATTTTTCTTCGGCCGCCTTGGCTGCATCACCCTGGTTGCGGTCAGGGTGGTGCTTCATCGCGTGTTTGCGATAAGCCTTCTTGATCTCTTCGTCCGAGGCGTTTTTGGGAACACCCAGCACTTCGTAATAATCTCTTTTGGACATGGTCTGGTCTTGGCTGATGTCAATGCAAACGCCGCGATGAACTTTTCAGGGTTCAGCGCGGCGCACGCAAATGGTTTAAAAACGGCGTCAAAACAAGTGATTAGGGCTTCTTGACTTCTTTCACCTCTGCATCGACCACATTGTCGTCGGCCTGGGCTGAACCACCTTGCGCGCCTTGACCGGCATCACTGGCCTGAGCACCTTCGGCGGCCTGCTTGGCCTGCATGTCGGCGTACATTTTTTCGCCGAGCTTCTGGCTGACCGTCATCAGGGCTGCGCTCTTGTCGTCAATGGCCGCCTTGTCTTCGGTCTTCAGGGCTTCTTCAAGCTGCTTGATGGCGTCTTCGATGCTGGCTTTCTCGGTCGCATCGATCTTGTCGCCGTACTCGGCCAGGCTCTTCTTGACGCTGTGCAGGCTGGCGTCCGCCTGGTTTTTGGACTGCACCAGTTCAAGCTTTTTCTTGTCATCGGCCGAGTTGAGTTCAGCATCTTTGACCATTTGCTGGATTTCAGCCTCGGTCAGGCCGGAGTTGGCCTTGATGGTGATCTTGTTCTCTTTGCCGGTGCCCTTGTCCTTGGCGCCCACATGCAATATGCCGTTGGCGTCAATGTCAAAGGACACTTCGATCTGCGGCGTGCCGCGTGAAGCGGGTGGAATGCCTTCCAGGTTGAACTCACCCAGCAGCTTGTTGCCGGCGGCAATCTCGCGCTCGCCCTGAAACACCTTGATGGTCACCGCAGGCTGGTTGTCGTCGGCGGTCGAGAAGGTCTGCGCAAACTTGGTCGGAATGGTGGTGTTCTTGGTGATCATCTTGGTCATGACACCGCCCAGGGTTTCAATGCCCAGGCTCAGCGGCGTCACGTCGAGCAGCAGCACGTCCTTGCGGTCGCCCGAAAGCACCTGGCCCTGGATGGCGGCACCCACAGCCACGGCTTCGTCCGGGTTGACGTCTTTGCGCGGCTCGCGGCCAAACAGTTCCTTGACCTTTTCCTGCACCTTGGGCATGCGGGTCATGCCGCCGACCAGGATCACGTCGTTGATGTCGGAGGCGTTGACACCGGCATCTTTGAGGGCGGTGCGGCAGGGGGCGATGGTGCGCTCGATCAGTTCTTCGACCAGACTTTCCAGTTTGGCGCGGGTGAGCTTGATGTTGAGGTGTTTCGGGCCCGAGGCATCAGCGGTCACGTAGGGCAGGTTGATGTCGGTCTGGGCGCTGCTGGAAAGCTCGATCTTGGCCTTTTCAGCGGCCTCTTTCAGGCGCTGCAGGGCCAACACGTCGTTCTTGAGGTTGACGCCAGATTCCTTCTTGAACTCGTCAATGATGAAGTCGATGATGCGCTGGTCAAAGTCTTCGCCACCCAGAAAGGTGTCGCCGTTGGTGGACAGCACTTCAAACTGCTTTTCACCGTCGACATCGGCGATTTCGATGATCGACACGTCAAACGTGCCGCCGCCCAGGTCATACACCGCAATCTTGCGGTCACCTTTTTCGTTTTTGTCCATGCCGAAAGCCAGGGCTGCGGCGGTGGGCTCGTTGATGATGCGCTTGACGTCCAGGCCGGCAATGCGGCCGGCGTCCTTGGTGGCCTGGCGCTGGGCGTCGTTGAAGTAGGCCGGCACGGTGATGACGGCCTCGGTCACGGTTTCGCCCAGGTAGTCTTCGGCGGTTTTCTTCATTTTGCGAAGAATGTCGGCGCTGACCTGCTGCGGTGCCATGCGGTTGCCGCGCACCTCGACCCACGCGTCGCCATTGTCGGCGGCGGTAATTTTGTAGGGCATCAGGTCGATGTCTTTTTGCACTTCTTTTTCAGTGAACTTGCGGCCAATGAGGCGCTTCACGGCGTACAAGGTGTTCTTCGGGTTGGTGACCGATTGACGCTTGGCCGAAGCACCCACCAGCACTTCACCGTCTTCCTGATAGGCAATGATGGATGGTGTGGTGCGGGCACCCTCGGCGTTTTCAATCACTTTGGCGGTGTTGCCTTCCATGACGGCCACGCAGCTGTTGGTGGTGCCCAAGTCAATGCCAATGATTCTTCCCATGATGCTTCCTTAAATGTTGGGGCGGGTGCCCGGCTGTCGCGCAGCCGGCGCAAGCGCCCGGGAGGGTTTTGAAATTCGAATGTGGATAAGGTAGGGCTGCCGGCTGTTATTTCAAGCCGGGCCGGTTTTTTATTTTGCCGCGGCCACGGTCACCAGCGCCGGGCGCAGCACACGCTCGGCAATCAGGTAACCCTTTTGCAGCACCGAGACCACGGTGTTGGCTTCCTGCTCGGACGGGACCACACTGATGGCCTGATGCTGGTGCGGGTCGAACTTGTCGCCCGCTGCCGGGTTGACGGCAATGATCTTGTTGCGCTCGAGTGCCGACAACAGTTGGCGCAGCGTGGCCTGCGAGCCTTCGCGCAATTGGTCCAGCGTCGCGTCCTTGATGGCAAGGCCTGCCTCCAGGCTGTCGACCACCGGCAGCAGGCTGTCGGCAAACGACTCCAGCGCAAACTTGCGCGCCTTGGACACGTCGTCTTCGGCGCGCCGGCGGATGTTCTCGGTGTCGGCCTTGGCGCGCAAATACTGGTCGGACAGGTCATTGCATTTGGCCTGGAGCAGTACCAGGTCAGCCTGACAGCTTGCCAGGGTCTGCGTTTCCAGTTCAGGCAGGGCTGAGTCGGTATTGGGGGCGTCAATGGGGCTGGGCGTACCGGCCGTGGAGGGTTCGGAGCCGGTTGGGGTCGTGCTGTGGTGGGTCATGCGGGTATGAATGGTTGTGAGACAACAAGACTTGGAGTTTGGGTTGGAAATCGTTTTTGCAAGGGCTTGCGGGCAAAAAAATGACAGGACCGTCATGGCAGAAAAAAGCGGGCCAAAAAAGCCCGCTCCCTGTTTTGGCCGCCCGGGCGGCCGATCGTCACGGATTAACCGAGGTTCAGCAACTCAACGTCAAACTTGAGGGTGGCATTGGGCGGAATCACGCCGCCGGCACCGCGAGCGCCGTAACCCAGTTCAGGGGGAATGATGAGGGTGCGCGCGCCACCCACCTGCATGCCGGCCACGCCCTCGTCCCAGCCCTTGATCACCATGCCAGCGCCCAGGCGGAACACAAACGGGTCGCGCCGGTCTTTGCTGGAGTCAAATTTGGTACCCTGCTGGCCGTCCTGGTAGAGCCAGCCGGTGTAGTGGACGGTGACATTTTGGCCCGCGGTGGCTGTGGCGCCGCTGCCGAGAATGGTGTCTTCAAAAATCAGGCCTGAGGCGGTGGTTGTCATATGCGTCAAAGTTTAAAAGTTGAAAAAAGGAAAGCGGTGATTGTCAAGCCTTGGCCGGGGCCTGGCTGGCCACCCATTTGTTGGCGAACGCAGCCAGATCACCCATGCGCTTGAGCAAGTCCAGGCCCATGGGTGTGGCCAGGTAGCCGTCGCTGCCGTGGGTGAGCAAGCCAGCGGCGCGCAGTTCCTTGAGCCGGGTGTTGAGTGTGTTGGGGGTGATGCGGCCAACGCTGTCCTGCAAAATGCGGAAGGTTTGCGGGTGCCCGTCTTTCAGGGCCCACAAAACCCGGATGGCGTAGCGGGATTCAAGCAGGCTGAGCAAGAGACCAATGGCCACGTTGTCTTTGGACGTCATTTTTTTTGTTTCCTTGAAGTGTGCTGTGCGCAAGACCGGTATTGCAGGCAGAGCAAACCCGAGAATTCAGAGTTCTTTTGATTGCTCACCGCTCAAACTATAGCGCAATATGAGGGGGTGCTACAGGTTTCATAGTAAGAAATTCGCGGATTGAAATTGCCCGGCAATGCACACGCCACTGCGTGGGCGCCAGGGTGATGGCGGTCATCAAGGGGGTGTGGGTTGACGGACCTTGACCCCGGCACTGGCTCCACAGTTAGGGCTGCTTGGTTCCCCACCTGACCCGGTTGGCCGCTTCACCATGCGGGAAGGCCCGTCAGCGCAGATTGTAAGGCGTTACAAGGCCTCAAGCCTCGGTCAGGTCTTTGGTGGGGGCGTCGGGTGCGTTGGCTTTTACCGACGCAATGCCATTGTCACGGGCCGATGCGGACGCATACATCTCGCTGCGGCCAATCACTTTGCCGTTGGCTGCCTTGAGGTTGAAATAAGGCTGACCGGACGTGGCGTCGGCGCGCTCAAAGCGCTCGTCGA
Source organism: Rhodoferax sp. (assembly GCF_011391645.1). GTDB lineage: Bacteria > Pseudomonadota > Gammaproteobacteria > Burkholderiales > Burkholderiaceae_C > Rhodoferax. Next base: position 7,334 of record NZ_JAABQC010000054.1, on the reverse strand, counting down.
CTGTCGCGTTGCTTTTGCAGGAGGCAATGCCCTGGGTTGCGTCTGACTTCGATTCGTACATCTGGCTGGTCAAAATGACCTGGCCATTACCCGCTTTCAGGTTGAACAAGAATTTTCCGTTTTTCGACTTGCTGATTTCAAATTTACCGGCCATGGCGTACTCCTTCAAAGTTGTCAAATTGGATGGATGTTCCGGTCAGGCATTTGACCAAGCCTGCGGAGCCTTTAGTTTATGGTCAATTTGGCCCCTTAGAATCAAGAAATGTCATACCTTGTGCTCGCCCGAAAATACCGTCCCCGCAACTTTACCGAAATGGTGGGACAGGATCACGTGGTGCAGGCACTCACCAATGCGCTCACCACCCAGCGGCTGCACCACGCCTACTTGTTCACCGGCACGCGCGGCGTGGGCAAAACCACGGTCGCGCGGATTCTGGCCAAGTCACTCAACTGCCAGGGTGTGGACGGGCAGGGTGGCATCACCGCCACGCCCTGCGGTGTCTGTGCTGCGTGTGTTGATATCGACAGCGGTCGTTTTGTTGATTACACCGAGCTCGATGCCGCCTCCAACCGGGGTGTGGACGAGGTGCAGGCGCTGCTGGAACAGGCGGTTTACAAGCCGGTGCAGGGGCGCTTCAAGGTCTTCATGATCGACGAGGTGCACATGCTGACCGGCCATGCCTTCAACGCCATGCTCAAGACGCTCGAAGAGCCGCCCGAGTATTTGAAGTTTGTGCTGGCCACCACTGACCCGCAAAAGGTGCCGGTCACGGTGTTGTCGCGTTGCCTGCAGTTCAATTTGCGGCCGATGGCCCCGGAGACCATCCGCGAGCATTTGCAAAAAGTCCTGCTGGCCGAGCAGGTCGCAGCCGATGTGCCGGCGCTGCGCCTGCTGGCGCGGGCGGCACGCGGCTCCATGCGCGATGCGCTCAGCCTGACCGACCAGGCCATTGCCTTTGGTTCGGGCAATCTGCAGGAGGCGCTGGTGCGTCAGATGCTGGGCAGTGTGGACCGCTCTTACGTGTTCCGCCTGTTGCAGGCACTGGCGCTGGGCGACGGTAAAACCGTGGTGGACACCTCGGAGGCCCTGCGCACCCATGGCTTGAGCGCGGCCTCGACGCTGGAAGAAATGAGTGGTGTGCTGCAGCGCATGGCCGTGCTGCAGGCGGTGCCCGACAGCGCCCAGGACGACAGCGACATTGAGGCGGCCGAGATTGCGCAACTCGCGGCGCTGATGCCGCCCGATGAAACCCAGTTGCTCTACAGCATTTGTCTGCACGGGCGCAGTGACCTGGGCTTGGCACCCGACGAATATGCGGCGCTCACCATGGTGCTGCTGCGCCTGCTGGCGTTCAAGCCGAAGCCGGCCGGTGGTGCAGCGCAGGAAAAAAAAACACTGAAAATCGCGCCGCGCCCCCGCGCTGAGGTCGCGCCCCAGCCGCCCGAAGCGTCGCCAGGCCAGTGCCAGTGCCATCAACGGTTGCGGTGATGCAAGTGGCCGCGCGGGCCCCGGTTGCAAACCCCGAGGGCCAGCGTCTGGTGGTGCGTGATATGCCAGCGGCAAAGCTTGGTGCAACCACTCAGGCCCAGACGCAGCCCATCAAGCCACCCGTCAGCGCAGACAACGTTCAGGAAATCTCGCGGATCGAGGCTGTTCAGGTGCACGAACAGCCAGTTTCCAGGCGCGATGTTCCGCTTGAGCGTGGCGCCATGACCCTGCCAGCCAGCCCGGAGGGCGATTTCTGGTGCGCGACGGTGCAGGCGCTGATCGCCAGCGAAGCCATCACCGCCATGGTGCGGGAACTGGCCTTGCAGTCGCAATTGGTTGCGCGTGACAGTGACCAGTGGCTGCTGCGTGTGGAGCGCGAGTCGCTCAACCAGTCTGGCAACCGCGAGCGGCTGGCGGCGGCTTTGGCGGCTGCGGGTTACCCGGTGCGGCTGGTGGCGGAGGTGGGGCGCGTCACCGACAGCCCGGCCAGGCGCAATGCCGCCAAGGCGGCGCAAGCCCAGCTGGCGGCGGAAAAAATCGTTTTCGATGATCCGCTGGTGCAATCGCTGATGCGTGATTTTGGGGCGAAAATCGTCCCAGGCAGCATCAAGCCGGTTTAAAACCGCTTCAGCCCCTGAACCATGCTTGTGCCGGGTGCGCATGGCTTGTGCCCCGGCTTCTTCAATTGACTCTCTCAACAAGGAAATCACATGTTCAACAAAGGACAACTCGCCGGCCTCATGAAGCAGGCGCAGGCGATGCAGGACAACATGAAAAAAGCCCAGGATGAACTGGGCAGCATCGAAGTCACCGGCGAGTCAGGTGCCGGCCTGGTGAAAGTCACCATGACCTGCAAGCACGATGTGCGCCGCGTCACCATCGACCCCAGCCTGCTGGCCGACGACAAGGACATGCTCGAAGACCTGGTGGCGGCCGCCTTTAACGCCGCCGTGCGCAAGGCCGAGGAAACCTCGACCGAGAAGATGGGCAAGATCACCGCCGGCATGCCGGGGCTGCCAGGTGGCATGAAGTTCCCCTTCTGAGACGTTGTGGGAAAGACCGCAGTTACACGAAGTGAACAAGCTCTGTCCCCAACAAATCAGAGAATTGTGGGAAAGACCGCAGTGACGCGAAGCGCACAAGCTCTGTCCCCAACAAATCAGAGAATTGTGGGAAAGACCGCAGTTACACGAAGTGAACAAGCTCTGTCCCCAACAAATCAGAGAATTGTGGGAAAGACCGCAGTGACGCGAAGCGCACAAGCTCTGTCCCCAACATTTCAATATGGCCGACACCAACGCGCTTGAAACCCTGATCCAGTCGCTGCGGCGCTTGCCGGGCGTGGGCGTCAAGTCGGCGCAGCGCATGGCGTTTCACTTGCTGCAGCATGACCGCGCCGGGGCGCAAACGCTCTCTGCGGCGCTGGCGCATGCGGCGCAGGCGGTGCGGCATTGCGAGCGCTGCCACACCTTTACCGAGGCGCAGGTGTGCGCCACCTGCCTGGACGTCCGGCGCGATGCCAGCAAACTCTGTGTGGTGGAAACGCCGGCTGACCAGTCGGCGGTGGAGCGCACCGGTGCCTACCGGGGGCTCTACTTTGTGCTGATGGGCAAGCTCAGCCCGCTTGACGGCATTGGCCCGCACGACATCGGCCTGAAAAAGCTGTTTGACCGGGCCCTTGACGGCACTGTGCAGGAGGTCATTCTGGCGACCAATTTCACCGCCGAGGGCGAAGCCACGGCGCATGTGATCAACGAAGGACTCAAAGCGCGGGGCGGCTTGCAACTGACGCGACTGGCGCGCGGCGTGCCGATCGGCAGCGAGCTTGAGTATGTGGATCTGGGCACCATTGCCCATGCGCTGGTGGACCGGCGCTGAGCCGGCTACGGCTGGCGCGCCACCCGTGAAGGTTTGCTCTTGGCGGTGCCCTTGGCCGGCGCGCGCGCCGACGTTCTGGCAACCGCCTTTTTGCCGCCGGCCTTGGCACTGCGTGCAGGGCGGGCCTTGGCTGGCAAGTAAAGCACCACCGATTGACCCCGTTTGAACGCGGCCGACGTGCTCACCTTGTTCCAGTCGGCAAGCGCCTGGACGCTCACACTGAAGCGCCTGGCCATGCTGGCCACATTGTCCTTTTTGCCCGCCTTGACCACGGTTCTTTTGAGCACCACATCGGGCGCCAGCGCCAGATAGCCGTTGTCGGCGATGTGCTCTGTGACGTCGCTGTTCAGGCTGGCCGAGCGCCGCACCAGCAGCGTCGAACCGGCCTTGATTTGCATCCGGGGTGGAATCTTGTTGACGCTTCTCAGCTCGTCCTCGCTCATGCCAACACGCCGGGCGGCGTCCGCGGGCGTGAGCGTGCTGGGTGCGACCCAGGCGGTCCAGTTGGCCAAACGCCCGCCTGTGTACGCCACCAGGTTGCTCTGAAAAAGCTCCGCGTTGTCCCAGGGCAGCAGAACCTGGGGGTTGCCAGCCGCCAGCAAAACCGGCTTACTGGCCGACGGGTTGAGCGCCCGGAAGTCGTCCAGCGGCACCTCGGCAAGTTTGGCCGCCAGTGCCACGTCGATGTCACGGTCAATCTCGACGCTCTGGAAATAGGGGTGGTTGCCGATCTCGGGCAGGGTCACACGGAAAGATGCCGGATTGGCCACGATGTTTTTCACGGCTTGCAGCTTGGGCACGTACATGCGGGTTTCCATGGGCATGACCAGGTCTTCATAACGGGTGCCGGTGCCCGCATTTTTGGCCTTCTTGATGGCGCGCTGGACGCTGCCTTCGCCCCAGTTGTAGGCGGCCAGCGCCAGGTGCCAGTCGCCAAACATGCGGTGGAGCTTTTGCAGGTAGTCGAGCGCGGCGCGGGTCGATTCGATCACATCGCGGCGGTCGTCGCGAAACATGTTCTGCTTGAGGTCAAAGTACTTGCCCGTGGCGGGCATGAACTGCCACATGCCGGCGGCCTTGGCGCTTGACACTGCCTGAGGGTTGAAGGCGCTCTCAATAAATGGCAACAGCGCCAGTTCGCTGGGCATGTCACGGCGCTCCAGCTCTTCGACGATGTAGAACAGGTATTTGCTGCCGCGCTCGGTCATGCGCGCCATGTAGTCCGGGCGGCTGCTGTACCACAGCTCGCGTTCCTGGACCAGGTCGGATTCCAGGTTGGGCATGGCAAAGCCGCGGCGAACACGGTCCCAGATGTCGGCCGGCGGCATCAGCGCGTGCACGCTTTGCGAGCCTAACTGCAGCGCGGTGAGGGGCTTCAGGCCACCGGCAGGGTAGAGCGTTTGGTTGCTGTTGCTGGCGCCGGCGCCGTTGGGCGCCGACAGGCCGGGGTCGGTGCCTTGAGACCCGCCCGGTGCCATCAACCCAGGGCTGGCGCAACCTGCAAGCCAAACGCTGGCGGACAGCACAAACAAGTGAAAAAGTGATTTCAAAATTGATCTTTCCAGGTTCGCAGGGCGGCAAACACGCTGACCGGGTCATGCGCGCTGGGGGCCATCTGCTGCACCGCATGGGCCACGCCGGGCAAATGCGTGCGTAAAAATGGATTCACGGCTTTTTCAAGGCCGATCGAGGAGGGCAGTGTCGGCAAATGCTTTTGACGCTGCGCCTGAGCGCGCGCCTGGTAGGCCTGCAGCGCCGTATTGTCAGGCTCAACGGTGCGGGCAAAGCGCAAACTGGACAAAGTATATTCATGGGCGCAACACACCCGGGTGGCATCGGGCAGGGCCGCCAGCCGTGTCAATGAGTCCAGCATTTGCGCAGGCGTGCCTTCAAACAAACGCCCGCAACCAGCGCTGAACAGGGTGTCTCCGCAAAACAAAACCGGATCTTCTTGCGGGATCTGGCCCACGTAAGCAATGTGCCCGGCGGTATGACCCGGCACCAGCAACACTTCAAAGCGCAGCCCCAGCGGCTGAATCACGGCGCCATCGCGCAGGCGCTGCAAGGGCTCGGGCATGCGCTCGCGTTCAGGGCCAAACACCTGCGCACCCGTGCGCTGGCGCAGGATATCGACGCCGCCGGTGTGGTCGCCATGATGGTGCGTGACTAGAATCGCCTCCAGCGTCAAACCGCCTTGTTGCAAAGCAGCCAGCACGGGGTCGGCGTCACCAGGGTCCACCACCAACGCTCGGCGCCCGTCGTGCAACATCCAGATGTAGTTGTCGTCGAAAGCAGGGATTGGAATTAACTTCATGGCTGAACAAATTATAGGTTTGCACGAATGGATGTCGACACCGCCCGGGGTTTATCTCCTGGACTGGGAGCGTGCCTTCATGGCCGGGGCGGTGGCCGACGTGTTTGGTTTTCATGCCTTGCAACTTGGCCTGCCCGAGCTTGACGCGCTGGCGGCCAACCGCATGCCACACCGCTGGCTGGCCACCGACACGCCGCATGAAAGGGCTACCTTTGTGACTGACTTTACCGCCCTACCTTTTCCTTCCAATAGTCTGGATCTGGTGGTGCTGCCGCACGCCCTGGAACTCAGCGCAGACCCGCATACCGCCCTGAGTGAGGTCGCCCGCGTGCTGGTGCCTGAAGGCCGGGTGGTGATCTGCGGCTTTAACCCCGTGAGCCTGTGGGGCTTTCGCCAGCAACGCGCCCATCTCTACCGGCGCCTTGGGATGAACCGGCTGTTTTTGCCGCAGAAGGGTGAGTTCATCGGTTACCTTCGCTGCCGGGATTGGCTGCGACTGCTGAGTTTTGAGATCGAGGAGGGCCACTTTGGCTGTTACCGGCCCGCCCTGCTCAGCGCATCGTGGTTGCAGCGTTACGCCTGGATGGACAAGGCGGGCGCGCGCTGGTGGCCGTTCTTTGGTTCGGTGTACGGTCTGGTTGCGGTCAAGCGGGTGCGCGGCATGACGCTGCTCAATCCGGGCTGGACTGCACCCAGAATCCTGGCGAACGCACCTGTTTCCGTGGCCAACAGCGCCGGTTCCCACCGCGCTGGCTTGCAGAATTTTTCACAAGAAGAAGATGAGGATTAGGGTTTGAACACGATTGATATTTACACCGATGGCGCCTGCAAGGGCAACCCGGGTCCGGGTGGCTGGGGCGCGCTGCTGAAATCTGCCGACGCCCAACGAGAGCTGGCTGGCGGCGAACTGGGAACCACCAACAACCGCATGGAAATGATGGCGGTGATCGAAGCGCTGGCCGCTTTAAAACGCCCGTGCAAGGTCAGGCTGCACGTGGACAGCCAGTACGTGCTCAAGGGCATGACCGAATGGTTGCCGGGCTGGAAGGCGCGCGGCTGGAAAACCGCCAGCAAAGCCCCGGTCAAGAATGTGGATTTATGGCAACGCCTGGACGCGCTGGTCAACAGCGGCCAGCACCAGATCGAGTGGCGCTGGGTGCGTGGTCACAATGGCGACCCAGGCAACGAGCGTGCCGACGAGCTGGCCAACCAGGGCGTGCAAATAGCGCTGGCGCAGCGCTGAAACCGGGTTTCCTCCCTGACGCAGCAGGGCATGGCCAGTGCAGCTACAGTTGTTCGCTGGTTGTCTCGGTGTTTTCGACTAAATGGTTGTTATGACTTCAAAATTTACTTTTTCGGCAATCGCTGTTGTGGGTATTGCGCTGGCGGGTGGCGCGGCATGGTGGCTGCAGTCGCGCCCGCAAGCGCCAACCCCGGTCACGGGTGCGGCCGGCAGCAAGGCCGCTGCAGGCAGCGGGGCTCCGGGTGCGCCACGCGTTGCTGGTGTGGAAGTCGCCAAAGTGGAGGCCCAGTCCCTGCGTGATGATGCCCAGGCCGTGGGCAGCTTGCGTGCCCGCCAAAGTGTGATGTTGCGACCGGAACTGGTGGGGCGCATCACCGCACTCAATTTCAAGGACGGTGGCCCGGTGCGCA
>NZ_JAABQC010000053.1 GCF_011391645.1 Rhodoferax sp. | reverse complement strand
GTCCCGCCGCTGTCGCACTCAAAACGTCACGATGCCGGGTTGGCACCGACAGCCGACCCTTTGCATCAAGACTTAATGAGGAAGCCCCTTGAAACACGATAGCTGGCCTTTGAATTGCAGAACGAACTGGAAATGGTGGTTGAAAAGCACAATTCACCACTAAATTGCACTTTTTTGCACTGTAGCAGCAAAAACTGCGCGCGCAAACCACTTTTCAATAAATTTTTACAATGAAATCAAAGACTTAGAGACGATTTAAAACCTGAATTCAGGTGAAAATCGTTCAAAATGAAGCACTTAGCGTTCTAAATGAATGTGATGCGTGAGGAAACGGGGATAGACCGAAACAGCAACTGTGTTGCCCAAACCAAAATCGACGACTGCTGCCCGCCGGCCTTGTCTTGGGTGTCAAACACGCAGAGCGCATGTGGCAGCGGGCAGGGTATTGGGGATTGCCGATTTCGCAAAGCGAAGCGCGCATGAGGCAGGCCCCAGTATCCTGCCCGCTTCCACCCAGGGCGAGCGCATCCGACGAAGTGTTGGGGTCAGAGCACGTCGCTGAGCGAGTGGTCTGAATCCTAATCAGTTGAGGACAGAGCAAATTTGCTACGCAAATCTTGGTCTGTCCCGCAAGGACACCCCTGATCAGTTGGGGTCAGAGCACGTCGCTGCGCGAGTGGTCTGACCCGCAAAGTTACAGGATATACCGGCTCAAATCCTCGTTTTGGCTGAGCTCCGCCAGGCGCGCATCGACGTAAGCAGCGTCAATCTGCACGGTCTGTCCTGACAAATTGGTGGCGTCAAAGCTGACCTCGTCAAGCAGGCGCTCCATCACGGTGGACAGGCGGCGTGCGCCGATGTTTTCAGTGCGCTCGTTCACATCAAAGGCAATCTGCGCCAGCCGCCCGATGCCGGCCTCCGAAAACTCAACCGTCACCTGCTCGGTCGCCAGCAGCGCCTGGTACTGCTTGACCAGAGAGGCTGTGGTTTGGGTCAGGATCGCCACAAAATCTGCGACCGAGAGCGACTGCAACTCGACCCGGATCGGAAAACGGCCCTGCAGTTCGGGAATCAGGTCGCTGGGCTTGCTCAAATGGAACGCACCCGAGGCAATGAACAATATATGGTCGGTTTTGACCATGCCGTACTTGGTCGACACGGTGGTGCCTTCGACAAGCGGTAGCAGGTCGCGCTGCACGCCCTGGCGCGAAACCTCGGCGCCGCTGCCTTCCGAGCGCGAGGTCACCTTGTCGATCTCGTCGATGAAAACAATGCCGTTTTGCTCCAGCATCTGCAGCGCCTGGGTTTTGATCTCGTCCTCGTTGACCAGCTTGGCGGCTTCTTCTTCGACCAGCAGCTTGAGCGCTTCGGCAATCTTGAGTTTGCGCTTTTGCGTTTTGTTCTGATTCATCTGACCAAACATGCCGCGCAATTGCTCGGTCATTTCTTCCATGCCGGCCGGCCCCATGATCTCCAACTGCGGCGCAGTCTGGGCCACGTCGAGCTCAATGTCACGGTCATCGAGCTGGCCCTCGCGCAACTTTTTGCGAAAGGTCTGGCGCGCGGTGCTCTCAGGCTCATTGCCCTGCACCACGCCAAACTCCTGTCTGGGCATGGGAATCAGTATGTCGAGCACCCGCTCTTCAGCGGCATCCTGGGCGCGCTCGCGCACCTTTTTGGTCTCGGCCTGGCGCGTTTGCTTGACCGCAATATCGGCCAGGTCACGAATGATGGCATCGACGTCTTTGCCGACGTAACCCACCTCGGTGAACTTGGTGGCCTCGACCTTGATGAACGGGGCATCAGCCAGGCGCGCCAGACGGCGCGCGATTTCGGTCTTGCCCACGCCCGTGGGGCCGATCATCAGGATGTTTTTGGGCGTGATCTCGCTGCGCAGGTCAAGGCCCACCTGCTGGCGGCGCCAGCGGTTGCGCAAGGCAATGGCCACCGCGCGCTTGGCCTGCTGCTGACCGACGATGTGTTTGTCGAGTTCGGAGACGATTTCCTGGGGGGTGAGGGAGGACATGGTTGTTTTGATCTGTTCAATTGAGATTGTTCCGGAAAGTGGACATCTGACGATCAGTTGAGGACATCCGCCAAAATGAAGGGGTCAGAGCAAAATTGCTATGCAATTATTGATCTGACCCACATGGTATTAAAGGCTTTCGATGGTGTGATTCATGTTGGTGTAGATGCAAATCTCACCGGCAATCTCCAGCGATTTCTTGACCATGTCGGTCGCCGACAGGTCGGTGTGGTTGAGCAGGGCAATGGCCGCGGCCTGCGCGTAGGCGCCACCCGAGCCGATGGCCACAATACCGTTTTCAGGTTCCAGCACGTCGCCATTGCCGGTGATGATCAGCGATGCCTCGAGGTCGGCCACCGCCAGCATGGCTTCCAGGCGACGCAACACACGGTCGGTGCGCCAGTCCTTGGTCAGTTCGATGGCGGCGCGCACCAGATGCCCCTGGTGTTTTTCGAGTTTGGCCTCAAAGCGCTCAAACAGCGTGAAGGCATCGGCCGTGGCACCGGCAAAACCAGCCAGCACCTTGCCGTGGTAGAGCTTGCGCACCTTGCGCGCCGTGCCCTTGACGACGATATTGCCCAAGGTCACCTGACCATCGCCACCGATGGCGACCTGCATGCCCTGAGGCGTTTTGCGGCGCACACTGATGATGGTGGTGCCGTGAAATTGCTCCATAAGAAATCCTGTGTTGACTAGTGCGTTCGCGTGTCCACTTGCGCATGCTGATTGATACCAATCAAATTAAAGAATGATGCGACCAGGGGCGGAACATCCCTGAATTCGATCTGGCAGCCGCCGGTCTGCCTTTGGGCGGTCCAATTGAGAATGACACCGGCGGCAGAAAAGTCGACCCGGACCAGTTGGGTGCAAGAAATTGTCAGCACCCGGGCCTGTGGGCTGGCATCATTCAAAAGGTTCAAACCTTGCGCGGCGTCCCCCACCAGTTCGCCCGTCAACTCAAGCGCCACGGTGCCGGCAGACAGCGTGTCTGTATTTTCCGTGGCCGGTGGTTTGGCCGTGACCATAGGCGGCGCCTGCAACAGTTCACAGCTTGCCTCCCGCCACGGGCTGGGGGCAGCCTCGTAGGTGATGCAATAGTCAAAGGCAGCCATTTCGAACTCATCCGGTCGCCGCAAAATACGCAGCAGATCCATCCGCAACACCCACCAGAACAGCGCCGTCTGACGCTCGCCTCTGGGCGTTGCCTCACGCAAAACCTGCTCCAACACCTGCTCGCCCTCGAAGTATAGGTAACCCTCCTCACCGCTCCAGTCAGCCATCAGCATTGCCAGACTCCGGGCTGCCGGCTCGGTGATCACCTCCAGACCAGTCCAGTCCAGCGACAGGCCTTGCCCGGCGGGCAAATGACTGGGGAGCTGAGCCAGCGCTTGCGGCTCCAACTGCGCCGGGCAATGCCAGACCGAGGCCGGGACCGAGCCGGCCTGCGCGCTGGCGGGGAGCATCCAGACGGGCGCCGGGCACCAGAATTGTTTCGCGTAGCTCAAGGCTTCACGTTCAAAATTGGCTTGCTGACCCAAGCTCCGGTAAAAATCAAACAGGGCCTCGGCCTGGGCTTGCGCCACATCGCTGAGCACCGGCTGGCCCCTTAACGCGGCCAGCAAAACAGCTTCGGCTCCAGCATCGTCGCCATTCGCAAAGCGCACGGCAGCCTCTTCCAGGTCAGGGTCGGACAGGTTGTCTGCCATCTCTGCGGCAAACAATTTGGACGAATCGAACCCACTGCCTTCAACCAACTGACGCGGCCAACCTTCCTGCGATGCTGGCTCACCCGGTTGCGAGCCAGGCTTGGATGGCGCTGAGGGAGCCTGCCCGACCTGGGTTGGAATGTCGTCAAAATCGATCAGGTCGCCTTTCATCACGGTTGATGCAAAAAAACTCTCGCCATTGACCTGGCGGGTCTCTTGCGCAACATCGCGCGCTGCAGGCATGGCATCAGGCAAGGGCGGCGGTTGCGCTTTCCACCACTGTTTGGACATCAGCGCTTCAATTTCGTCAATTTTGCGAATGGTCAACGCCCGGTCATCCAGATCAGTGGCATCTGTGGGGCTGTCCGACAGGTTCGACTCGTCAACAACTTCAGGTTTGACGTGCGGCGTGGCGCGCTGCAATTGACGCAAATTGTCGAACTCCTGCTTGCGGACAGCGTCTTCATGACGCTTGCGCTCAATCATGTCCTTGAGCGTTTGCCGGCTTTGCGCCGGATTTGGCTCGGTGGCGACCCCAGGCTCACGCCCGACTTTGTCCAGATCACCCCAATGCACATTGGGATTGCGGACAAACTTGGCAACCTTGGAAAATAGTCCAGCGCCAGTTGGAATTGTTGCCATAGGTCTGTCACCGACACCGACGAGCGTCAGCGGATCTCAGTCGCCAAACATTTTTTGTTTGAGCTCACGGCGCTGCTGGGCTTCCAGCGACAGCGTGGCCGTTGGCCGGGCCAGCAGGCGGCCCACGCCGATGGCCTCGCCGGTTTCGTCGCAGTAGCCATAATCGCCCGCATCAATGCGCGTGATCGACTGCTCAATCTTCTTGAGCAGCTTTCTTTCGCGGTCACGGGTTCGCAATTCGAGGGCGTGCTCTTCTTCGATCGTGGCCCGGTCGGCCGGATCAGGCACCACCACTGTGTCTTCGCGCAGATGCTCGGTGGTCTGGCCGGCGCTGCTGAGGATGTCGTTTTTCAAAATCACCAATTTAGACCGGAAAAACGCCAGCTGCGTGTCATTCATGTAGGCCTCATCGGGCATCGCCAGCACTTCATCATTGGTCAGGGCTTCGACCGGCTTGGTTTTCCAGTTGTTGGCCAGCTTCTTGTCTTTTTTGACCGATGAAGCCAGTGGCGAAACAATGGGAACGACACTGGCCATTTGGGTGAAGCTGGACTTGGCGGCCGTTGACGCCACGGTTTGCGCCATGGACGGCACCGTCAGCTGGGCCAGCCGCGAGGAGGGTCGCCCGGTGCGCACCGGCACACCGGAGGACGTCATCTGGGTGGCAGGTGGCGCCGGTTTGACCGCAGGTTTTGCAGTGGCCACTGGGGCGGCACTTTTTGGGGATACAGGGGCTTGGGTAGTCACTTCTTGCGGTTTTTTCTTGGGGACGGTTAAAACTTGCTTGCTCACAGGCGGGGAGCTGGCTTTAACCTTTTTCATCGGCGCCTGTGCGACGGCTGTCGATTCGATCATTTTTTTCGGCTTGACAGGCGTCTTGGTGTCGACGTGGGGCGCGGCCTTGACAGGCTTGTTATCCCTGGCAGGCTTTGCTGGCGGAACTGCCTTGGCAGGTTTGGCTGCCGCAACGGGCTTCACTGGCTTTGCGGGCTTGACGGGAACTGCGGCTGACTTGGCAGTCGCTTTGGTTTTGGCAGCTTGAGCTTTCACTGGAGACCTCCTGGCGGATTTATCCTGAACAGTTTGGGCGGGGGCCGCGGCCTCCACTTTGTTAACGGCGCTTTTCTGATGCGACTCGCTGGCAACACCAGGCAAGGGCTTGTCTTCGGCGCGCGAGTGTACAGGCTTGGCCGGGGCAAAGCCCATCAGTTGCAAAATCGAGACAAACATCGCACCTCCGCACTGGGTTAAAGATGATGATCAAACCAGGCTTTGCTCCATACCCTGCAGAAAGATGTCTTTGGGGAGGTCAATGCCAATGAACACCATTTTGCTACAGCGCGCCTCGCCTTGGGCCCATGCCGGGCCCAGGTCGCTGCCCATCAACTGGTGCACGCCCTGGAAAATTACCTTGCGGTCTGTGCCCTGCATGTACAGCACGCCTTTGTAGCGCAACATGCGCGGTCCGTAGATATTGACGACGGCACCCAGAAAGTCTTCCAGTTTGGCCGGGTCGAACGCGCGCTCCGAGCGAAACACGAAGCTTTTCACGTCGTCGTCATGGGCGTGGTGGTGGCCGTGCTGGTGCGAGGGGTGGTCGCAATGTTCGCCATCCGCGTGGTCGTGATGGGCGTGGTCGTGCCCGGCATGAGCGTCTTCTTCCTTGAGGAAGTCCGGGTCGATGTCGAGCTTGGTATTGAGGTTGAAGCCGCGCAGGTCGAACACCTCGCTCAGCGCCACCTCGCCAAAATGCACGGCCTTTTGGGGTGCGCGCGGGTTCATGTGTTTCAGGCGGTGCATCAGGTCGGCCGTTTCCTCAGGCGAGACCAAATCAGTCTTGCTGATGAAAATCTGGTCGGCAAAACCCACCTGACGGCGCGCTTCCTGGCGGTCATCGAGTTGCTGGTTGGCGTGTTTGGCATCGACCAGTGTCAGGATCGAGTCGAGCAGATAGCTCTCGGCAATCTCGTCGTCCATGAAAAAGGTCTGCGCCACCGGGCCGGGGTCGGCCAGGCCGGTGGTTTCGATCACCACCCGGTCGAAGTCGAGCAGGCCCTGGCGCTTTTTGGCGGCCAGCAGTTGCAGCGCCTCGCGCAGGTCCTCGCGAATGGTGCAGCAAATGCAGCCATTGCTCATCTGGATGATCTGCTCTTTGGAGTCGGTCACCAGAATGTCGTTGTCGATGTTTTCTTCGCCAAACTCGTTTTCGATGATGGCAATCTTCTGGCCGTGGGCCTCGGACAACACACGTTTGAGCAGCGTGGTTTTACCGGAGCCGAGAAAACCGGTGAGGATGGTGGCAGGAATAAGGCTCATAGCGGGGCAGATTCAAAGGGTGCGAGTGTAACGACCCCGGGCCGGAAGCTCATTTGCGCATCACCACCAAACCCTTAAGGTATTCGCCTTCAGGGAAATTGACCGTCATGGGGTGGTCGGGTGCGCCACCCATGCGCTCATGGATGTAGCCATCCACACCCGCGTCGCATCCCGCCGAGGCCACAATCTTGTGAAACAGATCAGCGCTGATGCCGCCCGAACAACTGTAGGTAAACAGCACGCCACCCGGCTCCAACAGCTTGAACGCCAGCCGGTTGATATCCTTGTAGGCACGCGCCGCGCGCTCGGCATGGGCCACAGTGGGGGCAAATTTGGGTGGATCGAGCACGATGGCGTCAAAACTGCGGCCCTGCTCAACAAACAGGCGCAAAGAGGCATTGACGTCGGCATCCATGAAGGTGGCGCGGTTGGCGGCAAAGCCATTCAAGGCGACATTGGCGGCGGCTTTTTCCAGCGCCGGCCCAGAAGAGTCGATGGACGTCACATGCGCCGCGCCGCCGTTCAGCGCCGCCACCGTGAAACCGCCGGTATAACAATAGCAGTTGAGCACGCGCTCAAAATTGAGGCGACGTGCATAGTCGGCAAAACGCTTGCGGCTGTCGCGCTGGTCCAGATAGAAACCGGTTTTGTGACCATCGGCAATGTTGACCGCCAATTGCCAGTCGTGTTCTTGCAGCACAAGTTCCACTTCGCCCTGGCCGCGCAGCCAACCTTTGGCCTCGGGCAAGCCTTCCAGCGCCCGGCTGCTGGCGTCGCTTCGCTCATAAAGCTTGGCAAGGCCGGTGGCGGCCAGCAGCGCATCGGCAATGACGTCTTTCCAACGTTCCACGCCGCTTGAGGTGAACTGCGCCACCAGCGTGTCGCCATAGCGGTCGACAATCAGCCCGGGCAGGCCGTCCGACTCGCCGTGCACCAGTCGCATGGCGCTGCTGTGGATGTCAAAGCGGGCTCTGGCCTTGACGGCGCGGGCGCAGGCAGCGGTGAAAAACGCCGCATCAATGCGCTGCGCCTCGTCAAAGCTCCAGACCCGGGCGCGAATTTTGGAGGCCGGACTGAAAGCCGCCCAACCCAGAAACTGGCCCTGATCACCTTCAACACGCACGGTTTCACCAGTATCGGCCGCGCCTTTGGCAATGGCCGATTCAAAAATCCAGGGGTGGCGGCGCAGCAGCGAGCGCTCTTTGCCGGCGCGCAGGCGAATGGATTTCAATAGGTGATCGCCATGGCTGGCACATCAACCTGAATCATCGGTTTGCCCAGAGCCGCACTGACCGCCGCCACATAGTCAGCCGACCACTTGGCATCGCCCAGCAGCGCCGCGCCCGCAGCCTGCGTCACCACCAGCACCTTGTCGGCAGTCAGCACTTTGCCACTGGCGCGCAGGGGCTCGCAGTCGAGGGCCGTGAACTGGTGATCCAGCCAGGCACGCGCGGCGTCGTGCGCCAGCGGCGTGCCGTCAGGCACATGAAAAGAAAATTCGACGCCTTTGTCCAGCACCACGTTAATCTGTTTTTGCATAAGTCACCTTTTGAGAAAAATTGTCAGCAATCGCTATTTTGAACCACCCGAACCACCGGTCTTGATGCGGGCACGCGGATGCGCAGCATCATAGGCCCGGGCCAGGTGCTGGAAGTCGAGCCGGGTGTAAACCTGCGTGGTGCTGATGTTGGCATGACCGAGCAGTTCCTGCACGCCGCGCAGATCGCTGCTTGACTGCAGCACATGGCTGGCGAACGAGTGCCGCAGCATGTGCGGATGCACCGGTGCGGCCAGCCCGGCCTGCATACTGCGCTGGCGCACGCGCTGCCAGATCGACTGCGAGGTGAGCCGCGTGCCGTTGCGGCCAATGAACAATGCCGCATGGGGCGTCGCGCCCTTCACAGCCGACCCCGCCAATGCGGGCAAGGCCCGGTTGCGCACCTGCAGCCAAGCCTCCAGTGCCTGCACTGCCTTGGCGCCCACCGGCACGATGCGCCGCTTGCTGCCCTTGCCCAGCACATGCGCCTCACCCGCCTGCAAATCGACCCAACCGCGGGCAGCATCGCTGGCATACACGTCGAGCCCGGTCAACTCGCCCACCCGCAGGCCGCCACCGTAGAGCAGTTCGACCATGGCCGCGTCACGCGCTTCGAGCCAGGGATCGTTTTGGGTGCCGGCAAAACTTGCCATTTGCACGGCGTCATCCACGCTCAAGGCCTTGGGCAAGGGTTTGGCGGTCTTGGGCGAGCGCACGTCAAGCACCGGGTTTGAGATCACCAGACCTTCGCGCCCCAGCCAGGTGTAAAACCCGCGCCAGCCCGACAAAATCAGTGCGATGCCACGCCCGCTGCGGCCCCGGCTGTGCATTTGCGCCACCCAGCGCCGGATATGACCGGACTCAACTGCGGTCAAACCGACACCCGCCTGCGCCGCATAAACCGCCAGTTTTTCCAGGTCCAGCGTGTAGAGCGCCACGGTGCGCTCAGCCAGCCGCTTCTCAAAGCGCACATGGTCCAGATAACGTTGAACCAGTGGCTCCGGGGGCGAAGTCACCGCCGGGTCATTGATGGTTTCACGGATGACCATGCTTCGCTTTCACGAACCGCAGACCATCGCGGCGATGGCGCCGCGGCTACGACGATCCCGGTGATTTTGCAGGAGGCCCGCCCTCGGGCCGATGGCGGTCGGGGCCACAAGGTTCATGCGCTGTGTCAACGCAGTGGCGCCAGCGCGGCACTGGCCAGCACGGCAATCCGCGCCAAAAAGTCGGTCCCCATGGTGCTGTTGAAGCGCTGCGCGTCGGGCGAGGCCAGCACCAGCAGGCCAAACGCCGGCGCGGTGCTGCCAATCGGACCGGCACGCAGCGGCAGAATCGCCAGCGAGGCGGCCGCCTTGGGCTCAGGCAGCCAATTCACCACCTCAAGTCCGCTGTTGACACCGCAAAATGGCTCAATCAATGAGCTGGCAAATATTCTGGTATCTTCGCTGACACCCTGCGCAAAAGCCGCATCGGCATAGGCGGCATCGACTCCCCAGACCTTGATGCCCACCTGTGGCACGGCAAACTGGTCCGCCAGTTCGTCTGCCATCAGGTCAGGCAAGGCAGCGGGATCAGTGTTCAAAAACAGCGTGCGCGCCCAGTGCAGCAGCTTGTCTGACAGCAGCATGTTCTCATTCACATTGCGAATCATCTCCATGATGCGCTGCTCCAGCATCTTGATTTTTTCACGCAACATGTTGGCCTGGCGCTCCTGCAGGCTCACGGCGCGCTGGCTGTGCGGACTGGTCAACTGCACCGCCGCCAGCATTTCGGCATGGCGCTCAAAAAAATCAGGTGTGTTGGCCAGGTAATTGGCGATGTCATCTTCGGTGATCGGGTTGCTGATGGCGCTGGGAAAAGTTGTGTTGGGCATGGTGATCAATCGCTGGATAAGTTGTCGGGAAGTTCAAAGGTGCCATGAAAGACAGTGGTGGCCGGTCCCGTCATCATGACAGGCGCGGAGCCGCCAGCCCAGCCAATGGTGAGCACGCCTCCGTGGGTGTGCACATCGACCTGCCCGTCGAGCAAGCCGAGCCTGATGCCTGCCACCACCGCGGCGCAAGCGCCCGAGCCGCAGGCCAATGTCTCCCCGGCGCCGCGCTCAAACACCCGCAGGCGAATCTGCTGGCGGTTTATCACCTGCATGAAGCCGGCATTGACCCGGTTCGGAAAAAACGGGTGGTGCTCGACCAAGGGGCCCAACTGCAACACCGGCGCGACATCCACATCGTCCACCAGTTGCACCGCGTGCGGGTTGCCCATCGACAGCACCGCCACCAGCACCACCGTGCCTTGTGCCGGCGTGGCAAGCACCAGCGGCCATTGCTGCCAGGAACCGATGGGCTGGGCCGACACCTGACCGGGCGCGAACGGAATGCGCTCAGGGTCAAACACCGGTGCGCCCATGTTGACCGTGACGCGGCCATCGGGGTTTAGCACCGGCTCAATCACCCCGCCCCGGGTTTGCACGCGGATCGCGTCCTTCTGGGTCAAGCCGGCATCGCGCACAAAGCGGGCGAAACACCGCGCGCCATTGCCGCACTGCTCCACCTCGGCACCATCGGCGTTGTGAATGACATACTCGAAGTCAATGCCCGGCGCGGGCGACGGGCGCACCGTCAGAATTTGGTCAGCGCCCACACCAAAGTGACGGTCAGCCAGCCAACGGTACTGCGCGGTACTCAGGCCAAAGCGGCTTTGGGTCTCATCGAGCACCACAAAGTCGTTGCCGGCGCCTTGCATTTTGGTAAAGGGGATTCGCATGGCTTAATTATCCATGCGGCGGCGCCACGCCAGGCACCGGATGTTTGACGGCATTCTTGACCAGTTTGCTGGCCACGGCGCCCGGAATATCGATGGCGCACTGGTCGGCCACTTGCAGCAAATAGAGCAGCACATCGGCCACCTCGTCGGCAATACGCTCTTTGGTGGCGGCGTCGAGCCGCGCGGCCAGGGATTCCTCAGCGGTCATCCACTGGAAGATCTCGGCCAGTTCGGCGGCCTCCACCATCAGCGCCGTGCTGAGATTCTTGGGTGTATGAAATGGCTGCCAGTTGCGGGCGGCGGCAAAATCACGCAATGCTTGTTGCAATGCCTGGATATCCATTTGGCTTTCCCCGGAGAGTGATCAAACAAGGCTGCGACAATACCGCCCCTATGCATCCTGTTTATACCCTCACCCTGTCTTGCCCCGACCGCCTCGGGCTGGTGCACGCCGTTTCAGGCTTTTTGCTGGAGCGCAGCGGCAACATCGAAGAAGCCGCTCAGTTCAACGACAACGACACCGGCCTGTTTTTCATGCGCGTGCAATTTGCCTGCGCCGAGCACGGCTTTGACGCGCTCAAAGCCCAACTGACCGATTTCGCCGCACCGTTCCAGATGCAATGGAAATTGCACGCCCAGGCGCAAGCCATGCGCACTGTGATCATGGTCAGCAAGGAAGGCCATTGCCTCAACGACCTGCTGTTTCGCTGGAAAAGTGGCCTGCTGCCGCTGGAGATTTGCGCCATCATCTCCAACCACCGCGAGTTTTACCAACTGGCGGCCAGCTACAACGTGCCGTTTCACCACCTGCCGGTGACTGCCGCCACCAAAGCGCAGGTGGAAGCCAAGCAGATCGAGATCATCGAAGCCGAAGGCGCCGAACTGGTGGTGCTGGCGCGCTACATGCAGATCTTGTCAGATGACCTGTGCCGCAAGCTCAGCGGCCGCGCCATCAACATTCACCACTCGTTTTTGCCCAGCTTCAAGGGCGCCAAGCCCTATTACCAGGCGCATGACCGGGGCGTCAAGCTGATCGGCGCCACCGCCCACTATGTCACCGCCGACCTGGACGAGGGCCCGATCATCGAGCAGGACGTGGCCCGTGTTGACCACAGCAAAACGGTGGAAGACTTGACGGCGCTGGGCCGCGACACCGAGAGCCAGGTGCTGGCCCGCGCCGTGAAATGGCACAGCGAGCACCGGGTGCTGATCAACGGTCACAGAACGGTGATTTTCAAGTAGGTCAAAGGCCGCCGCCCCACCGATACTGCCACGCGAGTCCGAGCAGGTCATAACTGTTGCCGGTGCGGGCAGACACCCCTGTGCTGGCGTAGAGCTTGACCGAGTTCTGGAGATCGACCGGAAACGCCAGCGTCCCACCCAGGCGCCAGTTCTGTTGCAGGTCGACGCCCTGCGCGCCATTAAGCGTGGTGCGCCCGCCAGCAAAATAGGTGGCATCCGCAGAGCCCCAGATTCCGCCCTTGAAGTTGTAAATGGCGTGCGCCCGCAACGCATAGACTGGATCCTGGGAGCGCCGTTTGCCATTGAAGAAATCGTCGTTGGTCGTGAACAGCGTCACGGCCGCCGCGCCTTCAATCGTCCACGGGCCCAGCGCCTTCGAGGCCCCGATCTCCGGCTTGATGGACCATCGGTTGGTACCGATGTTGACCAGTTTGGCAGGGTCGTACTGACCGGTTGGCGCCGAGATCTGAAGGCTCCCGCCAACGATCAGATCCTGCTGGTACGCCCTGAACGCGGGCAGCGACAGCGCTGGCGCACCGTAAAAATTCATCGACAGTCGAAACGAGGCGTCGCCGAATCCGTTGACCTCGCGCCCGACAGGACTGCCCAGGTAGAGCGCCGAACCTGACAACCAGGTGTAGGGCACGATGACATCGAACTTGCCAGACTTGCCCCACAAATCCAGCGACCTCACGTAACCAGTGACCGCGGTGGATGTTGCAAGATCAGGATCTGTGAGGGGGAGCGAGGAGTCGAACGCAAGGCCGCCCTGAGTTCGGGCATAACCGACGACCAGAAAGTTCACCCCCACCGGCACATTGGAGTAGGACCTGGGCTCGATGCTTTGGGCACGTACCGTCGCGCCCGCCACGAGCCCGCAAACAGCGAGTGCGGTGGTCACGGCTGCTTTTGTCGGGATGAAGGTGTTCAGCAAAAAGGAACGGCATGTCACAGAATTTCCCATGAATTTTTGATGTTGCATATTGGCCTTATCCAAAGAGGAACAATCCTGATGCGACGTCTTCCGGTCAAACGCCCTGCGCCATCACCTCGCCCAGCCGAATGGCGCCACCGGGTTGCCAGATCGGATTGAAGTTGAGCGGTCCCTGCGGGAACAGCATCACCACCGTGGAACCTAGCAAAAAGCGGCCCATCTCATCACCCTGCCTGAATGTGATGGTCTCACTGTCATAACGCCACTCGCTCAAACGCCCTGGACGCGGCGCATTGACCCCACCGTGCCAGGTGGTCGCCATACTGCCCACAATGGTGGCACCCACCAGCACCAGCACAAACGGCCCGCGCTCGCCGTCAAACACACACACCACCCGCTCGTTGCGGGCGAACAGCCCCGGCACACCGCGCGCGGTGGCGGGGTTGACCGAAAACAGGTCGCCCGGCACATAGATCATGCGCGTGAGTCGGCCCGCGCAGGGCATGTGGATGCGGTGGTAGTCGCGCGGACTCAGGTACAGCGTGGCAAAGTGGCCGTCGTCAAACTGCGCAGCCAATGCGGCATCGCCGCCAACGAGCGCGGTGCTGCTGTAGTGGTGGCCCTTGGCCTGGAAAATCTGCTGGCCCTCGATGCTGCCAAACTGGCTGATGGCGCCATCGACCGGGCAAATCAGCGCGCTGCGCGCCAGCGGCCTGGCACCTTCTTTGAGGGCGCGGGTGAAAAAATCGTTGAACGTGGCATAGCTGGCCACATCCGGGTTGGCCGCCTCTGCCATATTGACATGGTAGCGCTGCACAAACCAGGTAATCAGGCGGGTGGTGAGCGCGCGCCCCTGCGCCCGCGCGATGCGTCCGGCCAACAAAGTGACGGCCTGCTTGGGGATGAGGTATTGGGCGAGTACGGCGGTGCGGTCAGTCATAAGGGAGGGATTCTACGCAGTGCTTTCAGCCTAGCGCCTGCCACAATCACGCGATGTCCACCGCCCGCATCCCCCCCATTCAATGCCTGCTGACGTTTGAGGCGCTGGCGCGCCTGCGCAGCGTCACGCAAACCGCCGAAGAACTCTGCGTCACGCCCAGCGCCGTGAGCCACCGCGTCAAGCAGTTGGAGCAAATCATTGGCACCAAGCTGTTTGGCCGGGCCGATTTTTCCCTCACCATTGAAGGGGTTGAGTACCTGGCACATGTGCGCGACGGTCTGACCATGCTGCAAAGGTTTCCCAGTTCGGCGGCGCTGCCGGGCAAGCGCAAGTTGCGTCTGGCTGTCACGCCGACCTTTGCCCGATCCATATTGATCCCACGCCTGCGCCAGTTCACCGAAGCCTACCCCGAGATTGACCTGACCCTGCAAATCTCGATTCCACTGCTCGACGTGGTGGCTGAAGACGCCGACCTGATGATCCGCTTTGGCACCGGCCGCTATGCCGACGTGGAGCACGTCTGCCTGCTCAAGGACGATGTCACACCGCTGGCCTCCCCGGCATTTGTGCGCGAGCACGGGCCCTTTGACGTGGCACAAGACCTGGAAGGTGAGGGCTTGCTGCGCAGCCCGCTGGAGCCCTGGCGCACCTGGTTTGCCGCGCGCGGGCTGGACTGGCCCGAACCCACGGAGGGCTCACAGTTCAACGATGTCGGCCTGATGTGCGATGGTGCGGCAGCCGGCATGGGCATTGCGCTGATCCGACTCAAGCTGGCCCTGCCGTGGCTGGAAAACGGTTCGCTGGTTCGGCTTGGCACCAGCGAGGTATTTGCCAGCAATGTGCCCAGCCCGCATGCCCATTACCTGTGCTGGCGCACCGGCATGATGGAACGCTGGGAATGCGTGGCTTTTTCTGATTGGCTCAAGCAAAGCATGGTTTGAGCGCTGCCTCAAGACGCACCCTTCCACCAGTCCTCGCCAAAGGCGCCCTGCAACCAGGCCACAAAGGTGCTGACCTTGGCCGGCACCAGCCGGGGCGAGCTGAACACCGCGTGAATCTCCTGCACCGGCAGGGTCCAGTCAGTCAGCAACGGCGTCACTGCCGAGGTCTTGAGAGATTCCTCGGCCACATAACGCGGCAGTGCCGCCACACCCATGCCGGAGCGGGCGGCTGCCAGCAGCGCTGACAGGCTGTTGGAGCGCAGCGGGCCCTTGACCGGAATCGACAGCATCTTGCCCTTGGCGCTGGTGAAGTTCCAGCGCGCATCGCCCTGCACCGTGCTGTAGATGAGCGCATCATGCGCCGCCAGATCAGCGGGGGCCTGGGGCGTGCCGTGCGCCTTCAGATAGTCGCTTGACGCCACCAGCACCCAGGGGTTCAGGCCCAGGTAGCGCGCACCCAGCGTGGAGTCCTCGAGGCGGCCCATGCGGATGGCCACGTCCATGCCTTGCTCCACCAGGTTCACGTAGCGATCGTCAAAGTTGAGATCGATCTGTAACTGCGGGTGCTCGCGCATGAAGCGCATGAGCAAGGGCACCAGCACGCGCCGGCCAAAAGCCACCGAAGTGCTGACCCGCAACACCCCTTGCACCTGGGACTGCAACAGGCCGGCCACGCTCTGCGCCTCTTCAACATGGTGCGCGATCAGCTTGCATTTCTCGTAATACAGCAGGCCAATTTCGGTTGGGGTGACGCCGTGGGTGGAGCGGTGCAGCAGGCGTGCGCCGAGTTGCTTTTCCAGCTGCGCCACGCGTTTGGTGGCGGCTGGTTGGCCAATGCGCAGGTCGGCCGCCGCCTTGCTGAACGAGCCCAGGTCCACCACGCGAATAAACAGGCGAATTGCCTCAATGCGATCCATGGCGAAGGAGTAGACCACGACCGGCTGACATTGGCAATATTCCAACCGGGAATAAGCATAATGCCGCATTCCGGACTTCCAGAACCGCGCACCGGGCGACATACTTCAAACCATCAACAACCCCGACAGGAGATAAAAATGGCAAAGATGAAAGCTGCAATGGCCGCCGTGCTGGTGATGGAAAAAGAAGGCATTTCAACCGCCTTTGGTGTGCCCGGCGCCGCCATCAACCCCTTGTATTCGGCGCTGCGTGAGCGCCAGTCGATCACGCACATTCTGGCGCGCCATGTCGAGGGCGCATCCCACATGGCCGAGGGTTACACCCGCGCCGCCGCCGGCAACATCGGCGTGTGCATTGGCACCAGCGGCCCGGCCGGCACCGACATGATCACCGGCCTGTACTCGGCCATTGCCGACAGCATCCCGATTTTGTGCATCACCGGCCAGGCACCGCGTGCCCGCATGTACAAGGAAGACTTCCAGGCGGTGGACATCGAGAGCATCTCCAAGCCGGTGACCAAGTGGAGCGTTACGGTGCGCGAGCCTGCGCTGGTGCCGCGCGCTTTCCAGCAGGCCTTTCACCTGATGCGCTCGGGCCGTCCGGGGCCGGTGCTGATCGACTTGCCGTTCGATGTGCAGATGGGCGAGATCGAGTTCGACATCGACACCTATGAACCGCTGCCCGTCTACAAACCGGCCGCAACGCGCAAGCAGATTGAGAAAGCGCTCGACATGCTGATGGCGGCCGAGAAGCCACTGATCGTGGCTGGTGGCGGCATCATCAACGCCAATGCGAGCGATTTGCTGGTGGAGTTTGCCGAGTTGACTGGTGTGCCCGTGATTCCCACGCTGATGGGCTGGGGCACGATTCCCGATGACCATCCGCTCATGGCCGGCATGGTCGGCCTGCAAACCAGTCACCGCTATGGCAATGCGACCATGCTCGCCAGCGACTTTGTGATTGGCATCGGCAACCGCTGGGCCAATCGCCACACCGGCTCACCTGAGGTCTATTGCAAGGGCCGCACCTTTGTGCACGTGGACATTGAGCCGACGCAAATTGGCCGCGTGTTCAACCCAGAACTTGGCATAGTGAGTGATGCCAAGATTGCGCTGGAATTATTTGTGCAGGTGGCGCGCGAGCGCAAGGCAGCCGGGCAGCTGAAAGGTTTTGGCGACTGGGTGGGGCGCTGCACCGAGCGCAAGACGCTGATGCACCGCAAGACCCACTTCACCGAGACTCCGATCAAGCCGCTGCGCGTTTATGAAGAAATGAACCAGGCACTGCCGCGCGACACGATTTATGTGACCACGATTGGCCTGAGCCAGATTGCCGGGGCCCAGTTTCTGCATGTGTACGGCCCGCGCCAGTGGATCAACTGCGGCCAGGCCGGCCCGCTGGGTTGGACCATTCCGGCGGCCCTGGGCGTGGTGGCCGCCGACCCGACCCGCACCGTGGTGGGTTTGTCGGGGGACTACGACTTCCAGTTCCTGATTGAAGAACTGGCTGTGGGCGCGCAGTTCCGCCTGCCCTATGTGCATGTGCTGGTGAATAACAGCTACCTGGGCCTGATCCGCCAGAGCCAGCGCGGCTTTGAGATGGACTACTGCGTCCAACTGGCGTTTGAGAACCAGAACGTGGAAGACCCGGCGCTCAAGAGCTACGGTGTCGACCACCAGGCCGTGGTGCAGGGCCTGGGCTGCAAGTCACTGCGCGTGACTGATCCCGAAAAAATTCAGACGGCCCTCAAACAGGCGCAGGCCATGGCACAGGAGTTCCGGGTGCCGGTGGTGGTCGAGGTGATTCTGGAGAAGGTAACCAACATCGCTATGGGCACCGA
>NZ_JAABQC010000052.1 GCF_011391645.1 Rhodoferax sp. | reverse complement strand
GTTTTTTTCAGACTGCCGCGCTGATTCGGCAGGCACAACCCGCCGTCAAATTCATCGTTCCTTGCGTGCCTTTTCTCAAACGCCAAATTGAAGCTGCAGCCCGCACCAGTGGAATAGGCCATGGCCTGCAACTGGTGGATGGCGAGTCGCACACCGCCTTGGCAGCTTGTGATGTGACCCTGATCGCCAGTGGCACCGCCACGCTGGAGGCGGCGCTGTTCAAGCGCCCGATGGTGATTGCGTACCACATGGGCGCGCTGTCATGGCAGATCATGCGGCGCAAAATGCTGCAACCCTGGGTCGGCCTGCCCAACATCTTGTGCCGTGACTTTGTGGTGCCTGAACTGATTCAGGACGCCGCCACGCCACAAGCCCTGGCCAAAGAAGTTTTGCGTTGGCTCGACGCCAAAGACCAGGCGCCTGAGAAAATACACGCCCTTGAACAACGTTTTTGCGCGCTGCACACCGAGTTGCAGCGCGACACACCCCAACTTGCTTCCCATGCCATTGCGCAACTTATCAGCACCTGAGCCTGGCGTCCGCAAGGCGTCAACGCCACCGGCAGCGCGTTCAGTCAGGCGGCGTTCGAGTGCGCCCGCCAGCATGCGGCAGGTGGCGCTGCAATGGAAGATCAACGGCTTGATCGCCGGGGTCGACGAGGCGGGCCGTGGCCCACTGGCTGGCCCGGTGGTGGCGGCTGCCGTCATTCTGGACGACTTGCGTCCGATCAGGGGTTTGGCCGACTCCAAAAAGCTCACGGCACGCAAACGTGAGCAACTGTATGACGAGATCCTGGCCAAGGCCCTGTGTGTTTCCGTGGCCCAGGCCAGCGTGCAGGAGGTTGACACGCTCAACATCCTGCAGGCGACCCTGCTGGCCATGCGCCGTGCCGTGGAGGGCTTGCGTCTGTCGCCCAAACTGGTACTGGTCGATGGCAACCGCCTGCCGGTGCTGACCATGCGCGCCGAGGCCCTTGTCAAGGGCGATGCCCTGGTGGCGGCCATCTCTGCCGCATCGATTCTGGCCAAGGTCACGCGTGACCGCTGGTGCCAGGAGGTTGACGCCTTGTACCCGGCGTATGGCTTTGCCCGGCACAAGGGTTATGGCACCTCGGTGCATCTGGCGGCCCTGCAAGCGCATGGCGCCTGTCCCGAGCACCGCACCACCTTCCGGCCGGTGACCGAGGTGTTGCAAGGAGGCAGGGCATGAGCTCGCCCCAGGTCCTGCACATCAGTTCGCGCGACAACGCCTTGCTCAAGGACCTCAAACGCCTGGCCCATGGCAGTACCGAGTACCGCAAGCAGCAGCGCATCTGGGCCGAGGGCGACCATTTGATGCGCGCCGCCGTGGGGCGTGGTGTGCAGCCCGCGCTGGGCATTTTTGCGGCCTCCTGTTGGTCGGCAGCGCCGGCGGATGGTGTCGAGGCAGCTTTAAAAAACATTGTGCTGAGCGACGCGCTGTTTGACGATCTCAGCACGCTGGAGTCGCCGGCCCGCATGGGTTTTGTGTTTGACTTGCCAGCAGCGCCAGAATTTCAGCCTGCGCTGGCAACCGTCATCCTGGACCGGGTGCAGGATGCCGGCAACGTGGGGGCCATTTTGCGCAGCGCGTCCGCCTTTGGCTTCAGGCAAATCATTGCGATCAAAGGCACGGCTGCACTGTGGAGTCCCAAAGTGTTGCGCGCCGGCATGGGAGCGCACTGGGGCCTACAGCTGATTGAAGGCGCAGAGCTTGGTCTGCTGGATGCGCTCGCGGTGCCGTTGTTGGTCACGAGTTCGCACCGGGGTGACTATCTGCACCAGTTGCTCCTGAACAAGGCGCTTTCAATGCCCAATGCGTGGGCGTTTGGTCACGAGGGGCAGGGCGTGAGTGCCGAACTTGAGGCGCGCGCCAGCGGCCATGTGCGCATAGCCCAACCGGGGGGTGAAGAGTCACTCAATGTGGCCACCGCAGCCGGCATTTGTCTGCACGCCAGTGCCACGGCGCGCCTGGCCCAGGGTTGACCCGGGCTATAATTGAGCCCAATTTCGCACCCGCGTACGCTCACAGCAGCAGCCCACCCATCCCAGTCAACAGCCGCTTCAGGAACCGTTCCTGGGTGCCTGGGCGTACCCGCAACTATTTCGGAGAACCCAGTGCTTTTGTCTCTCAAGGGAAATACCCCACCAGCCATCCTGGCGCTCGCAGACGGCACGTTTTATCTTGGTCATTCCATCGGGGCCGCAGGTTCCACGGTGGGTGAAGTGGTTTTCAACACATCCATGACCGGCTACCAGGAAATCTTGACCGACCCCAGCTACTGCCAGCAAATTGTCACGCTGACTTATCCGCATATTGGCAGTTACGGCGTCAACGCCCAGGATGTCGAGTCTGACCGTGTCCAGGCGGCCGGCCTGATCATCAAGGACCTGCCGTTGCTGGCCTCCAACTTCCGTTCCAGTCAGTCGCTTGATGCCTATTTGCGCGAACAGGGCACCGTGGCCATTGCCAATCTTGACACCCGCCAGTTGACGCGCCAGTTGCGCACCCAGGGGGCACAAAACGGCTGCATTCTGGCATTGGCTGCCGGTGAGGTGGTGACACAGGTGGTGATCGACCGGGCGGTTGCCCTGGCCAGATCGGCGCCCAACATGGCGGGCACAGACCTGGCCAAGGTGGTCAGCGTCAAGGCGGGTTATGAATGGACACAGACCGAGTGGGAGCTATTCAACCCGGCGCTCGGTGGCGGTCCTGGCTATGGCGAACAAACCGCGCCGCGTTTTCATGTGGTGGCTTATGACTTTGGCGTCAAGAAAAACATCTTGCGCATGTTGGCCCAGCGCGGCTGCAAGGTCACCGTGGTGCCGGCGCAAACCCCGGCGGCTGACGTGCTGAAACAGCGGCCGGATGGCGTCTTTTTGAGCAACGGCCCGGGTGATCCGCAGCCCTGTGACTATGCCATTGCCGCGGTCGCCGAACTGATCAACAGCGGAACCCCCACTTTTGGCATTTGTCTGGGGCACCAGATCATGGCGCTGGCCTCCGGCGCAAAAACATTCAAGATGAAGTTCGGCCACCATGGTGCCAACCATCCGGTGAAAGATCTCGACAGTGGCCGCGTCAGCATCACCAGCCAGAACCATGGTTTTGCCGTTGATGAAAAAAACCTGCCGGCCAATCTGCGCGCCACCCATGTCAGCCTGTTTGACGGCACGCTGCAAGGTCTGGAGCGCACCGACCAGCCGGCGTTTTGCTTCCAGGGTCACCCCGAGGCCTCACCCGGCCCGCATGACATTGGCTACCTGTTCGACCGCTTCATCACCGCCATGGAGTCGCGTGGATGAGTTTTTACGGCGTCACTGACCTGTGGACCTATGTGATTGGCGCCTTCAGCATCATTTTGCTGCCCGGGCCCAATTCGCTGTATGTGCTGTCGGTGGCAACCGCGCGCGGCGTGCGCGCGGGTTTTCAGGGTGCCTACGGCGTGTTTGTGGGCGACACCATTTTGCTGCTGTGCACCGCCCTGGGCGCGGCCGGCGTGTTGCGCACCTACCCGGCCATGTTCATGGTGGTCAAGTACGTGGGTGCGGCGTATCTGGCGTGGGTGGGTTTTAATCTGCTGCGCGGGGCGATTGCCGGTTTGCGAAGCCAGCCTGCAATGCTGTCCGGCGCGAGAAACGACGCAGCCATCGAAGTTTCCAGCGGCGCCGCCCATTTGCAACGACCGTTTCGTCGCGCCCTGGTGATCAGCCTGCTCAACCCGAAGGCTATTTTGTTTTTGCTGTCGTTCTTCGTTCAGTTCATTGACACCAGTTATGCCCATCCGGAAGTCCCATTTTTGATTTTGAGCGCGATCCTGATGACTTTCAGCGCCCTGTACCTGTCGGTGCTGATCGTCACCGGGGCCCGGTTGGCGCAGGGGTTTGCCCAGCGCAAACGGCTGTCTGCCGGGTTGTCGAGCCTGGTGGGCGGCCTGTTTCTGTGGTTTGGGGCCAAATTGGCCAGCGCCAGCCTGAATTAATAAAACAAGAGAATCGTCCTACAACATGCCAAAACGTACCGACATCAAAAGCATCCTCATCATTGGCGCTGGGCCGATCATCATCGGCCAGGCCTGTGAATTCGACTACTCCGGCGTGCAGGCCTGCAAGGCGTTGCGTGAAGAAGGCTACAAGGTCATCCTGATCAACAGCAATCCGGCCACCATCATGACCGACCCGGCCACGGCTGACGTGACCTATATCGAGCCGATCATCTGGAAGACGGTCGAGAAGATCATCGCCAAGGAGCGCCCAGACGCGATTTTGCCGACCATGGGCGGCCAGACCGCGCTCAATTGCGCGCTCGACTTGTGGAACAACGGTGTGCTGGCCAAATACACCGGCGCGGCCACTGGCAAACCGGTGGAGCTCATCGGTGCCAGGCCGGAGGCGATTGACAAGGCCGAAGACCGCCTCAAGTTCAAGGATGCCATGACCAGGATTGGCCTGGGCTCAGCCCACTCCGGCATAGCGCACAGCATGGAAGAAGCCTGGGCAGTGCAGAAAACAGTCGGTTTCCCGACCGTGATCCGCCCCAGTTTCACGCTTGGCGGCACCGGCGGCGGCATCGCTTACAACCCCGAAGAGTTCGTTGTGATCTGCAAGCGCGGCCTGGAAGCCTCGCCCACCAACGAATTGCTGATTGAAGAGTCGCTTCTGGGCTGGAAAGAGTACGAGATGGAGGTGGTGCGCGACACCGCCGACAACTGCATCATCGTCTGTTCCATCGAAAACCTGGACCCGATGGGCGTGCACACCGGTGACTCCATCACGGTGGCGCCTGCACAGACGCTCACCGACAAGGAGTACCAGATTCTGCGCAACGCGTCGCTGGCGGTGCTGCGCGAGATCGGTGTCGACACCGGTGGCTCGAACGTGCAGTTTTCCATCAACCCCAAGGACGGGCGCATGGTGGTGATCGAAATGAACCCGCGCGTGAGTCGCTCGAGTGCGCTGGCCTCCAAGGCCACAGGTTTTCCGATTGCCAAGGTGGCCGCCAAGTTGGCGGTGGGTTACACGCTCGATGAACTGAAGAATGAGATCACCGGGGGAGCCACACCGGCCAGCTTTGAGCCCAGCATTGATTACGTGGTGACCAAGATTCCGCGTTTTGCGTTCGAAAAGTTTCCTGCTGCCGACAGCCGCCTGACGACCCAGATGAAGTCGGTTGGTGAAGTCATGGCCATGGGTCGCACCTTCCAGGAGTCGTTCCAGAAAGCGCTGCGCGGCCTCGAAGTGGGCGTGGACGGCATGAACGAAAAAACCCAGGATCGCGAAATTCTGGAGCGCGAGCTCGGTGAGCCCGGCCCAGACCGCATCTGGTATGTGGGTGACGCTTTTGCCGCCGGCTGGAGCGTGGATGAGGTGTTTGAGCTGACCAAGATCGACCGCTGGTTTTTGGTGCAGATCGAGCAAATCGTCAAGATCGAGCTCGAAATCGAGCACCTGCCGCAGCCCGCGGTGGGCACGGCGCTGGATTCGATTGACGCGGCCACCCTGCGCGCGCTCAAGCAAAAAGGCTTTTCTGACCGCCGGCTGGCCAAGCAGTTCAAGACCAGCGACACCGCCGTGCGCGCGCGCCGTCATGCGCTGGGTGTGCGCCCGGTCTACAAGCGGGTCGACACCTGCGCGGCTGAATTTGCCACCAACACCGCCTACCTGTATTCCACCTACGAGGCCGAAGGCGCCGAGTGCGAGGCGGCACCCACCAACAACAAGAAAATCATGGTGCTTGGCGGCGGGCCGAACCGCATCGGCCAGGGCATCGAGTTCGATTACTGCTGCGTGCATGCCGCGCTGGCTTTGCGTGAGGATGGTTTTGAAACCATCATGGTCAACTGCAATCCTGAGACCGTGTCAACCGATTACGACACCTCGGACCGTCTCTACTTTGAGCCGCTGACGCTCGAAGACGTGCTGGAAATCGTCGACAAGGAAAAGCCTTATGGCGTGATCGTCCAGTACGGCGGTCAAACGCCCTTGAAACTGGCACTCGACCTGGAGGCCAATGGCGTTCCCATCATCGGCACCAGCCCCGACATGATCGACGCCGCCGAAGACCGTGAACGCTTCCAGAAGCTGTTGCATGAATTGAAGTTGCGCCAGCCGCCCAACGCCACAGCGCGCACCGAGGCCGAGGCGCTGGAAAAGGCGGCTGCGCTGGGTTATCCGCTGGTGGTGCGCCCAAGCTATGTGCTGGGTGGCCGCGCCATGGAAGTTGTGCATGAGCAGCGCGACCTGGAGCGCTACATGCGTGAAGCGGTCAAGGTGTCCCACGACTCGCCGGTGCTGCTGGACCGCTTTTTGAACGATGCCATTGAATGCGATGTCGATGCCGTGCGTGACTCGGTCGGCCGTGTTTTCATTGGCGGCGTGATGGAGCATATTGAGCAAGCCGGTGTGCATAGTGGCGACTCGGCATGTTCATTGCCGCCGTATTACCTCAAGCAGGCCACGGTTGATGAACTCAAGCGCCAGACCGCTGCCATGGCAGAAGGCCTGAACGTGGTCGGGCTCATGAATGTGCAGTTTGCCATTCAGCAAAAAGACGGCGAGGACGTGATTTTTGTGCTGGAAGTGAACCCGCGCGCATCGCGCACTGTGCCGTTTGTGTCCAAGGCAACCGGTGTCCAGTTGGCCAAGGTGGCAGCACGCTGCATGGTTGGCCAGACGCTGGATTCCCAGGGTATAGGGGTCGAAGTGCAGCCGCCATATTTCTGCGTCAAGGAAGCGGTGTTTCCATTTGTCAAGTTTCCGGGGGTTGACACGATCCTGGGCCCCGAGATGAAATCCACGGGTGAGGTGATGGGTGTGGGCAAAACCTTTGGCGAGGCCTTTGTCAAGGCGCAACTGGGAGCGGGCTGCAAGTTGCCACGTCCATTCACGCCGAACGGCGAGCCCTCCGGCAAGGTGTTTTTGTCAGTCAAAAACAATGACAAACCGGCAGCCATCGAGGTGGCCAAAGCACTGGCAGAGATGCATTTTGAAGTGGTCGCGACCAAGGGCACGGCAGCTGCCATCAATGCCGCCGGTGTGCGCTGTGGTGTCGTCAACAAGGTCACCGAAGGGCGTCCGCACATTGTTGACATGTTGAAAAACAACGAGATTGTGCTGGTCATCAACACCGTGGAAGAGCGACGCAATGCGATTGCCGATTCACGCCAGATCCGCACCTCGGCCTTGCTGGCACAGGTCACCACGTTCACCACCATTGCCGGTGCGGAAGCGGCCGTGGAAGGCATGCGCTACATGGACGCGCTTGATGTTATTTCGGTGCAAGAGATGCACGCGCAACTGAACGCGGCGTAATCCTTTGCCTGTGCGCCGCATATTCGCGGCATAATTCAGCCAACACCGCCGGACGGCAACGTTCGGCGGTTTCATTTTGTGTCCTTTCATTTTCACGGAGCTTTACGTGGCGACCCTTCCCCTTACCAAACGTGGTGCTGAGAAACTCAAGGCCGAGTTGCATCAACTCAAAGCGTTTGAACGCCCAGCGGTCATCAGCGCCATTGCCGAGGCGCGCGCGCAAGGTGATTTGAGCGAAAACGCCGAATACGAATCGGCCAAGGACAAACAAGGTTTTGTTGAAGGGCGCATCAAGGAAATCGAGGGCAAGCTCTCGGCGGCGCAAATCATCGATCCGACCGAACTGCATGCCGATGGCCGGGTGGTCTTTGGCGCCACCGTCGAACTCGAAGACCAGGAGTCCAGCCAGAAAGTCACTTATCAGATTGTGGGTGAAGACGAGGCTGACCTCAAACTTGGCCTGATCAACATCAACAGTCCGATTGCACGCGCCCTGATTGGCAAGGTTGAGGGTGACACCGCTGCCGTGCAGGCGCCCGCCGGCGTGCGGCACTACGAAGTGGTGTCGGTCAGCTATATTTGAATGGCCGCGCGCTTGTCGGTGTTGGCACCCTGGCTGGCTGCCTTGTGGTGGGGCAGTCTGACCACCCTGGGCGCACTGGTCGTGCCGTTGCTGTTTGTGCATTTGCCAAGCCCGGCGCTGGCGGGGGGCATGGCCGCCAAACTGTTCACCGCACAAACCTGGCTAAGTGCCGGGTGCGGCCTGCTGTTGTTGCTGATGCACCGGCCCGGTCAGGCCGGTTCTGACAACGGGCGAGCTCAGTCAGCGCTGGCCTTCATGTTGCTTGGTGTGTTGCTGGCGCTGTTGTCGGAATTTGCCGTGGCTCCCAGAATTGTGAGTCGGGAAAATTTGCAGCTCTGGCACAGCGTGGGCAGCGCGATGTTTGCCTTGCAGTGGTTGTGTGCCGGAGTCACGTTCTGGAAGATGATCCGCAAGGTTGGATAAACCCCGCGGAGTTTGTCAGGTCTGGCTGCGTTTCTTGATGCTGATCTGCTTGGGCTTGGAGCGCTTGACCTGGCCGCCTGAGGTCAGGCGCTGGTTGCCCAGCACGCGCAGGGTTTTGACTTCAGGGCGCTGGCCGCCGCGGGTGCTGTACTTGAGCACCTTGACATCACGCGGGCCGGGCTTGCGGTCTTCGTCGGCGGTCTTTTCGCGTTCGGGCAGCGGCCGCCACAGCACCAGCAGTTTGCCGATGTGCTGGATGGGGGCGGCGTTCAACTCGTCGGCCAGGGTTTGAAACATGGCTTCACGAGCGGCGCGGTCGTCTGAAAAGACGCGCACCTTGATCAGGCCGTGGGCTTTCAGCGCGGCGTCGGCTTCTTTTTTGACAGCGTCGGTCAGGCCGTCGCCGCCGACCATGACCACAGGGTCGAGGTGGTGGGCTTCGGCGCGATGAACTTTGCGTTGGGCGGGGGTCAGTTGGATTTGAGACATAACAGTATTATCGGTGAGAACTATGAAATCAGCAGTTAAAAGCAGCAAGGTCAATCGGGCCTGGCTCAACGATCACGTCAATGACACTTACGTCAAGCTCGCCAAAAAGGAAGGCTACCGGGCGCGCGCGGCCTACAAGTTGCAGGAAATTGACGAAACCCTGCACCTGATCAGACCTGGCCAACTGGTGGTGGACCTGGGTTCTGCACCGGGTGCCTGGAGCCAGTATGTGCGGCGCAAACTGTCGCCCAAGTCAGCCACTGGCGGCGGGGCGGCAGCGGGCGAACTCAATGGCCGCATCATCGCGCTTGACATGCTGCCGATGGAGGCGATCGAAGGCGTGGTGTTCCTTCAGGGTGATCTGCGCGAAGATGCCGTGTTGGCCCAATTGGCAGGGCACATGCAGGGCCAGTTGGCTGATGTGGTTCTTTCCGACATGGCGCCCAACCTGTCGGGCATCAGCTCGGCTGACGCGGCGCGAATAGAGCTCCTGATTGAGCTTGCGCTCGAATTTGCGCAGAGCCATCTCAAGGCTGATGGGGCGCTGGTGGCCAAGGTGTTTCATGGTGGCAGTTATGACGCGCTGTACCAGCGATTTCGGGACACCTTTGCCACGGTCAAGCGCATCAAGCCCAAGGCCTCACGCGACAAGTCTTCAGAGACCTTTTTGATCGGCATGCAGCTCAAAAAACCATGAATACCTTGCTTGCGCTGTGGCTGATGACCCGAAGCTGGTCCAAGGGCAGCCTGAAGCGCCTAGAATTAGCCCAATCTTGTGGTATGCAACAAATGTCTTTTTACTGGAGTCTGGCTTGAACAATCCATGGTTTTCAAAAATTGCGGTCTGGATGGTTATTGCGATGGTGCTGTTCACCGTCTTCAAGCAATTTGATACCCGTCCTGAAGCCGGTGCCGGCTATCTTGGCTACTCTGACTTTCTGGAAGAAGTCCGCGGTAACCGGATCAAGAGCGCCATCATTCAGGAAGGCCAAAGCGGCACTGAAATCGTTGCGGTTACCCTTGATGACCGCAAGGTCCGCACCACGGCGACCTACCTCGACCGTGGTCTGGTGGGTGACTTGATTGCCAATGACGTCAAGTTCGATGTGCGCCAGCGTGAAGAAGGCTCGCTTCTGATGACGCTGTTGGTCAGCTGGGGCCCGATGTTGCTGCTGATTGGCGTTTGGGTGTACTTCATGCGCCAGATGCAGGGCGGCGGCAAGGGGGGTGCCTTCAGCTTTGGCAAGAGTAAGGCGCGCCTGCTCGACGAAAACACCAACACCGTGACCTTTGCCGACGTGGCGGGTTGCGACGAAGCCAAGGAAGAAGTGAAAGAGGTGGTGGACTTTTTGAAGGACCCTGCCAAATTCCAGAAACTCGGCGGCCGTATTCCGCGTGGTTTGCTGCTGGTCGGCCCGCCGGGAACCGGCAAGACTTTGCTGGCCAAGAGCATTGCCGGCGAAGCCAAGGTGCCGTTTTTCAGCATTTCGGGTTCCGATTTCGTCGAAATGTTTGTCGGTGTTGGCGCCTCGCGAGTTCGAGACATGTTTGACAACGCCAAGAAAAACGCGCCCTGCATCATTTTTATTGATGAAATTGACGCGGTCGGCCGCCAGCGTGGCGCCGGTCTGGGCGGTGGCAACGACGAGCGCGAGCAAACCCTCAACCAGATGCTGGTCGAGATGGATGGCTTTGAGACCAATGTGGGGGTGATCGTGGTGGCCGCCACCAACCGTCCGGACATTCTGGACGCGGCGTTGCTGCGTCCGGGC
The DNA here is from genome assembly GCF_011391645.1 of Rhodoferax sp. Taxonomy (GTDB): domain Bacteria; phylum Pseudomonadota; class Gammaproteobacteria; order Burkholderiales; family Burkholderiaceae_C; genus Rhodoferax. Next base: position 7,405 of record NZ_JAABQC010000052.1, on the reverse strand, counting down.
CGTTTCGACCGCCAGGTCTATGTCACGCTGCCTGATATCCGCGGTCGTGAGCAGATTTTGAACGTGCACATGCGCAAGGTGCCTTTGAGCCCGGACGTCAATCCTGCGGTGATCGCCCGTGGCACGCCCGGCATGAGTGGTGCCGACCTGGCCAACCTGTGCAACGAGGCGGCCCTGATGGCAGCCCGTCGCAATGCCCGCACCGTGGAGATGCAGGACTTCGAGAAGGCCAAGGACAAGATTTTGATGGGTCCGGAGCGCAAGAGCATGGTCATGCCCGAGAGCGAGCGTCGCAACACCGCCTACCATGAGTCGGGCCACGCGCTGATCGGCAAGTTGCTGCCCAAGTGCGACCCGGTGCACAAGGTCACCATCATTCCGCGCGGCCGCGCCCTGGGGGTCACGATGAGCCTGCCGGCGCAGGATCGGTACAGCTACGACAAGGATTACATGCTGAGCCAGATCAGCATGTTGTTTGGTGGCCGGATTGCCGAAGAGGTGTTCATGAACCAGATGACCACTGGCGCCAGCAACGACTTCGAGCGTGCCACCCAGATCGCCCGTGACATGGTGATGCGCTACGGCATGACAGCGGCGCTTGGGCCGATGGTGTATGCCGAGAACGAGGGCGAGGTTTTCCTGGGCCGATCGGTCACCAAGACCACCAACATGAGCGAAGAGACCATGCAGAAGGTCGATGCCGAAGTGCGTCGCATCATCGATGAGCAGTACGCATTGGCGCGCCGCCTGATCGAGGAGCACAGTGACCAGATGCATGCCATGGCCAAGGCCTTGCTGGAATGGGAAACCATCGACAGCGACCAGCTCGATGACATCATGGCCGGCAAGCCGCCCCGACCGCCCAAGGATTGGTCACCGCGTGTGCCAGCGTCCAATCCGGACTCCGGCAGCGGTGGCACGCCAGCCATCAAACCGGACGCCGCGCCCCACGCTGCGTAACGCGGGATGATGATCAGACGGGGCTGCGGCCCCGTTTTTTTTGAGTCGCCAACTATTCATCAGGGACGTGACCATGTATTGGCAGACCACCCGTTATCAAGTCGACCTGACGCGTCCCAGGGTGATGGGTATTGTCAACGTCACACCAGACTCGTTCTCGGACGGTGGCCAGCATCGCTCCACGCTGGCCGCGCTCAGGCACTGCGAGCAACTGCTTCGCGACGGCGCTGACATCCTCGACATTGGCGGTGAGTCCACCCGTCCCGGTGCCTCACCGGTCAGTCTTGAGGACGAACTGGCCCGCGTCATTCCGGTGCTGCGCGAGGCAACACGACTGGGCGTGCCGGTGTCGGTGGACAGCTACAAGCCGCAGGTGATGCAGGCTGTGCTGGACCTGGGCGCCGACATCATCAACGACATCTGGGCCCTGCGCTGGCAGGACCAAGCTGCAATCGCACCCACCCCGCGCGCCACCACAGTTGTTGCGGCGCACCCGAACTGCGGGGTCTGCCTGATGCACATGCACCGCGAGCCGCTGACGATGCAGCTGGTGCCCATGCAGGGCGATGTGGTGCCGCAGGTGCGCGCCTTCCTGGAACAGGCGGGAAACGCGTTGCAGGCCTTGGGCGTCAACAAGGCCAGAATCATGCTGGACCCAGGCATTGGCTTTGGCAAGACAGTGGCGCAAAACTTTGCCCTGCTGGCGCGCCAGGCCGAGTTGCTTGAGGCGGGTTACCCGGTGATGGCAGGCTGGTCACGCAAGTCCTCATTGGCTGGCATGGTGTCGCACACCACGCCAGCGGCCAGTCTGTCAGCGTCCGAACGCCTGGCACCCAGTCTGGCGGCGGCGCTGCTGGCAGTCGAGCGCGGCGCTTCGGTGGTGCGGGTGCATGACGTCAAGGAAACCGTGCAGGTCTTGCGGGTGCTGGAAGCGATAAGATAGCCGCTGTTTGAATCAAGACTCAGGTGAAAGAATAACAATGACCAGGCAATATTTTGGTACCGATGGCATACGCGGTACTGTCGGGCAAGCGCCCATCACAGCAGACTTTACCCTCAAGCTGGCACACGCCGTTGGGCGCGTGCTCAAGCGCGTTGAGGCCAAACCCACGGTACTGATTGGCAAAGACACCCGGATTTCCGGCTACATGCTGGAAAGCGCGCTGGAGAGCGGTTTCAACTCGGCCGGTGTCGATGTGGTGCTGCTCGGTCCCTTGCCAACGCCGGGGGTGGCCTACCTGACCCGTGCCCTGCGCGCCTCACTGGGCGTGGTCATCAGCGCCAGCCACAATCCGTTTGAAGACAACGGAATCAAGTTTTTCAGCGCCCAAGGCACCAAGTTGCCCGATGCCTGGGAACGCGATGTGGAAGCCATGCTGCGCCAGGATCCTATCTGGGTGGACTCTGCCAATCTGGGCAAATCCCGGCGTCTGGACGATGCCGCCGGTCGCTACATTGAGTTCTGCAAAAGCACGTTTGCAAATAACCTCACGCTCAAGGGCCTGCGCATTGTGGTCGATGCGGCCAATGGTGCCGCCTATCAAATTGCCCCCAAGGTGTTCCATGAGCTGGGCGCCGAGGTGATTGCCATCGGTTGCTCGCCGGATGGCCTGAATATCAACAAAGGCTTTGGAGCCACCCACCCCGAGGCCTTGATCGAAGCTGTCCGGACGCACCGGGCCGACGTGGGTATTGCCCTGGACGGCGATGCCGACCGCCTGCAGATGGTCGATGCCAACGGTCGCTTGTTCAATGGCGACGAAGTGCTCTACCTGATGGTTGACGACCGGCTGCGCCGCGGCGAGGCTGTGCCCGGCGTGGTGGGCACGCTCATGACCAACATGGCGGTGGAACTGGCCCTGCAGGCGCGCGGTGTGCCCCTGGTGCGCGCCAAGGTGGGCGACCGCTACGTGCTTGAAGCGCTGGAAAAAAACAACTGGCTGCTTGGCGGGGAGGGCTCCGGCCACTTGCTGGCGCTTGACCAGCACACTACTGGCGACGGCTTGATCTCTGCCTTGCAGGTGCTGCAAACCAGCGTGCGCAGCGGCAAGTCGCTGGCGGAGTTGCTCGACGGCGTCACGCTGTTCCCGCAAACCCTGATCAACATCCGGCTCAAACCCGGGCAAGACTGGCAAGCCAGCGTCATGCTGGAATCTGAAACGCGCGCCGTCGAGGCCGAATTGGGTCAAAACGGTCGAGTATTGATTCGCGCCAGCGGCACCGAGCCCCTGGTGCGGGTCATGGTCGAGGCGCGCGACGCGGACCAGGCCAGGGCTTGCGCCCAGCGCATCGCCAACACCATCAGCGCCTGAGATTCCCATGACAAGAGCAACCAACCTGACGCTGTGCCAGGCCAATTACGCCAACCCGCAGCACATGCGGGCCCTGCTGGAATTGCTGGACGCTTATGCGCGCGACCCCATGGGCGGCGCTGAGCCTTTGTCTGATTTTGCCAAGGCCAACCTGCCGCAAGCATTGGCAGCCCGTCCCAATCTGTTCAGTGTGCTGGCTTATGACGAGGCATTGGGAGGCCTTCCGGTGGGCTTGATCAACTGCGTCGAGGGTTTTTCCACCTTTGCCTGTCAGCCACTGGTCAACGTTCATGATGTGGTGGTGCTGGCGTCGCATCGCGGTCAAGGCGTGGCTGAGCAGATGCTCGGGTTGGTCGAGCAACTGGCGCGGGCGCGCGGAGCCTGCAAGCTCACGCTGGAAGTACTTGAAGGTAATGGACCGGCCCAAAAACTCTACCGCCGGCTGGGCTATGACAACTACCAGCTGGACCCGGCCATGGGCCAGGCGCAGTTCATGCAAAAATGGCTTGAATAGATAGACCCCACTACCCACTCTCGTATGAACTGGCTCCAAAAACTCCCCGGTTACAAGCGCACGCCGTATGGCTTCGAGTTGCGCCTGTTGCGCCTGATGCCGCGTGTGCTGGTGCTGGGCACGCTGTCGCCCTTGCTGCTGTCGGGCCTGGCGCGGCTTTTCTATACCGAGGGAACGCCGGCTGAAATTGCGCGGAAGATTGAGGTCTTTGACTTTGGCATGATCGGCCTGGCTGTGTTGGTCTGGACGGCGGTCTTGACGATCGGCATCGGCTGCGTGATCGTCTGGCTGATGAAGGGTCCAGCCTACGTGGCCGATGGCTACGAGGTCTCCCACAGCGACAAGCCCAAGCAGGACTGACCCGGTCCCCACGCGGATGCACACTTTTCTCTGGCACGACTACGAGACCTTTGGTGCCAATACCCGGCAGACACGGCCGGCGCAGTTTGGCGCCATCCGCACCGACGCCGACCTCACCCCAGTGGGCGCGCCGCTCATGCTGCACTGCCGGCCCGCCAACGACTTCCTGCCCGAGCCCCAGGCCTGCCTGATCACCGGCATCACGCCCCAGGAGTGCCTGGAAAAGGGCCTGCCTGAACACCAGTTTGCCGCGCAGATCGAGCAGGCCCTTAGCCAACCCGGCACCGTGGGCGTGGGCTACAACACCATCCGCTTTGACGACGAGATCACGCGCTTCATGTTCTGGCGCAACCTGATCGACCCCTATGCGCGCGAATGGCAAAACGACTGCGGCCGCTGGGATTTGCTGGATGTGGTGCGCACCGCCTACGCCCTGCGTCCGGACGGCATCCAGTGGCCCACAAAACCGGACGGTAAGCCCAGCTTCAAATTGACCGACCTGAGCGCGGCTAATGGTCTGCTGCACACCGCCGCCCACGATGCCCTCAGCGACGTGCAGGCCACCATCGCCCTGGCGCGGCTCATCAAGACAGCGCAGCCAAAACTGTTCGATTTTTGTTTTGCGCTGCACAAAAAAGACCGGGTCATGGCTGAACTGGGCTTGCCCACCAGCTTGACCCAGGCCAAGCCCTTTTTGCACATTTCAGGCATGTTTGCCCCTGAGCGTGGCTGTCTCGCCTTGATGTGGCCGCTGGCCATGCACCCGACCAACAAGAACGAGCTGCTGGCCTGGGACCTGGCCTTTGATCCGAGTGAACTGGCCAGCCTGAATGCCGAACAAATCCGACTGCGTTTGTTCAGCAAATCCGCCGATCTGCCGGAAGGCATCAGCCGCCTGCCGGTCAAGTCGGTGCACCTCAACAAGTCGCCCATGGTGATGAGCAACCTCAAGGTGCTCAGCCCGGCCATGGCCGGGCGCTGGGGCATTGACTTGGCAGCCCAACTGCAGCACGCGGCGGCGGCACGCGATTTGCCCGACATGAGCGCCATCTGGGCCCAGGTGTTTGCCCGGCCGGCAGCGGCGCCTGTGGATGTGGATGAAGACCTGTACGGCGGTTTTGTCGGCAATGCCGATCGCCGCCGCCTCAACGACTTGCGCCAGCGCAGCCCGGCTGAGCTTGCCACGGCCAGGCCCGCGTTTGAAGACGCGCGCTTGTCCGAGTTGCTGTGGCGTTATCGCGCGCGCAATTTTCCGCAAAGTCTCAGCTTGGAGGAAGCCGAAAGATGGGAAGCCCACCGCGCGACCCGGCTGTTTGACGGCGAGGGCGGCGCCCTGACACTGGACGCCCTGTTTGAAGAACTCGACAAGCTGGCCGAAAACGCCAGCGAGCGCGACGAAGCCATTCTGGGCGCGCTGTACGACTACGCCTCTGAGATTGCGCCGCAGCGCTGACAGGCCGGTTACGGCCCGTGTGGGTGCGCCCCGTTTGAATTTTTGATGCATTGCTGATAGACTTGAATGATGCACTTATTGGGAGAGTATGATGCGCACAACCATCACAATTGATGATAATTTGATGAAACAGTTGATGCAAACTACCGGCGAGTCTTCCCCCGCCAAGGCCTTGCGTCAAGCGGTTCAGGACTACGTTCACCAGGCGCGGCTAAAAAAGTTGCTGGCTTTGCGGGGACAGGTGGCGATTGAAGACAACTGGCGCGAGCTGCGCCAACTTGATGTGATGCCGCTTTCCGCAAATGAGCCGGCAAGCCCATGAAACCGGTTTTGATTGACACCTGCGCCTGGATTGATTTTTTGCGCCAGCCGCAAGGCAGTCTGGGCGATCAGGTCGCGCAGTTGTTGGCCAGTGACCGTGCCGCACTTTGCGGAGCAGTGCAAGCCGAGTTGATGCAAGGCGCCAAGGGCCGCAAGGAGCAGGAGCAGCTTGATTTTTTACTGGCCAATGTGCCTTGCCTTGACATCATCCCGGCAGACTGGCTGAGTGCCGGGCGCTTGCTGGCGCAATTGCGAGCCAAAGGCTTGCAGGTTCCGCTGAGTGATGCGCTGATTGCCGTTTGTGCCAGGCGCCACCAGGCGCCCGTGCTGACCCTGGACCAACATTTTCAGCATTTGGATGTGGTGCTGTTGTGATGACCCCGCAAGAATTCATCGCCAAATGGGGGCCCGGCGGCCCGGCCTATGAGCTGAACGAACGCCAGGGCGCGCAGGCGCACTTCATCGACCTGTGCCAGTTGCTGGGCGTGCCCACGCCGGGCAGCGCGGGTGACTATATTTTTGAGCAGGACACGCTGGTGTTGGGCGAGGCGCGAGGCTATGCCGACGTGTTCATGCGCGACCACTTCGCCTGGGAAAACAAGGCCCCTGGCAAAAACCTCGACGCTGCCCTCAAGCAGTTGCTCACCTACAGCCTGGCGCTCTCCAACCCGCCGCTGCTGGTGGTGTGCGACCGTGTCACCATTCGCATCCACACCCAGTTCAACGGCCACCCGTCTGAAGTCCACACGGTGTTGCTGGGCGAACTGGACCAACCCGCCAAGCAGATGCTGCTGCGCCGCCTGTGGACTGACCCGGAGAGTTTTCGCCCACAAAAAACCAGCCGCGATATCACCGAGGCTGCCGCCAAAAGCTTTGCCACGCTGGCTGACGGCCTGCGCAAGCGCGACAACGACCCTGACGAAGTCGCCCACTTTTTGACGCAGTGCCTGTTCTGCTTTTTTGCTGAAGACGTGGGCCTGCTGCCCGAGCGCATGTTCGAGGGCCTGGTCAATAACAAGCATCTCACCGCCGACAAACTCACCCAGGGCCTGACCAATCTGTTCATCGCCATGTGCGACGGCGGCCTGTACGGCAACGACGACATTCCGTGGTTCAACGGCGGCCTGTTCAAAAAGGTCAAGGTGCCCGCTTTGAGCATCATGGAAGTGACCGAGCTGCGCAACGCCGCCGCGCTGAACTGGTCAGCCATCGATGTGTCCATTTTCGGCACGCTGTTCGAGCGCGGCCTCGACCCTGCCAAACGCAGCCAACTTGGCGCGCACTACACCGACCCCGCCACCATCCTGCGCATCATCGAGCCCGTGCTGAGCCGCCCGCTGGCGCAGAAATGGGAAGCGGTGGGGCAGGACATTCGCACGCTGCTGGGTAAAAGCAGGAAGAAGGGCGACAAAAGCTACAACGATGGCAAAGCCCGGTTTGTCTTGTGGCTCGAAGACCTCAAGAATTACCGCCTGTTGGACCCGG